>CALJLA010000198.1 GCA_937983055.1 uncultured Pseudomonadota bacterium
ATCGCGTCGCGGCGGCGGTGCGTGGTGCGATGCGTACGCTGTCGGGGGTTTTCTCCGAACGGATCGAGTCGATCGCACGCGATCTGCTGGACATGCGCGTACTCGTCGAAGCGGTGCTCGACTTCCCCGAAGAAGAACTGGATGTGCTGAGACATGCGGCGATCCCCGAGCGGCTGCAGCAACTTGCTGGACGCCTTCGCGATCTGCGCTCGCAGGCCGTTCAAGGGCGGTTGCTCAGAGAGGGCACCCGCGCGGTGCTGGTGGGAAAGCCCAACGTCGGCAAGTCCAGCTTGATGAATCGCCTCGCGCAGGAGGAAGTCGCAATCGTGACCGACGTGCCCGGCACGACCCGCGATGCGCTGCGCTATGAGCTGGCGATTGAGGGCGTGCCGATTCATGTCGTCGACACTGCCGGGCTGCGCGACAGTGCGGACCGGGTGGAGCGGCTCGGCATCGAGCGCACGTTGCGGGAAATTGCGCGTGCGGATGTCGTGCTGTGGGTGACCGAGGCGCTGGCTGATGCGTCGGGCGACGTCGACGTGCTGCCGTCTGGACTGCCGGCATCCGCCAGAATAATTCATATTATCAATAAGATAGATCTCTCTGGTGAGCCCGCGAAACGATCCGAAGCGGGGTCGGAGTTAACGATATGGCTGTCGGCCAAGACAGGTGACGGGATCGAACTGCTGCGCCAGGGCATTCTTGAGGCTGCCGGCTGGCAAGGGGATGGTGAGGCCGCGTTCATGGCGCGCGAACGCCACCTGGCGGCTCTGCACGACTGTACGGCGGCACTTGAACGCGCCGGGCGCTCACTGTCCGGGCTGGAGCTGCTGGCGGAAGAACTGCGGCAGGCGCATCGGGCGCTCGGCGAGATCACCGGGGCGGTAACCGCGGACGATCTCCTCGGCGAGATTTTTTCGCGTTTCTGCATAGGCAAGTAGTGGCAAGCGAAGCCGTCCTGCTGTGCGCTCTGGCTTTCTTTGCCGGGCTGGTCGACGCGATTGCCGGGGGCGGTGGCCTGATCCAGGTGCCGGCGCTGTTCGCCTTGCTGCCCGGCGCCGCGCCGGCGGCGCTGTTGGGCACGAACAAGCTCGTGGCGATCGCCGGCACCGCCGTTGCCTCGGCCCGCTATGCACGGGCTGTTCCGGGGCAATGGCGGGCGCTCCGGACGGTCGCGTTGATGGCGCTGGCAGGTGGCGCCATGGGGGCAGGTCTCGCTTCGTATGCGCCGGAGTCGATTCTCCGGGTGGCAATTCTGGTGCTTCTGATCACGGCTTTCGTACAAACGCTGACGAAACCACGTTTCGGGCTGGAGGCGCGTCCGAGGGTTGGGAGCCGGCAGGCGGAGCACATGTGCGCCGGGGCCTTAGGACTTTATGACGGGTTTGCCGGGCCGGGTACCGGAAGCCTGTTCATGTACGCCTATGCGCGCTGGTTCGGGCGGGATTTCCTCGGTGCGGCGGCGACGGCCAAGCTGCTGAACCTGGGGACCAACGCAGGCGCGCTCGGGGTTTTTGTGGGGCTCGGCAACGTTGAGTACGGGATCGCCGTCCCGATGCTGCTGGCCAATCTCGCCGGCGGCTATGCCGGCGCCAGCCTCGCGCTGCGTCACGGTACGGGATTCATCCGCCGGGTCTTTGTGGGGGTGGTGGTCATTCTGATGGCAAAGCTGGCCTGGGATCTCATCGTCGGCTGAGCAGGGTGTTTCACGTGGAACAGTTGTCGTTAGAGCAACGGCAATGTTTCACGTGAAACATACCCGGTTTGGCTTGGGCCGCTCCGGTCGATCCGGTATCATTCGCCGCTCTCTGAAGGCGCTGAAATGCAATATCCGGTCGAGTTCGACGTCATTGTGGTCGGAGGCGGGCATGCGGGCACGGAAGCCGCCCTGGCCGCCGCTCGTGCCGGCAGCCGCACCTTGTTGCTGACACACAGCATCGAGACCCTCGGTCAGATGTCCTGCAATCCGTCCATCGGCGGCATTGGAAAAGGCCATCTCGTCAAGGAAATAGATGCGCTCGGTGGGGCCATGGCGGCCGCGACCGACGAAGCTGGAATTCAGTTCCGCATCCTCAATGCCAGTAAAGGGCCTGCGGTTCGGGCGACACGTGCCCAGGCTGACCGGCTGCTGTACAAGCAAGCCATTCGGCATCGCCTGGAAAATCAGCCCGGGTTAACCCTGTTCCAGCAGGCAGTCGACGACCTCCTGGTCGAGCAAGACCGAGTCGTCGGCGTCGTCAGCCAACTCGGCGTGCGTTTTCGTGCGCAAGCGGTGGTGCTGACGACCGGAACATTCCTGTCCGGCCTGATCCATGTTGGACTGCAGAACTACCAGGCTGGACGGGCCGGCGACCCGCCCTCGATCTCGCTCGCCCACCGGCTGCGTGAGCTCAAGCTGCCGGTAGGGCGGTTGAAGACGGGCACGCCACCGCGGCTCGATGCCCGGGGTATCGATTTCAGCGTCATGGAGGAGCAGCCTGGCGATGTTCCAGTGCCGGTGTTCTCCTTTCTGGGCCGTCGTGACCAACACCCCGCACAGCGGCCGTGCTGGATTACCCATACCAACGAGCGCACGCACGAACTCATTCGTCGCAGTCTCGACCGGTCGCCGATGTTCACCGGCGTGATCGAGGGTATCGGGCCGCGGTATTGCCCTTCAATCGAGGATAAGGTTACCCGGTTTGCCCATAAAGCGTCGCACCAGATCTTCCTGGAACCCGAGGGGCTGACCACCAACGAGATCTATCCCAACGGCGTATCGACCAGCCTCCCGTTCGATGTACAGATCGAAATCATTCACTCGATCAAAGGATTAGAGAAAGCGCATATCCTCAGGCCGGGCTACGCGATCGAATACGACTACTTCGATCCGCGCGGCCTGAAGGCATCCCTCGAGACTAAGGCCATTGGCGGGTTGTTCTTCGCTGGGCAGATCAACGGCACCACCGGCTACGAAGAAGCGGCCGCGCAGGGCCTGCTGGCTGGGGTCAATGCCGCGCGTCAGCTCCGCGGCGAGCCGGCCTGGTGCCCGCGTCGGGACGAAGCGTATCTCGGCGTGCTGGTCGACGACCTCATCACGCGCGGCGTGAGTGAGCCATACCGCATGTTCACCAGCCGCGCGGAGTACCGCTTGAGTCTTCGCGAGGACAATGCGGATCTGCGCCTGACCGATACCGGGCGCTCGTTGGGCCTGGTGGACGAGAATCGCTGGCGCGCCTTCGAAGCCAAGCGCGAGGCCATCGCGCGCGAGACGGAGCGCTTGCGCAGCGCTTGGATCAACCCGCGCATCATCGGCGCCCAGGCGATTCACGCCGTTCTGGGTCAGGCGCTGGAGCGCGAATGCACCGCGCTCGAGCTGCTGCGCCGGCCGGACGTGAGCTATCGGCAGTTGATGCAGTTGCCCGGTATCGGGCCGGGGGAGAACAACGAGCAGGTGGTCGAACAGATCGAAACCACGACCAAGTACGAAGGCTATGTCGAGCGCCAGCGCACCGAGGTCCTGCGCCAGGCACAGTTCGAATCGTTAGCGTTGCCCGCCGACCTCGACTACGGCAGCGTGCGCGGCCTGTCGATCGAGGTTCAGCAAAAGCTCCAACAGCAGCGCCCGGAAACGCTCGGCCAGGCTTCGCGCATCTCCGGAATCACGCCCGCGGCGATCTCTCTGCTGCTGGTGCACCTCAAGCGGCGCGGTGCGGAGCCCGCGACTGTCGACGCCAGCGGGCGGCGCCGTTGATCGCGGCAACGGCAGACCGATCGTGGGACGCAGTGCGGCGCGCCCTGGACCCGGCGGCCGCAGCGCGCGCGCGGGACTATCTCGTACTGCTCGAGAAGTGGAACCGCGTCTACAACCTAACGGCGATCCGGGATTCTTCGCAGTGGGTAAGTCATCACCTGCTCGATTGCCTCGCGGTTGTGCCGCACCTGCCGGCCGGCGCGTTGGTCGACGTCGGTTCGGGCGCTGGGCTGCCCGGCATTCCCATTGCACTTGCCAACCCGATGCGACCGGTTACCTTGCTCGAAAGCAACCAGAAGAAGTGTGCGTTCCTGCGTCAGGTGGTGGGCCAGCTTGGGTTGGCAAACGTCACGACGGTGCCCTCGCGGGTGGAAGCCTACCGGCCGACGGCGCTGTTCGACGGCGTGATCTCCCGTGCGTTCTCTGATTTGCCGGAGTTCCTGGCGAGCGCAGGGCACCTGTGCGCGCCCGGGGGCAGGCTGCTGGCAATGAAAGGCGTGTACCCCGACGAGGAGTTGTCGCAGCTGCCCGCGGGTGTGGTCGAACGCGTGCTGCGGCTGGAGGTGCCGGGCCTGCGCGCAGAACGGCATCTCGTGACTATCGATCCGTTGCGGCGATTGGGTAACTGACATGGCGCGCATCCTGGCGGTGGCCAATCAGAAGGGCGGGGTCGGCAAGACGACAACGTCGATAAATCTCGCCGCCGGCCTGGCGATGGCCGACAAGCGGGTGCTGCTGGTCGATCTCGACCCGCAGGGCAACGCCACCATGGGCAGCGGCGTCGACAAGCGGGCGGCGCGCACCACGGTGTACCAGGTGCTGCTTGGTGCCTCCGCTATCCGCATGGCGCGACTGCGAAGCGACAGCGGCGGCTACGACATCGTGCCCGCCAACCGGGAACTGGCCGGTGCCGAAGTCGAGCTCGTGGATCTGCCGCAGCGAGAGACACGGCTGAAGCAGGCGCTCGCAGAGGTCGCAAATGGTTACGACTACATCATCATCGACTGCCCGCCCGCGCTGAACCTGTTGACAGTGAATGGGCTGACGGCTGCGCACGCGGTGATGATTCCCATGCAGTGCGAGTACTACGCCCTGGAAGGCCTGAGCGACCTGGTGCAGACGATCAAGAAGGTACGCAGCCATCTCAACCCTGCACTGGAGATCGAAGGCTTGCTGCGCACCATGTACGACCCGCGCAATTCCTTGTCGCAGCAGGTTTCCGATCAGCTGCAGCAGCACTTCGGCGACAAGGTTTACCGCACAGTGATACCGCGCAACGTCCGGCTGGCGGAAGCCCCCAGCCACGGCCTGCCGGCGCTGACCTTTGACCGGCAATCCAAAGGTGCGCTGGCGTACCTAGCGCTGGCCGGCGAAGTCATGGGGCGCACTGCCTGAGGAAGACAGAAAATGGCGAAACTGAGAGGACTGGGCCGCGGGCTGGATGCCCTGCTCGCGGCGGGTGACGAGCAGCCGGCGGGGGAGCAGCCGCTGGCGCAACTGCCGGTAGACCGGCTACGCCCCGGGCGCTACCAGCCGCGCACGCGAATGGATCCGGCATCGATCGAGGAACTCGCCGCTTCGGTCCGGGTGCAGGGCGTGATCCAGCCGATCCTGGTGCGCCCGGTCGAGTACGACCGCTACGAGATCATCGCCGGCGAGCGCCGCTGGCGCGCCGCCCGCGCCGCCGGCCTCGCGCAGGTGCCGGTGGTGGTGAGAGAGGTGCCCGATAACACCGCGCTGGCGATGGCGCTGATCGAGAACATCCAGCGCGAGGATCTCAACCCGCTGGAAGAGGCCGCCGGCATCCAGCGCCTCATCGACGAGTTCAGGATGACGCATGAGGCGGCAGCCCAGGCGGTCGGTCGCTCGCGCAGCGCCGTCACCAACCTGTTGCGCCTGCTGTCGCTGGCGAAACCCGTGCAGGATCTGCTGATGCAGGGCGCGCTGGACATGGGCCATGCGCGGGCGCTGCTCGCGGTCGACGCCGAGCGCCAGGTCGCACTGGCCCAGCGCGTGGTGGCCCTAGGGTTGTCGGTGCGCGAGACCGAGCAGTTGGTCGGCGAGCGTGCCGCCGTGCCGAAGAAGCCGGAGAAGCGCCCGGCGCGCAAGGATCGCGACATCGTCGCGCTGGAGGAGGAGCTGTCGGAAACCCTTGGCGCCAAGGTCACCATTGCCCATGGGAAACACGGCCACGGGCGGCTGACCGTGGATTACGGCAGCCTCGACCAACTCGACGATCTCCTCGCGCGGCTGCGCGGGTGAGCCGCTTTTTTGCGGCGCGATACGCGGGTTTCGTTGACAGGGTCTTCATAACCCCAATAAAATTTTGGTCTTTTTTGAATTTGCTGCGGCCGCACACCGGGGTCATGCTGCAGCCAGGTCCGGCAAGTCGATGATCCGCCAACTGTTGGCCATCCTCGGACTGCAGCTAGCCGTTGCCGCTGTCGTGGTGGCTGGATTCGGGGCAGCGTCGGGTGTCAGGGCCGCCACATCGGCGGCGGCCGGGGGCCTGATTGCGGTAGTGCCGGGCGGTTTTTATGTCTGGCGGGTGATTCGGGCGCGAAATGCGCCGGCGCAGAAGCTGATGTCGGTGCACTTCGCGGCAGAGATGGGAAAGCTCGGGCTGACGGTGCTGCTCTTCGGCGCCACCTTCGCCTGGTTTCGTGACGTCGCAGTTGTGCCGTTGTTTATCGCCTATATCGCCACCCTGCTGGTGTACTGGGCGGCCTTGATGATGTTTGACAGAGTCTGAGATCAACAATGAGTACGCCCACCGAAGGCGCGCCGACTTCCGCCGAGTACATCTCCCACCACCTGACCAACCTCGCCGTCGGCGAAGGGTTCTGGACGCTCCATTTCGACACCTTCATCGTCTCCGGCGTTCTGGGCTTTGTCGCATTCTTCCTGATGATGCGGGTGGCTCGGCGAGCGACGGCCGGCGTGCCCACCGGCGCTCAGAACTTCATCGAGATGGTGGTCTCGATGGTCGACGCTCAGGTCAAGGACACCTTCCACGCCAAGAGCAACCTGGTCACGCCGCTGGCCATCACGATATTCGTTTGGGTGTTCCTGATGAACGCCATGGACCTGATTCCGGTGGACTTCATCCCGCTGGTCCTGCACGCGTTCGGCGTGGAGTACTTCAAGCAAGTACCCACGACCGATCCGAACCTTACTTTCGCGATGTCGCTCACGGTGTTCGCGATCATGCTGGGCATGAACTTCAAGCACAAAGGCGTCGGTGGCTTCCTGCACGAAGCCCTGACAGTGCCCTTCGGCAAATGGCTGTTTCCGGTGAATCTGCTGTTCCGGGTCATCGAGGATGTCGCCAAGCCGATCTCGCTCTCGCTGCGACTGTTCGGCAACATGTACGCGGGCGAGATGGTATTCATCCTGATCGCACTGCTCGGCGTGTGGCAGCTCCCGCTGGCCCTGCCCTGGGCAATCTTCCACATCCTCATCATCACGCTGCAGGCGTTCGTATTCATGATGCTGACCATCGTGTACATGAGCTTGGCTGCGGAGAGCCACTGAGCGCGGAAGGCGATCCGGTTTACCGGTTTTTTTGGTCACTCACAATTCAGTCCTAGGAGATAGAGAATGGAAATTTCATCGGTGTTGGGCATGACGGCAATCGCGGTTGCGCTGCTGATCGGCATGGGCGCGCTGGGAACCGCCATCGGCTTCGGTATTCTCGGCGGCCGCTTCCTGGAAGGCGCGGCCCGCCAGCCGGAGATGATCCCGACCCTGCAGGTCAAGATGTTCATCGTCGCCGGTCTGCTTGACGCGGTGACAATGATCGGCGTTGGTATCGGCCTGTATATGCTGTTCGCCAACCCCTTCATCGCCATCGTGCAGCAGGCGGTAGGCGGCTGATCCGACTGATCTCTGATTTCGGGAGGCGAGCGTGAACATCAACGCGACATTGCTCGGCCATGTCATCTGGTTCGGGGTCTTCATCTGGCTGACGATGAAGTACATCTGGCCGCCGCTGCAGAAAGCGATGCACGATCGCCAGAAGCAGATCGCTGACGGCC
Organism: uncultured Pseudomonadota bacterium; assembly: GCA_937983055.1. Classification (GTDB taxonomy): domain Bacteria; phylum Pseudomonadota; class Gammaproteobacteria; order Burkholderiales; family Eutrophovitaceae; genus CALJLA01. Next base: position 7,771 of record CALJLA010000198.1, read on the forward strand.
TGGCCGCCGCAGAGCGCGGCAAACAGGACCTGGAGCTCGCCGCCAAGCGTGCGGCCGAAGTGCTGCAGGAGGCGCGCAACCAGGCGGCCGAGATCATCGGTCAGGCAGAAAAGCGCGGTGCCCAGTTGGTCGAGGAGGCGCGTGGCAACGCGAAGGCGGAAGGCGACCGAATCGTGGCCGCCGCCAAGGCAGAAATCGCGCAGGAGGTTAACCGCGCCAAGGAGCAGCTTCGCGCCCAGGTCTCGGTGCTGGCCGTCACCGGCGCGGAGAAGATCTTGAAGCGCGAGATCGACGCGAAAGTCCATGCGCAGCTGCTGCAGGGACTGGAAGCGGAACTCAGGTAAATATCGATGGCTGAACTGGTCACGATCGCCCGGCCTTACGCGGAAGCCGCATTCGGCCTGGCCAAGGAGCGCGGAGAGCTTGATAAGTGGTCAAGCGCCCTGGCGCTGATGGCTGCAGTATATGAAGACCCGCAGATGCAGGCGGCGCTGGCCAATCCCAAGGTGACCACCGCCGACGTCGAGCGCCTGATGCTCTCGATCTGCGGCGAGCGCCTGGATGGCAACGCCCGCAACTTCGTCCAGCTGCTGGTGCGCAACGGCAGGCTCGTGGTGCTGCCCGAGCTGCGCCACTTGTTCGAGCAGCTCAAGGCCGAGCATGAAGGCCTGGTGGAAGCCCGCATCAGCACCGCCTATCCCCTTGATGACGCGCAGCTGCGCCAGATCGTCTCGGTGCTTTCGAACCGCTACAAGAAAAACGTCAGTCCGGCGGTCGACGTGGATCCCGAGCTGATCGGCGGAATCAAGGTGCAGGTTGGCGACAAGGTCTGGGATGCCTCGGTGCGCGGCAGGCTGCAACAGATGGCCGCGACCCTTTCGAAATAGGAGCATTGATCCATGCAGTTGAATCCTTCCGAGATCAGCGAACTGATCAAGAGCAAGATCGAGAATCTTGCAACCGCTTCCGAGGCGCGCACCCAGGGTACCGTTGTCTCGGTGACTGACGGAATTTGCCGCATTCACGGCCTGTCGGACGTGATGCAGGGCGAGATGCTGGAGTTTCCCGGCAACACCTTCGGCCTGGCGCTGAACCTCGAGCGCGACTCGGTCGGCGCGGTGGTGCTCGGCGACTACACCCACATCACCGAGGGCGACACGGTCAAGTGCACCGGCCGCATTCTCGCGGTGCCGGTGGGCCCCGAACTGATCGGGCGCGTCGTCGACGCCCTCGGGCAGCCGATCGACGGCAAGGGCCCGATCAACGCCAAGGAAACCGACGTCATCGAAAAAGTCGCGCCCGGCGTGATCTGGCGCAAGTCGGTGTCGCAGCCGGTGCAGACCGGTCTCAAGGCCATCGACTCGATGGTGCCGATCGGCCGCGGCCAGCGCGAGCTGATCATCGGCGACCGCCAGACCGGCAAGACCGCGGTGGCGGTCGACACCATCATCAACCAGAAGGGCAAGGACCTCTTCTGTGTGTATGTCGCCATCGGCCAGAAAGCCTCGACGGTGGCAAACGTGGTGCGCAAGCTCGAAGAGTACGGGGCGATGGACTACACCATCGTGGTGGCCGCGACCGCGTCGGAATCGGCCGCCATGCAATACATCGCCGCCTACTCGGGCTGCACGATGGGCGAGTACTTCCGCGACCGCGGCCAGGATGCGCTGATCATTTACGACGACTTGACCAAGCAGGCCTGGGCGTACCGCCAGATCTCGCTACTGCTGCGCCGCCCCCCCGGCCGCGAAGCCTATCCCGGCGACGTGTTCTATCTGCACTCGCGCCTGCTGGAGCGCGCGGCGCGGGTGTCGGAGGCCTGGGTCGAGCGCTTCACCGACGGCAAGGTCAAGGGCAAGACCGGTTCGCTTACCGCGCTGCCGATTATCGAGACGCAGGCCGGCGACGTGTCGGCATTCGTGCCGACCAACGTGATCTCGATTACCGACGGACAGATCTTCCTCGAGACCGACTTGTTTAACGCGGGTATCCGCCCGGCGATCAACGCCGGCGTGTCGGTGTCGCGGGTCGGTGGCGCCGCCCAGACCAAGATCATGAAGCGCAAGGACACCGGCGGCGGCGTGCGACTGGCGCTTGCCCAGTATCGCGAGCTGGCGGCGTTTGCCCAGTTTGCCTCCGACCTTGATGAAGCCACCCGGCGCCAGCTCGAGCGCGGCCGCCTGGTCACCGAACTGATGAAGCAGCCTCAATACCAGCCGCTCGCGGTGTGGGAAATGGCGCTTACCCTGTTCGCGGTCAACAATAACTTCCTCGACGATGTCGACGTCAAGAAGGCGCTGGCCGCGGAAAAGTCGATGCGTGACTACATCAAGGGCAAGTATGCCGATCTGGTGAAGCGCATCGACGAGAAGAAAGAGCTCGCGGGCGACGACGAGAAGGCGCTGGGCGAAGCCATCAAGGACTGGAAGAAGAACGGCTCCTACTGATCATGTAACCGGGCGGGGTGCGCGCACCCCGCACGATTGCCCACCGGTCGAGAACTGATCAAATGCCCGGCACAAAAGAGATCCGCAGCAAGATCAAGAGTGTGCAGAACACTCGCAAGATCACCAAGGCGATGGAAATGGTTGCCGCGTCGAAGATGCGCAAGGCGCAGGAGCGCATGCGCGCGGCCCGGCCCTACGGTGAGAAGATCCGCAATGTGGCCGCCCACATCTCCCACGCCAATCCCGAGTATCGCCATCCCTTCCTGGTCGAGCGCGACACGGTGAAGCGAGTCGGCATCGTCGTGGTCACAACCGACAAGGGCCTGTGCGGCGCGCTCAACACCAACCTGTTGCGCATGGTGCTGGCCCAGTACAAGGAGTGGCAGGGACAGGGCGAGGAAATCGACGTCTGCTGCATCGGCAACAAGGGCCTGGGCTTCATGCAGCGCCTCGGCGCGAACATCGTTTCCGAGGTCACGGGCCTGGGCGACCGCCCGCGGCTGGAGCATATGATCGGCGCGGTGAAGATCATGCTCGACAGCTACATGGAAGACCGCTTCGACCGCGTGATGCTGTTCTATACCCGATTCATCAACACGATGAAGCAGGAGCCGGTCATGGAGCAGCTGCTGCCGGTCACCGGCGAGCGCCTCGGTGCGCCGGAAGGCAACTGGGACTACATCTACGAACCCGAGGCCAAGACGGTGCTCGACCAGGTGCTCACCCGCTACATCGAGGCGGTGATCTTCCAGGCGGTGGCGGAAAACATGTCCTCGGAGCAGTCGGCGCGCATGGTGGCGATGAAGTCGGCCTCCGACAACGCCGCCACGCTGATCGACGAGCTCACGCTGATCTACAACAAATCCCGTCAGGCTGCCATTACCAAGGAGCTCGCCGAAATCGTCGGCGGCGCTGCGGCGGTCTGATCTCCCCTACACAGCACAGCATTCTGACTTGAACGGATAGACAAGCCATGGCACAAGCAACCGGAACAATCGTTCAGTGCATCGGCGCGGTGGTCGACATCGAGTTCCCGCGCGAAGCGATGCCCAACGTCTACGATGCCCTCAAGCTCGAAGGCGACGCCAGCGAAAGCGGGCTGGCCGAGAAGGGCCTGACCTTCGAGGTCGAGCAGCAGCTCGGCGACGGCGTCGTGCGCTGCATCGCGCTGGGTTCTTCCGACGGCCTGCGCCGCGGCATGAAGGTGAAGGGCACCGGCGCGCCGATCTCGATCCCGGTCGGCCATGGCACGCTGGGCCGCATCATGGATGTGCTCGGCCGCCCGATCGACGAGGCCGGCCCGGTAAAAGCCGACGAGATGCGGCCGATTCATGCGCCCGCGCCGAAATTTGCGGAACTGTCGCCCTCGGTCGACCTGCTCGAGACCGGCATCAAGGTGATCGACCTCATCTGCCCGTTCGCCAAGGGCGGCAAGATCGGCCTGTTCGGCGGCGCCGGCGTCGGCAAAACCGTCAACATGATGGAGTTGATCAACAACATCGCCAAGCAGCACTCCGGCCTTTCGGTGTTTGCCGGCGTCGGCGAGCGCACCCGCGAGGGCAACGACTTCTATCACGAGATGAAAGAGTCGAACGTGCTCGACAAGGTGGGCATGGTGTTCGGGCAGATGAACGAGCCGCCGGGCAACCGCCTGCGCGTGGCGCTCACCGGCTTGACCATGGCGGAGAAGTTCCGCGACGAGGGCCGCGACATCCTGTTCTTCGTCGACAACATCTATCGCTATACCCTGGCGGGCACCGAAGTGTCGGCGCTGCTCGGGCGCATGCCGTCGGCGGTGGGCTACCAGCCGACGCTTGCCGAGGAAATGGGCAAGCTTCAGGAGCGCATCGTGTCGACGAAGGTCGGCTCGATCACCTCGATCCAGGCGGTGTACGTGCCGGCGGACGACCTTACCGATCCGTCGCCGGCGACCACCTTCGGCCACCTCGATGCGACCGTCGTGCTCTCGCGCGACATCGCCTCGCTCGGCATCTATCCGGCGGTGGACCCGCTGGATTCCACTTCGCGCCAGGTCGACCCCAACGTCATCGGCGAGGAGCACTACACCACGACCCGGGCGGTGCAGTCGACGCTGCAGCGTTACAAGGAGCTGCGCGACATCATCGCGATTCTCGGCATGGATGAGTTGTCACCCGAAGACAAGCTCGCCGTGTCCCGCGCGCGCAAAATCCAGCGCTTCCTGTCCCAGCCTTTCCACGTTGCCGAGGTCTTCACCGGCTCGCCCGGCAAATTCGTGCCGCTGAAGGAAACCATCCGTGGCTTCAAGATGATCGTGAACGGCGAGTGCGATCAGCTGCCGGAGCAGGCTTTTTACATGGTCGGCGGCATCGAGGAGGCGTTCGAGAAGGCCAAGACCCTGCAGTAAGAGGGCGCGTCCTATCGACCGGGAGCAGCAATGGCAAATTCTTTACATGTCGACGTCGTCAGCGCGGAAGAGTCAATTTATTCCGGCGAGGCGGAGTTTGTCGTCCTGCCGGGCGAGGCGGGCGAGCTCGGGATCTATCCGCGGCATACGCCGCTGATTACCCGCATCAAGCCCGGCGCGGTGCGCATCAAGCCCGCCGACGGCGGTGAAGAGAACCTGATCTTCGTCGCCGGCGGCATTCTCGAGGTGCAGCCTGCGGTCGTCACGGTACTCGCCGATACCGCGATCCGCGGCCACGATCTCGACGAGGCAAAGGCGCTCGAGGCGCAGAAGCGTGCCGAGGAGGCGTTGCGCAGTGCGACGGACAAGCAGGAGATCGCCACCGTCGAAGGCGAGCTGGCGATGCTCGCCGCCCAGCTCGCCGCCATCCGCAAGCTGCGCCGGAAGTAGCTCGCCTGGTTTCGTCCGGCAAGGAGCGGCCGTTGGGCCGCTCTTTTTTTGTTCGTGCCGGCCTGCGTTGACTCGGGGCACAGCGGACCGCTACCCTCCCACTACAATTCTATAAGCGCACACGCGCATATCCGACGCGGAGGCCCGCTTACGTGCATCCCGGCGCGCTCGCATTATTTTTCGTACTGTTGCTCGGCGGCTGCGCCGATTCGCCGACCGACACCGTGAAGATCGCGTTCATCGGTCCGCTGACCGGCGGGGTGGCGGCGAACGGGCTGGGCGGACGCAATTCCGCCGACCTTGCGGTGCGGCTGCGCAATGCCGACCCGCGTTCCCGGCATCGTTATGAGCTCGTGGTACTGGATGACGAATGCAAGCCGAACATCGGCGTGCAAGTCGCCACCAAGGCGGCGGCGGATGATCATGTCATTGCCGCGGTTGCCCACTATTGCTCGGCAGTCGCGATGGGCACGGTGGATGTCTACCACAAGTTTGGGATGCCCGCGGTGGTCTGGGGCGCCGTGCTGCCCGATGTGACCTATGGCAACGATTTCGACGAGGTGCATCGCGTCAACGGCACGATGATCAATCAAAACGATGTCGCGGCGCGCTTCATGACTGCGCTGGGATACCGTCGCTGGGCGATCATTCACGACACCACCGATTACGGCAAGGGACATGACAAGTACTTCTCCGAAGCGCTTGCCGCGCAGGGCGGGACCATTGTCGGCCGGTTCGGGGTCACCTCCGACCAGCAGGACTTCAACGCCGAACTCACCAAGATCAAGGAGCTCAAGCCGGAGGTGCTGTACTTCGGCGGCCTTACGCCGATCGGCGTGCGCATCCGTTCACAGATGGACCGCCTCGGGATGAACACCGTATTCCAGGGCACTTCCGGCATCGTCTCCGCCGCCTACATCGAGGGCGCCGGCGCGCTCGCCGAGGGCACGGTCGCATTCCGCGAGGGCGCCCCCGCGGAACGGTTGCCCGGCGGCGCGATGTTTCTTGAAGCGTACGCGAAGCAAGGCTACGGAGACCCGCCCGAAGCCTATGGACCATTCGCCTTCGCCGCCACCAACCTGGTCATCGACGCAATCGAGGCCGTCGGCCCCAACCGCCGGCGCGTCGTCAAGCAGCTCAATGCGACCCGGGACTATGCCTCTGCGGTAGGTCCGATCACGTTTGACGATCACGGCCAGAACACGGTCCCGATCATCTCCAAGTTCGTCGTGCAGGACGGCAGGTGGGTGATCTGGGAAGACAGCGACTACGCCCGCGGCAAGCGCAAGCTTCCGCGGCCATCCTGACGCGGCGCATGGACCCCGGACTGCTCGGTCAATACCTGCTGAACGGCCTGGTCCTCGGCGTCATCTACGCCATGGTCGCGGTCGGGTTCACGCTGTTTTTTGGCGTGCTCGACGTGATCAAGTTCTCGCACGGAGACGTCGTGATGGCCGGCGCGTTCGTCGGCCTGGCCGCCTACGCCGGGCTGGAGCACCTCGGCCTGCATTCGCCGCTGCTCGCGCTGGCACTCATCGTTACCGCGGCCACTGCGGCGATGGCATTGTTCGGGGCGGCTGCCGCGCGGTACCTGGTGCTGCCGCTGCGCGGTGCGCCGCCGCTCAATACGCTGCTCGCAACGCTCATGCTCGGGCTCGCGCTGCGCGAGGCGGTGCGCCTGTTCTATCCGAACGGGTCGAACCCGAAGCCGTTCCCCCGATTGCTGCCGGTCGAGGCGATCGACATCGGCAACTTTACCCTGCGCTACGACAGCGCCATCATCGTGCTGGGTGGACTTGCCGCGATCTTCGCGCTGCACATCTTCATCACCCGCTCGCGCCTCGGGCTCGCCATCCGCGCCGTGGCTCAGGATGCCGAAACCGCCCGGGTCATGGGCATCGACTTTCGCGCCGTGGTACTGGCGACCTTCGCGCTGGGCTCTGCGCTGGCTGCGCTCGCCGGTGTCGCCAACGGTCTGTATTACAGCGAAGTGAACTTCTCGATGGGCCTGCTGCTCGGGGTGATCGGTTTCAGCTGTGCGGTCGTCGGCGGCCTCGGCAGCGTGCTCGGCGCGATTCTCGGCGGATTCCTCTTTGCCGCGCTGCAGACGGCAGGGGCGGTGTGGTTTGCCGTGCCGGCCTACAAGGACGTGTTTGCCTTTGCCGCGGTCATCCTGGTCATGGCGTGGAAGCCGACCGGATTGATCTCGGAAACGCCGGCGGAGCGGGTATGAGCAAGCGCGCTGCCCGCATCGACATTGCGCTGGCGCTCGCGGCGCTTGCGGGCTGCGCGCTGTTTACCGGCCTGTTCCTGCGCGCCGAAGCGCAGTGGGAAATCGCCGTGCTCGCGGTACTCCTCGCGGCCACCCTGTATGCCGCCGGTCGCAGCGGCGTCGCGGCCCGCCTCGAGGCCACCGGTGCCGCGCATCCCCGCGCCGCATCGCTGGCCGCCGGCGCGGCCATGCTGCTGCTGGTGGCGCTGCTGCACTCGTCGCATTTCGCGTTGCTGATGATGGCCACCGTCGCGCTGTTTGCCACCGCCTGCATGGGGCTGACGCTGCAGTTCGGCTACGCCGGCATCACCAATTTCGCCGGAGCGGCATTCTTCGGCATCGGCGGCTACACCACCGCGGTGCTTGCCACCCATACCGGCGTGCCCCATCTGCTGGTGTTGCTGGCTGGCGGCGCTATGGCCGGGCTGATCGGTTCGTTGCTAATCCTGCCCATCTTGCGCACGCGCGGTCACTACGCGGCGCTGGTGACCATCGCGTTCGCGGTCCTGTTCAAAACCTTTCTCGAGGTCAACGATGCGCTAGGCGGTCCGCAGGGACTCAAGGTGCCGGGGCTCGAGCTGTTCGGCTGGGCCTTCAACCGCCGCATCCCGCTCGGTGAAGACCGCGAGATCTCTTTCTTTGCCAGCTACGCCGCGCTGTCGATCGTGCTCGCGCTGCTTGCGTATTCGCTGGTCAAGCGCGTGGAACGCTCCTGGCTGGGCCTGAGCCTCGACGCGGTGCGGGTAGACGAAACGGCCGCCGCCTGCTTCGGCATCGACATTGCCCGCTGGAAAATACTCGCCTTCACCCTCGGCAATTTTCTGGTCGGGCTGGCTGGCGGCATTTACGCGATGATGCTGGGCTACATTGCGCCGACCAGCTTCACCTTCGGCGACTCGCTGATCATGGTATCGATCGTGATTCTCGGCGGACTCGGCAACCCGCTCGGCGTGATACCGGCTGCCCTGCTGGTGGTCGTTCTGCCGGAGAAGCTGCAGCTCATTCAGGAGTACCGCTTCCTGCTGTTCGCGGTGGTCGTGATGCTGATTCTCGTCTTCCGGCCGGACGGCCTGCTGCCGCGCCGGATGCGCGAATACTTTGCCGGGTGGAAGCGCGCATGAGCTCGACGCTGCTCAGCGCGCAGGGACTGACCGTGCGCTTCGGTGGCCTCACCGCGCTCAACGGACTCGACTTCCATCTTGAACGAGGCGAACTGGTCGGGCTGATCGGCCCCAACGGCTCAGGCAAGACAACCTTTTTCAATGCCCTGACCGGCCTGTACCGGCCCAGCGCGGGCCGCGTCCAGCTCGGCGCGGACGACATTACCGGGCTGTCGCCGCAACGCGTTTACCGCGCCGGCATCACCCGCACGTTTCAGCGCCTGCGCCTGGCGCTGTCCCTGTCGGTCTTCGACAACCTGATGATCGGCAATCACCGCCGCCTGGACGCCGGGTTGCTGGGTAATGTTCTGCATCGCGCGCGACTGCGGGCCGACATCGAACGCAACGTCGAACAGGCTCGGCAGCTGCTGCGCCGCTTCAGCGCGCCGCTGGCGGCGCGGCTGTTCGATCCGGTGGCGCAGCTGCCAATGATCGACCGGCGGCGGGTCGAAGTGTGCCGCGCGCTGATCAGCGACCCGCGGATTTTGCTGCTCGACGAGCCGTCGGCGGGCATGACGCAGGAAGAAACCCGCGCGCTGATGGACGATCTGCTGGCCACCCGCAGCGAGCACCCCGAGCTTGCCATGGTGCTGATCGAGCATGAGATGGGCGTGATCGAGCGGGTCAGCGACCGCTGCGTGGTGCTGAATTATGGCGAAAAGATCGCGGAGGGCAGCTATCGCCAGGTGGCGGACGATTCCCGGGTGCGCAGCGCGTACCTGGGCGAGGACTGAGCATGAGCACGGATGCGCAGCTGGCACTCGAAGACGTCGTGGTCGGATACGACCAGGCCGACGTGCTGACGGGCGTGTCGATGCGGGCAGCGCGCGGCGAGATTACCTGTCTGCTGGGCGCCAATGGCGCCGGCAAGACCACGCTGATCCGGGCTGTCCTGGGACTGACCCCGGCGCGGCGCGGGCGACTGCTGTTCGAGGGCCGCGACATCACCCGGCTTCCCACTCACGAGATCGTGCGCCTTGGCATCGCCTGTATTCCGGAAGGCCGGCGGGTGTTTCCGAGAATGACGGTGGAGGAGAATCTGCGCGCCGGCGCCTATGTCGAGCGTAACTCCGCCGCCATCGCGCGCCGGCTGACCGAGGTGATGGACGTCTTTCCTCAGCTTCGCTCGCGAGTTCGCCAGCTTGCCGGCACCATGTCCGGGGGCGAACAGGCGATGCTGTCGATAGGCCGCGGGCTGATGGGAGCGCCGCGCCTGCTGATTGTCGACGAACCGTCGCTTGGACTGTCGCCGTTGTACGTGAAAGAGAACTTCGCGGTGATTCGCCGGATCAATGAAACAGGCGTGAGCGTCCTGCTGGTCGAACAGAACGTGCGGCAAACGCTGGCGATCGCGCACCGCGGCTATGTGCTGGCGCAGGGCCGCATCGCCGCGGCCGGCGATGCGGCCACCCTGCAGCAGGCGCCGCAGGTGCGCGACGCGTATTTTGGACAGGCTCACTGAAGAACAACACGGGAGAAGCTTTCTGCCATGAGCACTGCAATCGATGCGATCGAGCTCACCAAGGAGATCGTTCGCATGAACACGATCAATCCGCCGGGCGACGAAGAAGCCTGCGCCCGACATCTGGGCGGGCTTCTTGAAGCCGCGGGCTTCACAACGCGCTACCACAAGATGGGCGAGCGGCGCGCCAACCTGGTGGCTCGAATCGGCGGCGGCGGCGACCGGGCGCCGTTGTGCTTCACCGGCCACATCGACACCGTTCCGCTGGGCGCGGCGCGGTGGCAGCACGACCCGTTCGCGGGCGAAACCGGTGACGGGCGCCTGTATGGCCGGGGCACCAGCGACATGAAATGCGGAGTGGCAGCGTTCGTTGCCGCCGCCGTGATGCTCGCGCCGCGGCTCGCCCGCTCGCCCGGGCTGGAACTGGTGATTACCGCGGGCGAGGAAACCGGCTGCCAGGGGGCATTCGACTTGGCCCGCATCCAGGGCGCGCTCGGCCGCGCCGGGGCGGTGGTCGTCGGCGAACCGACCTCGAATTTTCCCTTTGTCGGCCACAAGGGCGCGTTCTGGCTGAACGCCCGCACCCGCGGCGTGACCGCGCACGGTTCGATACCCGAGCGCGGCGTCAACGCCGTGTACAAGGCCGGCAAGGCGCTCGCGGCGCTGGAGCACTTCCAGTTTGCCAATGCGCCGCATCCGCTGATGGGCCAGGCTACGCTCAATGTGGGCACCATTCGCGGCGGCCTCAATATCAACTCGGTTCCCGACGAGGCCGTCATCGCCATCGACATCCGCAGCGTGCCGACGTCGCGCCACGGTGAGATCCGGGCCCAGCTCGAGCGCTCGCTCGGGGCGGAGGTCGAACTGGAGACGCTGCTCGACCTGGAGCCGGTGTTCACGCCGCCGGAAGACCCGTGGATACAGGAAGTCTTCGAAGTTATGACGCCCCTGCTCGGCCGCCGACCGGAGCCGAAGGCGGCGACCTATTTCACCGACGCTGCGGCGCTCGGCGCGGCGTATCGCTCGCCGCCGACGATCATCCTCGGACCGGGCGAGCCGCAGATGGCGCACCAGACCGATGAATACTGCGTGCTGGAGCGGGTTAAGACGGCAGTGGCAGCGTACGAGGAAATTGCCCGCAGGTGGTGTCGGCTCTGAGCGCGCCGGTCCGATTCTGCGCCATGTCGGCGGAGGAGCGCGCCACCGTGCTGTTCGACCGCGGAGGTGCCGGCATTGCCTGTCACGGCACGCTGCTCGCCGGCGAAGCCCGGGCCGCCGGACGCAGGCTCAGGGTGGCACTGACCGATCGCCGCGCCGCCGGCGGTTCGCTCGGCGTCGCGGAAAGCGCCGCGGTGGCGGCGCTGCTTCGCCGCTGTCGCGACGATGGCTCGCCGCTGGTGCTGGTGCTGGATTCGGCCGGCGCGCGTCTTGACGAGGGACTGCCGGCCCTTGGCGCTTTTCGCCGCCTGTACCGCGAGGTCCTCGACGCACGCCTTGCGGGCGTGCCGATGATCGCGCTGCTCGCGCGCGACTGCTTCGGCGGCGCCAGCATGCTGGCGGCAACCTGCAGCGCGCGTGCGGCCTGCGCCGCGACGCGCTACGGCATGTCGGGTCCGGGCGTGATCGAGGCGCTGGCCGGCCCGCAGGAGCTCGATTCGGCAGACGCGGCCGCCGTGCGCTCGCTCTATGGGGCCCGGGCGCGGGCTGCCTCGAAGGCGGTGGAGCGGGTGTGCGGCGATTCGGCGGTGGGCTTTCGTCAGGCTCTGAGCGCGCTGCTCGCTTCGACATCCCCGACTGCGCCCGATTTGCCGGCGCAGCATCACCGGCTGGAGCAGCGGCTGGTCAGGGCCGGCCACGCCCCCGTCGCTGCAAGCGCCGCGCAGGCACTGGCGGCATTCGCCACCGGCGCGCCGGTTGGCGCGCTGGCGCTGTGGCGGCTGGCCGATTGCATGCTGCATCTCGACCCCGGTGCCACGCTGACGCTGTTGCTCGATTCTCCCGGACAGACGCCCAGCCGCGCAGACGAAGCGCTGGTGCTGTCCGAGTACGTGGCCCACGCCGCACTGTGCATCGCGCAGCGGGCCGGCATGGGCAACGATATCCGGCTGGAGATCGGCGGCGAAGCTGCCGGCGGCATCTACGTCGCGCTGGCGGCACCCGCCCGAAGGGTGCAGGCGCGGCCGCAGGCAAGCGTGCGGGTCCTGCCCAAGGCCGCGGTGGAGAAGATTCTTCGTCAATCGCCGCAGGACAGCGATCTGGAGCAGGCGCTGACTGCGGGGGTGATCGACAGCGTGGTCGCCGCTTGAGTCCGCACAACCTGTATGCGCGCGTCGCGGCAATTGCGCGGGCGCTGCCCGGCAAGACGGCGCTCGCCGCGGACAGCGGAGAACGATTCACCTATGCCGAACTGCATGCCGCCGCCGGGCAGTATGCGAACGCTTTGCGCAACGCAGGCCTCGCGCGCGGCGACCGCATAGTGGCTCAGCTGGACAAGTCGCCGCAGTCGCTGTGGCTGTACCTGGCCTGCCTGCGGTCAGGCATCGTCTACGTGCCGCTCAACACCGCGTATCAGCGCGCCGAACTCGAGCATTTTCTCGGCGACGCCGACCCGCGTCTCGTTGTGTGCCGACCGCAGTCGGCAGCGCTGTTCGCGGAACTGACGGCAGCGGCGGCGCGCTGTCCGGTACTTACCCTGGACGAACAGGGCGCCGGCAGCCTCGCCGAGCAGGCAGAGGGCGCGAGCCCGGAATGTGACGTTATCGAAGCCGCCGCCGATACGCTCGCGGTCATCATCTACACCTCCGGCACCACCGGCCGCTCGAAGGGCGCGATGCTCACCCATCGCAACCTCTCGAGCAATGCGGCCGCGCTGGTGTCCGCCTGGGGCTTCAGCGAGCGTGACGTGCTGCTGCACGCGCTGCCGATGTTTCACGTGCACGGGCTGTTCGTCGCCAATCACTGCGCGCTGACGAGCGGTGCCACGCTGCTGTGGCAGCGGCGATTCGAGGCAGAAGCAGTCGCCGCCGCCTTGCCGCAGGCCAGCGTGTTCATGGGGGTGCCAACCTACTATTCGCGCCTGCTGTCGATGCCCGAGCTCGGGCGTGCGCAGTGCGCCGGGCTGCGGCTGTTCGTCTCCGGCTCCGCGCCCTTGCTGGCGGAAACCCACCGCGCCTTCGAATCGCGTACCGGGCATCGCATCCTCGAACGCTACGGCATGTCCGAGGCCGGCATGATCGCGTCCAACCCGCTCGAGGGCGAGCGTCGGCCTGGCAGCGTCGGCTTGCCGTTGCCGGGAGTGTCGGTGCGGGTGGCAGACGAGGCCGACCGGCCGCTGCCTGCCGGCGAGATCGGCGGCATCCAGGTGCGCGGCGACAATGTCTTCGCCGGCTACTGGCGCATGCCGGAGCGCACCCGCGAGGAATTCAGCGCCGATGGCTGGTTTCGCACTGGCGATGTCGGCGTGTTCGACGGCGACGGTTATCTGTCGATCGTCGGCCGGGCCAAGGACATGATCATCTCCGGCGGCTACAACGTCTACCCCAAGGAGATCGAGCAGGCGCTGGACGAACTGCCCGGCGTTGCCGAGTCGGCGGTGATCGGTATCCCGCACCCCGATTTCGGCGAGGCGGTCGCCGCGGCGGTGGTGGCGCTGCCGGGCGTGCGCCTCGATCCGTCGGCGCTGATCGTCGCGCTGCGTTCGCGGCTCGCCAACTACAAGCTGCCCAAGCGCATTTTGGTCGTCGACGAACTGCCGCGCAACGCGATGGGCAAGGTGCAGAAAGCCATGCTGCGCGATACGCTCGCCGGCGCCCGCCGCGACGACTAGCGTGGAGGGCGATACCGTGACGGCCGGGGCGAAAACGGGCATCGCGGCGCGCTGCGCGCACGCGGCGGCGGCGCTGGCCGAACAAGGCATCGTGGTGGTGGAGCAGTTCCTGCCGCAAGCGGAGGTGGCCGCGATCCGCGCCGAAGGCGAGCGGCTGCGTGCGCACGGGCAGTTCCGCCGGGCCGGCATCGGTGCCGGCGGGGACTTCCGCCGGCGCCAGGACATTCGCGGCGACGACATTCACTGGATCGAACCGGCCGGCGCCGGGCCGGCGTTGCAAAGCGCGCTGGGCGCCCTGGAGTGCCTGAGGCTCGCGGTCAACCGCGAGTTGATGCTCGGCCTGTTCGAACTCGAAAGCCATCTTGCGCGCTACAGCGCCGGCGCCGGCTACCAGCGCCACTACGACCAGTTTCGCGAGTCCGAGCGCAGGCAGCTCACCGTGACCCTGTACCTGAACGAGCAATGGTCGAGCGAGGACGGCGGTGTGCTGCGCGTCTATCCGGAAGACGACGATCCGGCCGGCGTCCTCAACATCCTGCCCGTCGGGGGCACGATGGTCGCATTCCTGAGCGCGCGCTTTGCGCACGAAGTGCTTGCCTGCCGGCGCGAACGCTGGAGCCTGACCGGCTGGTTCCTGCGGCGCTGAGGGCTCGCGGGGGCGTCAGCCGCCGAACAGCGACCACAGCATGTGGGTCGCCAGCAGGAACAGGATCACCGCAAAGATCTTCTTCAGCCGCTCGACCGGCATGGTATGCGCCGCGCGGGCGCCCATCGGCACGGTGATGAAGGTGCCGATCACCAGCCCGGCCAGCGCGGGCAGGTAGACGTATCCAACGCTGAACGCCGGCAAGTGCGTCTGGTCGAGGCCGTTGAAGATGTAGCCGGCCGCCCCCGCCAGCGCAATCGGCAGGCCGAGCGCCGCCGAGGTGCCGACGGCGTGACGTACCGGCACGTTGCACATGATCATCAGCGGAATAGACACCACGCCGCCGCCGGCGCCGACCAGGCTTGAGATGGCGCCCACGCCGGCCGCGCCGGCGCTCAGACCGGCGGCACCGGGCAGTCGGCGGGTGGCCTCGGGCTTTCGGCTGCTGAACAGGCGTGCGGCCGAGTAGTAGACGAACACCACGAAGAAGATCGCGAGGTAGCGCGAATCCAGCCAGTCGGCGATGAAGGTGCCGAGCAGCGTGCCCGCCACCAGACCGGGGCTGGCCACACGCACGATCTCCCAGCGCACCGCGCCATGCCGATGATGGGCGCGCAGGCTGGACAGGGAGGTGAACACGATGCTGGTCAGCGCCGTGCCGAGCGCGAGATGCACTACCCGGTCCAGCGGGAAATGCTGCGCGCTGAACGCAAACACCATCAGCGGTACCAGCAGCACGCCGCCGCCGATGCCCAGCATGCCGGCGAAGAACCCCACCGCCAGGCCCATCGCCAGATAGGCGAGCCACCACTCCATCGGCGCTAGGCGAGCCGCTCGACGGCCGCCCACTCCGCCGGCGACAACGGCGTGATGGACAACCGGTTACCGCGCCGCAACAGCTGCATCTGCGCGAGTGCCGGTTTACCGCGCAATTCCTGCAGGCTGATCAACCGCGTCTTCTTCACCAGGGTCACGTCGACATTGAACCAGCGCGGCGCGTCGCGCGTTGCCTTGGGGTCGTGGTACTCGCTGTCCGGATCGAACTGGGTGGCGTCGGGATAGGCGGCCCGCGAAATCCGCACGATGCCAGCGATGCCGGGCTCCGGACAGCTCGAGTGGTAGAAGAAGGCGAGATCGCCCACCCGCATGTCATCGCGCATGAAGTTGCGCGCCTGATAGTTGCGCACGCCGGTCCAGGGCTCCGTCTGCTTCCGGCGCTTCGCCAGATCGTCGATGCTGAACACGTCGGGCTCCGACTTCATCAACCAGTAACCCATCGGGCTGTGCGGATGTGTAAACGCAAATAAAGCGGCTTGGCCGCTTTCCGGCATGGAGACCTACAGAGGCGGGGCCCCCCGCGCGTGCCGTCAGGCCTGCATCTTGAACCGAAGGTCCAAGGTGGGCTGCCTTCCGAATGCATCAGGCGCTTCCGATATGGACTCGCACAACAGCATTGCTTGAGTCGGCAACCGATACTGATCGTGTTGGTTCAGAGAAACTAAAGCCTAAACAAACACCGCAGGGGACATCGAAACTGCTAGAACAACTCGTCCTGCGCAGACAGCGTCTGCTCAATGGCGGTCGTCATGCGCTGCATTCTACGCTTGAGTTCTCCGATGTCAAAACCACCTTCCACGCGGGTCGTCAGCAGCTCGTGCGCGATATTGAGCGCGGCCATGATGGCGATGCGCTCCACGCCGACGACCTTGCCGCTGTCGCGAATCGCGCGCATGCGCTCGTCCAGAAACTGGACCGCCTGCAGCAGTTCGCGCCGCTCTTCCTCGCGACAGGCGATGCGGAACTGACGTCCCAGGATGCTGACGTCCAGCCCCGGGGGCTCCTTGCTCATGGATTGTCTTCCGGGACCTGGGTGATAAGGGTTTCCAGCCGGGTGGCGGCCGTGGAGATTTTCTGGTTCAGGCGGTCGTTCTCGCTGCGGGCGGTGGCGAGCTGCTGACGCAGCGCGCCATTGTCGCGGCGCAGCCGTTCGCACAGCTGCAGCAGCAGCTGCACTTTTTCATCGAGCGCGTCGAGCTCCCTTTCCATAGCCACACTATAGTTATAAAAATTCTGCAAAGTCAACTGCTAAGACGGCTTTTTGAATGTTATTTAGCATCTTTTCCGGTCTTTGTTGTCAGGTGTGCCCGTCCCGTTAGAATTGAGGCTGCCTCGAGGTGCCCCAGCCGCTACGGCGGCCGGGGTAAACGGGAAACAGGTGCGAAGCCGCCGGCATGCCGGCCTTCAATGCCTGTGCTGCCCCCGCAACGGTAAGCAAGTGTGGGCGCAATCTTCATGCCACTGCGATATAGGTCGTGCGCAACACGACCTGGCGCGGGAAGGCGTTGCGCCAAGTCTTGCGAGCCCGGATACCGGCCCCGAGTGCGGATTGGGCGTCACCGCGTGGGGCGGTGTCCCGGGCCATACTTCCGCCGGAACTCTCCCCTGCCTGACGACTGTGTTTTTAAGCACGTGCGCGGCGGGCGCACACCAAGGGGAGATGGCAATGAACTACCAAACGCTGGCCTTCGCGGCTGGCATCACCTTTGTCGTACCTTGTTTTGCCCAGCAGGCCAACGAACTGACTGCGCCATCGGTGGTGGTGACCGCGACCCGGTTTCCCGATGAATATCTCGACAAACCAGTCAACATGACGGTGATCACGCGCGAGGAAATCGAGGCCAGTGGCGCGAAAACCGTGCCAGATATCTTATCTCGTCAGTCCGGATTCGGCATCCGCGACCTGTTTGGAAACAACGCGTCTAGTACCAGTGTCGATCTGCGCGGATTCGGGGTGACCTCTGATCAGAATACCTTGATCCTTGTCGACGGCCGTAGGGTTAGTGACATCGACCTGTCGGGCGTGCAGTGGTCGGCGATTCCAATGTCCTCGATAGAGCGAATCGAGATCGTGCGCGGCGGCGGTGCCGTGCTATTCGGCGAGGGCGCAGTCGCAGGCGTGGTCAATATCATCACGCGCACGGCTCACGAGAACAGCGCGACGCTTGGCACCACGCTTGGCAGTTTCGAAACACGCGAAGCACGCGCTGACGCAAGCTACCGCAGCGGTGCGGCTGCGATGAGTGTGTCCGCAAACAAGCTCTGGTCCAATGGCTATCGGGCCAATAACGAGAATGCGGCCGGAAATGTTCAAGCCGATTTGCGCCTTCGCTCAGGCCGCGGGGGGCTGGATCTCAAAGCGGGTGCCGACAATCAAAAACTACGTCTTCCCGGCGCGAGACAGGTCCAGCCGAGCGCGGGTCGCAATGAACTGGATACAGACAGGCGTGGCACGTCGACACCGCTGGATTATTCCACCCGTGAAGGCACATATTTCGCGGCAGCCGCGTCCGGAGGACTGGATTGGGGTGATGCGCTCGCAGAGCTGTCGTGGCGCGAGAAAATCCAAAAATCGTACTTCGATTTTGGCGGCTTCCCGGATTACCGGGAAAGTGATCTTTCCCTGCTAGCCTTCACGCCGCGCGTAAAGATCCCTTTCACAGTTCGGGGCCGCGACAGTCAGCTGATCATCGGCGCCGACTTTTACAACTGGGACTACGAGCTCCTGCGATCGAACGCGCCGCAGAACATATCACGACCGTATAACTCTGTTCATGCAAAACAGGAGAACGCTGCCGCCTATCTTCTCGCGACCACTCGACTACGCACTTCAACGACCTTGTCGGCCGGCTGGCGACAGGAACAGATGAACATCGATGCCAGCGACATTTATGATGCCGCGGCGCCAGGCGGCGCTTTCGGCTCGGGCGCGCCGGCCGGCAGACACGACGAAAGCGAGTATGCCTACGAACTGGGTGTACGCGAAGAATTCGGCGCCGGCCTTTCGGTTAGCGCCAAACTGGGTCGCAGCTATCGCTTTGCAACGGTCGACGAGATCTACGAATTCTCTCCAGCGTTCACTCAGGAGTTCCAGTTTCTGCGTCCACAGATCGCGCGCACGCGCGAACTGGGACTCGAGCAGCACCTGTCTGCCATCACTTGGCGCGCGGCCGTTTTCGAGATGGACCTGGTCGATGAGATTCACCTCGATCCCTTCAGCTTTGGCGTCGGCAACACCAATCTACCGCCGTCTCGGCGTCGCGGCCTTGAGCTCGAGGCATCCTGGCAGATCGTTGACCGGTTTTCCGTGTCTGGCGCCTACAGCTATACCCAAGCAAAGTTTCGCGAAGGCGCTTTCAACAATGGGGTGATTATCGCGGGCAAGTCGGTTCCGCTGGTGCCGCGCCAGCGTCTGACCCTGGTCGGTACGCTTGATCTCAGTCCCTCGAGCCGATTTACGCTTGCCGGACGCTATGTCGGGGAGCAATTCATGGATAACGATGAGGCCAACGATTCAGGCGTACCAATCCCCGAATACACAGTGATCGACGCCCAGCTCACTCATCGCTACAAGGCTTGGCTGTTCTCCGCGACCTTCAATAACCTGCTGGCGGAAAAGTACTATAACTACGCAGTACGCAGTCAGTTCGTAGCCGACCGCTACAACGCCTACCCGCTCCCGGAGCGCACCATCTACCTTAGCGCAGAATATCGATTCGGGGCGAACCGATAGAGACCTTCCGCCCCGAAGGGGCGGTGGCTACAATCCTTGGCGTCCGGTGCTTTGTTGAATGGTAAACGCCGACCGTTGGCGGCCACCGGCCGGAAACAGATGGACAAGAGGATGCTAGAAATCCAACAACGAGGAGGTTGCCATGTCGCACCGTAAGTTGGGATGGGCCGGTCGCTGTTTGCTCGGGGTACTTGCCGCTGCCGTTTGCACGGCACCCGCGCTGGCTAGGCAGGACAAAATCGGTAAGGCCGAGGGATTCGTCGACATCGTGGCCTGGCCGGGCTATATCGAGCGTGGCGACACCGACAAGAATTTCGACTGGGTGACCGGCTTCGAGAAGCAGACCGGCTGCAAGGTGCGGGTCAAGACCGCCGGCACCTCCGACGAGATGGTGGCGCTGATGAACGAAGGCGGTTTCGACCTGGTGACCGCCTCGGGCGACGCAAGCCTGCGCCTGATCGCCGGCAAGCGCGTGCAGGAAGTCAACGTCAACCTGATCCCCAGCTACAAGAAGATCGATTCCCGCCTGCAGCAAGCGCCTTGGCACTACGTCGGCGGCAAGCACTACGGCACGCCCTACCAGTGGGGCTACAACGTGCTGGCCTACAACACCAAGGTGTTCAAGTCCCCGCCCAGTTCATGGGAGGTGGTGTTCAAGGAAATGAAGCTGCCCGACGGAAAGTCCAACAAGGGCCGCATCCAGGCTTTCGACGGACCGATCTACATCGCCGACGCCGCGCTCTACCTGATGCACAACCAGCCCGAGCTCGGCATCAAGAACCCCTACGAGCTGGACGAGAAACAGTACAAGGCCGCGCTCGACCTGCTGCGCGTGCAGCGCAAGCTGGTGTCGCGCTACTGGCACGATGCCTTCGTGCAGATCGACGACTTCACCAACGAAGGCGTTGTGGCGTCGTCGTCCTGGGGCTTCCAGGTCAATCTGCTGAAGTCCAAGAAGGCGCCGATCAGCAGCGTGGTGCCCAGGGAAGGGGCGACCGGCTGGGCCGACACGACGATGATGCACGCCGACGCCAAGCACCCGAACTGCGCTTACCTGTGGATGGAGCACTCGCTCAATAACAAGCTGCAGGGCGATCTCTCGGCCTGGTTCGGCTCGGTGCCGGTGGTGCCGGAGGCGTGCAACGGCAACCCGCTGCTCGGGCCCAAGGGCTGCGAGAACAACGGCATCAACGAGTTCGATCGCATCTGGTTCTGGCGCACGCCGGTCGCCAACTGCGGCGGCGGTCGGCAGTGCGTGCCCTATTACCGCTGGGTGACCGATTACATCGCCGTGCTCGGCGGTCGCTGAACCCCGCGCCGCGGCATCGGTCGCGGCGCTTCTCCAACACGCGCAGCGCGCGGCCCGCCGGGCCGCCTGCTGCGCACGATGCCGCCTTCGGATGTCGAACCCTGACAGCACGGCCGTCAGCTTCAGCAGCGTGTCGAGAGTCTTCGGCGAGGTGCGCGCCGTCGATAACGTCAGCTTCGACGTCGGCGAGGGCGAGTTCTTCTCAATGCTGGGGCCCTCCGGCTCCGGCAAGACCACCTGCCTGCGGCTGATCGCCGGCTTCGAGCAGCCCGATGCCGGCCGCATCCTCGTCCACGGCCGCAACGTCGAGGGGGTGCCGCCCTACGAGCGCGACGTCAACACCGTGTTCCAGGATTACGCGCTGTTTCCGCACATGACGGTGTACGAGAACGTCGCCTACGGACTGATGATCCGCAAGGTGCCGTCCGCCGAGCGTCGGCGCCGTGCGGAAGAGATGCTGGAGATGGTGAAGCTCGCCGGCATGGGCGAGCGCAAGCCCTCGCAGCTCTCCGGCGGCCAGCGCCAGCGCGTGGCCCTGGCGCGCGCACTGATCAACCATCCCTCGGTGCTGCTGCTCGACGAACCGCTCGGCGCGCTCGATCTCAAGCTGCGCGAACAGATGCAGGACGAGCTCAAATCCCTGCAGCGCCGGGTCGGCATCACCTTTATTTATGTGACGCACGACCAGGGCGAGGCGCTGGCCATGAGCGATCGCCTGGCGGTGTTCAATCATGGCCGCATCGAGCAGATCGGCGCGCCCGGCGAGATCTACGAGCATCCCGCCACCGCGTTCGTGGCCGGATTCGTCGGCGTATCGAACCTGTGCGAAGGCGCGCTCGCGCAGCGGCTGGCCGGGAGCACCCGCCCGTTCGCCATTCGGCCGGAGAAAATTTCCATGCTGCCGGCCTCCGGCGCCGCGCCGGACGGCGCGGTGACGGTGCTTGGCAAAGTGTCTGCGGCGACCTACCTTGGCAGCACCACCCGTTTCGTCGTCGCACTCGAAGGCGGGGGCGAACTCACGGTGGTGCGGCAGAACAGCGGCGGCTCGCTCAGCGTGACGCCCGGTGACGGCGTCCGGTTGTGCTGGTCGCGCGCGCTCATGCAGCCGCTGCAGGGCCCGGCCAAATGACGGCGGCGGCGCGGCCGACCCCGCTGCAGCGCCTGTCCTCGCTGCTGTACCTGCATCCGCGCCTGCTGCTGCTCCTGCTGCTCGCGCCGCCGCTGCTATGGCTCGGCGTGATCTACCTGGGCTCGCTGTTCGCGCTGCTGCTGCAAAGCTTTTATTACATCGACCCCTTCTCCGGGACGATCGTCCGGGAGTTTTCGCTCTCGACCTACCGCGAGCTGTTCACCGCCGCCAACGCGGACATCTTTCTGCGCACCGTGCTGATGGCCGCCGCGGTAACGGTGGCGGCCGCGATCATCGCCTTTCCGGTCGCCTACTACATGGTCCGGCATGCCTCCCTGAAGATGAAGGCGCTGCTGTTCCTGGGCGTGATGCTGCCGCTGTGGTCGAGCTACCTGGTGCGCGTTTACGCCTGGAAGCTGCTGCTTGCCAAGGAAGGCATCGTCACCTGGTTTGCCGAGCAGTTGCACCTGACCTGGCTGCTCGACGCGATCCTGGCGATTCCGGTGATCGGCGGGCCGTCGCTGTCCATTTCCTACATCGGTACGTTCCTGGTGTTCCTCTACATCTGGCTGCCGTTCATGATCCTGCCGATCGTGGCGGCGCTGGAACGGGTGCCGAGATCGCTGACCGAAGCCTCGGCCGACCTCGGCGCGCGACCCGGGCAGACTTTTCGCAAGGTGGTGTTTCCGCTGGCGGTGCCGGGCGTGGTGGCCGGCTCGATCTTCACGTTCTCGCTCACGCTGGGCGACTACATTATTCCGCGCATCGTCGGCAACTCGCGCCCGTTCATCGGGCTGGCGATCTACCAGCTGCAGGGCGTCGCCGGCAATATCCCGCTCGCGGCGGCGTTTACCGTGGTGCCGATCGTGGTGATGGCGGTCTACCTGGTCATTGCGCGTCGCATGGGAGCGTTCAGTGCGCTCTGACGGCAAACCCCGCGCAAGCTGGTCGCTGCGCGCCGCCGCGCTGGCGGGCATGGCGTTCCTGCACGTCCCGCTCTTCTTCATCATCCTGTACGCCTTCAGCGTCGAGGAAAAGAGCTTCGTCTTTCCCCTGCCCGGGCTGACCACCAAGTGGTTCGCCGTCGCTTTCCAGCGCGAGGACATCCGCGCCGCGCTGGGGCTGTCGGTGCGCGTGGCGCTGATGTCTACGGCAATCGCGATCGTGCTGGGGACGCTGGCGGCGGCGGCGGTATGGCGCTCGCGCTTCTTCGGGCGCGAATCGATCTCGCTGCTGCTGATCCTGCCGATCGCGCTGCCGGGCATCATCACCGGCATCAGCCTGCGCTCGGCCTACAACCTGATGGACATTCCGTTCAGCTTCTGGACCATCGTCATCGGCCACGCGACCTTCTGCATCGTCGTGGTTTACAACAACGTGCTGGCGCGCCTGCGCCGTTCCGCGCCGGGCATGATCGAGGCGTCGATGGATCTTGGCGCCAACGGGTTCCAGACCTTTCGCTACGTGATCCTGCCGCACATGGCGACTGCGCTGCTCGCCGGCGGCATGCTCGCCTTTGCGCTGTCCTTCGATGAAGTCATCGTCACTACCTTCACCGCCGGCCAGCAGACCACCCTGCCGATCTGGATGCTCTCGGAGCTGGTACGCCCGCGCGAGCGGCCGGTGACCAACGTGGTCGCGGTATTCGTGATTGCCGTGACCCTCGTCCCGATCCTGATTGCCTTCTACTTGACCCGCGACACTCACGAAGCGGCGGGCAGCGGAAAATAACCAGTCCAGAAAGGAAACCGCAATGCAAACCAAGCTGCTGATCGACGGAAAGCTGGTAGCCGGCGCCGGCGCCGAGGAATCCGTGATCAACCCGCACAGCGGGCAGGCGCTGTCCAAGCTCCGCGAGGCCTCGGTCGACCAGGTGGACGAGGCGGTGCGCGCGGCCGCTCGCGCCTTCCGCACCTGGGGGCAGACAACGCCGCAAGAGCGCTCGCTGCTGCTGCTCAAGCTGGCCGACCATGTCGAGCAGCATGCCAAGACGTATGCCGAGCTCGAGTCGAAGAACTGCGGCAAGCCCTTCGCGCGAGTGCTGAACGACGAGCTGCCGGCGATCGTCGATTGCTTCAGGTTCTTCGCCGGCGCCGCCCGCTGCCTGCACGGATCGGCCACCGACGAGTATCTGGCCGGTCACACCAGCATGATCCGGCGCGACCCGATCGGCGTGGTGGCGCAGATCGCGCCGTGGAACTACCCGCTGATGATGGCCGCCTGGAAGATCGCGCCGGCGCTGGCCGCCGGCAATACCGTGGTGATCAAGCCCTCCGAAATGACCCCGCTGACCACGCTGAAGCTGGGCGAGGCGCTGGCCGAGCTTTATCCGCAGGGCGTGATCAACATCGTCCACGGTGCCGGGGAGCGCGTGGGCGCGCTGCTGATCAACCATGCCGGCGTGCGCATGATTTCGCTCACCGGCAGCATAGCCACCGGACAGAAGGTGCTTCAGGCGGCGCAGGCCAGCATCAAGCGCACCCATCTCGAGCTTGGCGGCAAGGCGCCGGTGATCGTGTTCGACGACGCCGACCTGGAGGCGGTCGTGTCGGGCATCAAGATCTTCGGCTATTACAACGCCGGCCAGGACTGCACCGCCGCCTGCCGGGTCTACGCCGGCGCGAAGATCCACGACAAGCTGGTGGCCGAGCTCGGCGCGGCGGTGAAGTCGATCAAGTATGGCAACCCCGACGCGGAGGACGCCGATATCGGCCCGCTGATTTCGGCGCGGCAGCGCGAGCGGGTCGCCGGCTTCGTCGAACGCGCCACCAGCGCCCGCCACATGGAAGTGGTGGCGGGCGGCAAGCCGGCGGCGGGCGGCGGTTTTTACTACGAGCCGACCCTGATTGCCGGCGCTACCCAGGCCGACGAGATCGTGCGCAAGGAAGTCTTCGGCCCGGTGGTCTCCGTGACGCGTTTCAGCGACGTGGAGGAAGCTATCGACTGGGCCAATGATTCCGAGTACGGGCTGGCATCGTCGGTGTGGACCCGCGACGTCGCCAAGGGAATGAAGGTCGCCAGCCGCCTCGAATACGGATGCACCTGGGTCAATACGCATTTCATGCTGGTCAATGAGATGCCGCACGGCGGGATGAAGATGTCGGGCTACGGCAAGGACATGTCGCTCTACGGCCTGGAGGACTACACCACCGTGCGCCATGTCATGGTCAACCTCGGCTGACAGTCCGGCGCATTTGACCGGCTGAAAAAGACGGAAGCGAAACACGAAGGCACGCACTAGAACCAAGTGCGCCATCGGGTGCGGCGCGCCGGTGCAGGCGTCCGGGCCGGGTCGCGCGTGCCCGATCCCGGGGCGCCGATTCTGAGTACGCCCTTCGTCGCGCCCTTGCGTTTCGCGCGTTCGCGCCGCCCGGCGCAAGGCGGCGAAAGGCGCGACCGGGCCTGTGCTATCTTGCCGCCATGCAATCGATGACCGGGACGCAGCTCTATCTGCGGCTGCTGCGCCATGTGCGGCCGTACTCGGCCGTGTTCGCGATCTCGGTGCTGGGAATGCTGATCAGCGCCGCCACCGAGGTGGCGTTGCCGGCGGCGGTCAAGCCGTTCCTCGACGGCACGTTCATCGAGAAAGACCCCTTCCTCATCCGCTGGATGCCGGTGGCGCTGATCGCCCTGTTCCTGCTGCGCGGGCTGGGCAGCTTCATCGGCCAGTACGCCAGCGCCTGGGTCGGCAACAAAGTGGTGATGGACCTGCGCGATCGCATGTTCCGCCGCATGCTCGGGCTGCCGATCGGTTATTTCCACGACCACACCACCGGCAACCTGGTTTCGCGCTTCACCTACGACGTGGCGCAGGTGACCCAGGCCGCCACCCAGGTGGTGACCGTGCTGGTCAAGGACACGCTGACCATCATTGGCCTGTTTGCCTACCTGCTGTATGTGGACTGGAAGCTCACCTTGATCTCCCTGGTGATGATTCCGCCGATCGCGCTGGTGGTGCGCTATTTCAACATCCGGCTGCGGGCCACCAGCCGCTCCACCCAAGCGGCGATGGGCGATCTGACCCAGGTGGTGCAGGAAACCATCGACTGCAACAAGGTGGTGAAGATCTTCGGCGGGCAGGCCTACGAGACGCGCCGCTTCAACGACACCAGCAACACCCTGCGCCGCTGGATGATGAAGCAGACCGCGGCCGCTGCCGCGAACGTGCCGATCGTGCAGCTGCTGGCGGCGCTCGCCACGGCCATCGTCGTCTACTACGTCACCATCCAGGCGCAGCAGGATTCCACCACCGTCGGCAGCTTCGTTTCCTTCCTTGCCGCGATGCTGATGCTGACCGCGCCGCTCAAGCGGCTGACCGGCGTCGCCGAGCACCTGCAGCGCGGCCTGGCCGCGGCCGAGAGCGTATTCGCGCTGATCGACGAGGACACCGAGCGCGACACCGGCTCGGTGAAGCTGCCGCGCGCGAAAGGCGAGCTGCGCTTCGAGCGGGTGAGCTTCTCCTATCCGAACGCCACGCGTCCGGCGCTGCGCGAGATCGACCTTTCCATCCGCGCCGGCGAGATGGTGGCCCTGGTCGGGTCGTCCGGCAGCGGCAAGACCACGTTTGCCAACCTGGTGCCGCGCTTCTATCACCCCGATGCCGGCCGAATACTGCTCGACGGCCACGATCTGGACTCGCTGTCTCTGGACAGCCTGCGCGCCAATATCGCGCTGGTCAGCCAGGAAGTCGCCCTGTTCAACGATACCGTGGCGGCGAACATCGCCTACGGAGCCGCCGCCGGCGCGAGCCGCGAGGCAATCGAGCGCGCCGCCGAGGCCGCCCACGCCACCGAATTCATTCGCGCGATGCCGCAGGGCTTCGATACGCTGATTGGCGAGAGCGGCGTGCGCCTGTCCGGCGGCCAGCGCCAGCGTCTCGCCATCGCCCGCACCATTCTGAAGAATGCGCCGGTGCTGATCCTGGACGAAGCCACCTCGGCACTCGACTCCGAGTCGGAAAAGCATGTCCAGGCAGCGCTGGAAACGCTGATGCGGGGGCGCACCACCATCGTCATCGCCCATCGCCTGTCGACCGTTGAAAAAGCCGATCGCATCGTGGTGCTGGACCAGGGTCGGATTGCCGAGATCGGCAACCACGCCGAGCTGCTGGCGCGCGGCGGCATTTACGCGCGCCTGCACAGCCTGCAGTTCGCGACGGCGCCGGAGACGGTGACTGCCGTGCCCGAGGCGGTGCGGGGCTGAGCGCGATGACGGTCCGCCGCGCAACGGCGGACCGGTTGCCTTGACCGGCGTCAAGCGCTGGCGCGCGCTTCCGGGTTACAAGCAGTGCTCGGCTGCAAACCCGAGCGGGGAACGAAGCGCGGCGCGTATATGATTCGGGAGGACACGACATGAACACTCCGCAGCGAACACTGTTCGAACTCTATGCCGAGGACCCGCTGCGCGCCGATGAACAGGTCTTCGGCCGGCGCAGCTACCCCGACCGGCGGGGCTTTCTGAAGGGCGCCGGTCTGGCAACCATGGCGGCGCTGTTGGGCGGCGCGATTCCATTTCACCGCAACCTGCCGGCCGGCCTGATTCCGGTGGCATTGGCCGAGCAGGCGCTGCAGCTCGACGGCAAGGACGGGCTGATCCTGCTCAGCGACCGGCCGCTGAACGCCGAGTGCCGGGCCGATCTGCTCGACGACGAGGTGACCCCGACCGCCCGTCATTTCATCCGCAACAACGGCAATCCGCCGCTGCAGAGCGACGCGGGCCGTTGGATGCTCGAGATCGACGGCGAGGTCGAGCGGCCGCTCAAGCTCGGCATTGCCGATCTGCGCAGGAATTTCGAAGTGGTAAAGCTGCGGCTGCAGCTCGAATGCGGCGGCAACGGCCGCGCGTTCTTCGACCCGAAGGCCAGGGGCAACCAGTGGACCCTCGGTGCCGTGGCCTGTTCCGAGTGGACCGGTGTGCGCCTGGCCGACCTGCTGAAAGCCGCCGGGCTGAAGCCCGGCGCGGTATACACCGCGCACTACGGCGCCGATACACATCTTTCCGGCGACGAAGAAAAAGAGCCGCTGTCGCGCGGCGTGCCGATCGCCAAGGCGTTGAGTCCGTACAACCTGGTCGCGTTCGAACAGAACGGCGCGCCGCTGCACCCGATGAACGGCGCGCCCCTGCGTCTGGTGGTTCCCGGCTGGCCGGGCTCCTGCTCGCAGAAATGGCTCACCCGCATCCGCATCCGTGACGGCGTGCATGACGGCGCCAAGATGACCGGCACGTCCTACCGGGTGCCGGAATTCCCGGTGGCGCCGGGCGAAAAGGTGCCGGCGGAGGCATTGCGCATCATCGAATCGATGCCGGTGAAGTCGCTCATTACCGCGCCGGCGAGCGGCGTCCAGGTGGCCGCGGCGCGGCCCGAACTCGAGGTGCGCGGGCACGCCTGGGCGGGTGACGACAGCGTGCGCGTGGTCGAGCTGTCGATCGACTTCGGTGCGAGCTGGACGCCGGCCGAACTGCGCGCGCCGGCCAATCCGTATGCCTGGCAGCGTTTTCGCGCGCGGCTGCGGTTCCCGACCAAGGGCTATTACGAGGTATGGGCGCGCGCTACCGACGACCGCGGCCGGATGCAGCCGTTCGTCTCGCCCTGGAACCCGGGGGGCTATGTGAACAACCAGATTCATCGCATCGCGGTGCGCGTTGCCTGACTGTGTTGATGCTTCGGTGTGCGCCACGTTCCAGCCGCGAACCGGCCCACGGGCACATGCCGGCCGTCCGTGCCGGTCGGCGGTGGTGGCAAGGCCTTGCCGGTGTTGCCGTCGCGCTGCTGCTGCAGGCGCCGGTTCAGGCGGACGACGCGCCGGCGCCGATCGCGCCGCGGCTCGCAGCCGCCGATCCTGCGATTGGAGAGAAGATCTTTCTGCAGTGCGCCGCCTGCCATGGGGCGCGCCCGGGCGCTGCGGCGACTATCGGTCCGAATTTGTGGAACGTGCTTGGGCGCGAACTCGCCGCGCTCCCGGGCTTCGATTACTCGGCCTCGCTCAGGGCGGCCGGCGGCCACTGGGACTATGAGCGACTGAACCGGTATCTGTTCGATCCCAAACTTGTCGCACTGCAGGGGCGCATGCCTTTCGCCGGCATCCGCGACGAGGGCGCGCGCGCGCATCTGATCGCGTACCTGCGCACCCTGCACGACGCGCCGCCACCGCTTCCGCCGGCTACCGGTGCGGCGCCGCCGGCGCTGGGGCACGCGGCCGCGGCGCGCGACTGGGACGGCCTGCCGCCGGGCCCCGGCCGCGAAGAAGTGTTTTATCTGTGCCGCGCCTGCCATTCGCTGATGATCGTCAAGCAGCAGGGCCTGAGCCGCAGCGCCTGGGACGACATCCTGGTGTGGATGGTGCAGGAGCAGGGTATGCGGCCGATCGAAGATCCGGGCGCACGAGGCCGTCTGCTCGACTATCTGGCCACCCACTTCGGCCGCCGCTGACCGCCGCTCTTGACAGCGGCCGGTGCCGCTGGCGATGCTGGCCTTGGGCTCAGTCGGCCACAATCCGGGAGGAGCGATGAAGCCGGTCTTTTCCGCATGTCTTGCTGCAGTGCTTATTGTCGCGCTGGTGGCGCCGATCGAGGCGCAGGCGGCGCGCTACACGATGGTGATCAGCCATCTCGCGCCAGAAGACCTGGGCAACAACGAGATGCACCCGGCGATGAAACATTTCGAATCCATCGTCGAGTCGCGCACCAATGGGGACATCGACGTCAAGGTGTTCGGCAACGGCCAGCTCGGCTCCGAGGTCGAGACCGCCCGGCAGGCGCAGTCAGGCCGCACCGTGCAGTCCACGCTGATCTCGTCCGGGGCAATGTCCTCTTTCTATCGCGACTATCAGGTCGTCACCACCCCCTTCCTGTTCTCGAGCTACCGGGTGGCGCGCGCCTACTTCGATGGCGAGTGGCATGCGGATTTCATGCGCGGCACGCTCAATTCCGGGCTGCGCTATCTCGGCACGCTCGACGATGGCGGCGGCTTCGTCGCCTTTACCAACAACAAGCGGCTGATCCGCACCGCCGGCGATCTCAAGGGCCTGAAGATCCGCGTCGAGGAGAACCCGGCGCATGTGGCGACGATGAAAGCGCTTGGCGCCTCGGCCACGCCCCTGCCCTGGGGCGAGGTGCTGACCGCGCTCGGCACCGGGCTTGCCGACGGCCAGTTCAATGCGCCCGGCATCAGCCTCGCCTTCAAGCTGTGGGAGGTGAACGACTTCACCACCCTGAGCGGCCATGTCTACAACTCGATCTCCTGGCTGGTGAGCGAGCGCTGGTTCAGCCGGCTGCCGGCGCAGCACCAGCAAGTCATCATCGAGGCGGCGCGCGAGGCGGTGCAGATTTCGCATGGCATTGCGGTGCTCACGACCGCGAACGGCTGGACCGAGTCCGGCAAGCACTTCAAGCAGTGC
>CALJLA010000199.1 GCA_937983055.1 uncultured Pseudomonadota bacterium
TCGTGGTGTCGGGCACCAACGTGCTGTCGACGCTGGCCAAGCAGACCTCGCTGTATGGCGTGGGCTTCGCCTTCAAGAACTACGACCAGGTGTGGGCGGCGGTGGACGGCGAGCTGGGCGACTACCTGCGAAGAGTCATCGCCGGCATCAACCTGCACGCCTTCGACAAGATGTGGGACATCGGCTTTCGTCAGATCACCAGCAGCACGCGGCCGATCCTGACGCCGGAGGACCTGAAGGGCTTCAAGATCCGGGTGCCGGTCAGCCCGTTGTGGACCTCGCTGTTCCAGCACCTGGGCGCTGCGCCCACGTCGATCAATTTCAGCGAGGTCTACTCGGCGCTGCAGACGCACATCGTGGACGGCCAGGAGAATCCGCTCTCGCTCATCCTGATCGCCAAGCTCTACGAGGTGCAGAAATACATCTCGATCACCAACCATATGTGGGACGGCCAGTTCACCCTGGTCAACGGCCGCATGTGGAATGCGCTGCCGCCCGACCTGCAGGAAATCCTGGCGCGCAACTTCAATGAGGCGGCCCTGCGGCAGCGCGACGACATCGCCAATCTCAACCAGAGCGTTGAACAGCAGCTAAAGGACTTCGGGCTCGAGTTCCACCAGACCGACCAGGCGGCGTTCCGCGCGGTGATCTCGGCCTCCGGCTACTACCGGCAGTGGAAGGAAACCTTCGGTCCCGAGGCCTGGACGCTGCTGGAGAAGTTCGCCGGGCCGCTGGCCTGAGCGGCGTCGCAGACACGTCATTCGAGCCGCACGGATCCGGAATCCAGGGAGACTGCCATGACCGATTTCCAGCACGACTACGCCGATCTCGGCGAGGCGAAGCTGCATTACGTGACCGCCGGGGCGGGCAATGCGGTGGTGCTGCTGCACGGCATTCCGCAAACCTGGTACGCATGGCGGCATGTCATCCCGCTGCTCGCGAAACAGTTCTTCGTGGTGGCGCCCGATCTGCGCGGCCTGGGCGACAGCTCGCGGCCGGCGCGCGGCTACGACAAGAAGACGCTCGCCTCGGATATCTGGCGGCTGATGCGCGAAGAACTGCACACGGAGCATTTCTTCGTGGCAGGGCACGACTGGGGCGGGCCGGTGGCGTTCGCGCTCGCCGCGCAGCATCCGGAGGCGGTGCGTCGCCTCGCGATTCTGGATGTGGTGATTCCCGGCGCCGGTCCCGATTTCTCGCAGGGCGGGCGGCGCTGGCATCACGGCTTCTTCCAGGCGCCGGATCTGCCCGAGGCGCTGTGCGCCGGGCGCGAGGCGGCGCTGCTCGGCTGGTTCTTCGACCACTACGGCGCGCTGCCGGGCTGCATTCCGCAGGCCGATCGCGACGAGTATCTGAGGACCTACGCGCGGCCGGGCGCCTTGCGCGCGATGCTCGAGTTCTATCGGGCGCTGCCGGCGGATGCGGAAGACAACCGGGCGCTGCTCGCACGCGGCAAGCTCAAGATGCCGGTGCTGGCACTGGGCGGCGACCGTAGCTACGGGCGGGGCCTGGAGCCGCTGGAGTCGATGAAGGCAGTCGCGGAGAACGTGCGCGGCGGCATGGTGCCGGGCTGCGGACACTGGCTGGCGGAAGAAGCGCCCGGGCGCATTGGCGACGAGCTGCTCAGGTTCTTCGCCGAGGACGAGGGCGCGCCGATGACCGAGCATCCGGTGCCGATCTGAATCGCACGCGGCAGGATTTCGACAATCAATCGTTGGTAACGCTACAAGGAGATTCAGAAATGCGGCTCAAGGGGCGCACGGCCGTGGTGACCGGCGCGGCACAGGGCATCGGCAAGGCGATCGCGCAGGCTTTCGTGGAAGAGGGCGCGCGGGTGCTGATT
Source organism: uncultured Pseudomonadota bacterium (assembly GCA_937983055.1). Classification (GTDB taxonomy): domain Bacteria; phylum Pseudomonadota; class Gammaproteobacteria; order Burkholderiales; family Eutrophovitaceae; genus CALJLA01. Next base: position 1,844 of record CALJLA010000199.1, read on the forward strand.
GCCGATATCAACGGCGAGCGTGCCGGGCAGACGGCCGCCGAGCTGGCGGCCGGCGGCGGCGCCGTCAAGGCAGTGAAGGTCGACGTGGCCGACCCCGCCGGGGGCGAGTCCATGGTGGCGCACTGCGTGCGCGAGTTCGGGCGCATCGACGTGCTCGTCAACAACGCCGGCATCGGCATCAACAAGCGCGCGCTCGACTTTCCGCTGGATGAGTGGGAACGGGTGATCCGCATCAACCTGACGGGTGCCTTCCTGTGTTCGCAGGCGGCGGGGCGCCGGATGGTCGAGCAGCGTTACGGCAAGATCATCAACATCTGCTCGCTGTCCGGGCAGCGGGGCGGCATCGGCCGCGCCGCCTACGGCGCGGCAAAGGCCGGCCTGGAACTGCTGACCAAGGTAATGGCGGTGGAGCTGGGCGAACTGGGCGTCAACGTGAACTCGATCGTGCCAGGTCCGATCGCCACCGATGTCGGCCGCGCGATGCACGATCCGGCGACAGTGGAGGCGTATAACTTCCTGGTGCCGCAGCGGCGCTACGGCGAGCCGCGCGAGATCGCGCTGGCGGCCGTTTACCTGGCCTCGGGCGAGAGCGATTACGTCAACGGCCATTCGCTCAACGTCGATGGCGGTTTCGGGGCCGCGGGCCTGATGTATCCGCTGCCTTCGTCGAAGAAGTCGTGATGTCGGGCCGGCAACGCGACCGCACGCCGGATTCGGCCTTTTTCAGAGGGGAAAGCGTATGAAATACCTCCGCAGGCAAATCGCACAGTACAGCGCCGGGCGCCGGCGCTTTCTCGGCGCGGCCGCCGCGCCGCTGGTGATGGCGGGGCTCGGGGCGGTACCGGGCGCCGGCCTGGCGGCGCAATCGAGGCCCGCTGTCGTGACGCCGGGCAAGACCTGGATCGAAGTCGCGCTCAACGGCCCCTGGTCGCGCGACCTGCAGCCGATGATCCCGATCTCGGTCGAGCAGATCGTGCAGGACGGCATCGCCTGCGCGCGCGCAGGCGCCGCGATCATTCATGTGCATGCCTACGACGTGGCCACCGGCCGGCAGAAAGACGATGCCGACCTCTACGCGGCGATCATCGAAGGGATCCGGGCGAAGGAAGATGTTGTCGTCTATCCGACCTTGCCGTTCGCGGGCAGCGTCGATGCGCCGAAGATGATGACCGCGCAGGAGCGCTATGCGCACACCGAGACGCTTGCCAGGCGCGGCCTGCTGGAATGGTCGGTGGTCGATCCGGGCTCGACCAACATCACGCGCCTGGAAGACATTCCGCGCGGCAAGGAAGGCTTCGTCTACGCCAATCCCGAGTCGCATATCCGGCGCGGCCTGGAACTGGCGACCCAGTACCGTTTCCATCCGGGCTACGCGCTGTACGAGCCGGCGTTCGTACGCCTCGGCGCGGCGCTGGAGCGCGCCTATCCGAAGGTGCCGCGGTGCATCTACCGATTCATGTTCTCCGACGGCCTGAGCTTCGGCTTTCCGCCCAAGCGCTACGGCCTCGATGCGTTCCTGCAGCTGCTGGCGGATGAAGCGCCGGGCGCGCCCTGGATGATCGCCGGGCTGGACGTGGACATCACGTCGCTGATCCCGTACGCGGTCGAGCGCGGCGGCCATGTGCGGGTGGGCCTGGAGGACACGCGCTTCGGCGCGCGAACGACCAACGTGAAGCTGGTCGAGGAAGCGGTCGCCCTGGTCCGCGCGGCGGGCAGCGAACCGGCCACCATGGCCGAGATCCGCCGCGCGCTCGGTCCGCGCTGAGGCCGCCCTGGAAGAAGAAACGACAGAAACGAAACACTAAGGCACGAAGGCACGAAGCTTTTCGTTGGCCTTGGCCAACCGGGTTGAGTCACGGCCGCAGGACGACAGCGCCGAACCACTCAAAACGCCGCGAAGCGGCCTGTTTCGGCGCTTGCTCATGGTTGCGATGCCAACGTGAGCGGAAGCCAGGGGTGCGAGTTCATTCTTTCCAGACTCGTTCCACGCGCATCAGGAGGCGGGCGCCGCGCGGCCGGCGGCGCGTGTGCTACATCGCGGTGCCGCCGTCGACGTTGTAGACGTGCCCGGTGACGAAACCGGCGGCGTCCGAGGCGAGAAAGGCGATGACCGCCGCGATCTCGGGCGGCTCGGCCACGCGGCCGATGGGCGTCATCGCGATCACGCGGTCCAGCGTCGACGGGTCGAGCTTTTCGAGCTGGCGGCGGGCGAAGTCGGTCATCGTCAGGCTGGGCGACACCGCGTTGACCCGAATGCCCTTGCGGGCGAACTCGCGGGCCAGCGCCTTGGTCAGCGCGATGACCGCGCCTTTCGAGGTCGAATAGGCGGACGTGCCGAGCAGGCCGCCGCCGCGCTGCCCCGCGACCGAGCTGACGTTCACGATGCTGCCGCTCTTCTGGCGCAGCATGACCGGGATCACCGCCTGGCAGCACAGCCAGGCGCCGGTGGTGTTGATGCGCATCACCCGCTCGTATTCTTCCAGGCCGATCTCCAGGAAGGGCTTCGAGCTTTCGATGCCGGCGTTGTTGACGAGAATGTCGATGCGCCCCCAGCGGTCGACCACCGTCCCGGTCATGGCATCGACGCTGGCCTGGTCGGCGATGTCCACGGTTACCGGCATGACCTCCAGCTTTTCGCCGCGCAGGCGCTGCGCCACCGATTCGGCCGCATCGGGGCGCAGGTCCGCCAGGGCGACCCGTATGCCGGCTTTTCCGAGGGTGTGAGCCGTAGCTTCCCCGATTCCGCCGGCCGCGCCGGTCACAATGGCGACTTTTTGTTCCATGTTTGCCCAGCCCCGTTTCAATCTTTTACGGCGGCCATTCTGGCACGACTGCTCGAACCGCGGGGGCGGTCGTACCCGCGGGCCCCGCTGGTAACATCCCGTCTTCCTGCGTGGCCTGGAAAGCTCGGGACGTGAAACACACGGCAGGCTGCTTTGCGGTGCCTCGCGCGCGTTGTTCCGATTCGGGTGCCATGACGTGCCCCGGTTCGGCCAGCTACCAGGGAACTACTTCGTGCCTTCGTGTTTCGCTTCTGTCCATTGAATTCCGGAAACCATAGATGACAACCCCAACCGAGCATGTCGTTCGCCCTCGCCGCAGCCTGCTGTTCGTTCCCGCCCTGCGGCCGGACCGGTACTGGAAGGCGCTCGATGCCGGCGCCGACATCGTCTGCGTCGACATGGAGGATGCGGTCGCCCGCCCGCGCAAGGACGAGGGCCGCGCGCTAGCGCTGCCGTTGTTCGAGCAGGCGAGCCACCCGCGGGTGGAGCGCATGGCGCGCATCAATGCGCTGTCCACGCCGGAAGGGCTCAAGGATTTGACGGCGATCATCGAATCGAAGTCGCCGCCGCCTTCGATCATGATCCCGAAGATCCGCTCAGCGGAGGAAGTGCAACTGCTCGATTCGCTGCTTGCGACCGGCGCGGCCCGGGAGATCCGCTACTGCGTGATCATCGAAACCAACCAGGCGCTGGAACGGGCGGTGGAGATCGCACGCGCCAGCCCGCGCATCGATTCGATGATTCTCGGCGCGGTGGACATGTCCGCGGACCTGCGCTGCCGCAAGGCCTGGGAGCCGCTGCTTTATGCCCGCTCGCGGCTGGTGCATGCGGCGGCGAGCGCCGGCATCGACCTGCTGGATGTGCCGTATCTGAACCTGGACGACCCCGAGGGGCTGCGCGAGGAGGCGATGCGCTGCGCGGCGCTCGGTTTTACCGGCAAGGCGTCGATTCATCCATCGCAGCTTTCGGCCATTCACGCCGCATTCACGCCGGATGCGGCGACCATCGAGAAGGCGCGCAGGGTGTGCGCCGCATTCGAGGCGGATCAGACCGGCCTGGTGGTGGTGGACGGCGAACTGATCGAGCTGCCGGTGGTGCGCTCGATGTACCGGGTGCTGGCGATCGCCGAGCGCATCGGCGCGAGAGCAAGACAGTGACCGGGAGAAAGCAATGATCGGAATCAGGACATTCGCCGCCGGCGAGCCGCGGTGGCGGATTCGGCTGGCCACGGCCGCCCTGCTGCTGTCGGCGGCGTTGCTCTCGGCCTGCGGCGGCGACGTCCCGCGGCTTGCGCCGCTCGGTTCAAACGATGTGATCGTGGCCTTTGGCGACAGCCTGACCTACGGCACCGGGGCAAGCGCTGAGGAAAGCTATCCCGCGGTGCTGTCTGATCTGTTGGGGCGGGAGGTCATCGGCCTGGGCGTGCCGGGCGAGCGCACCGACGGCGGGCTGCGGCGCCTGCCCGAGGTGCTGGACGAATTCCGGCCGCGACTGCTGCTGCTGTGCCTCGGTGGCAACGACATGCTGCGCAAGGTGGATGCGCCGACCATCGAGGCGAACCTGCGGGAGATGGTGCAGATGGCGAAGTCGCAGGGGACCGACGTGGTGCTGATCTCGGTGCCGAAACCCGCGCTGTTCGGCGGCAATGCGGAGTTCTACAGGCGCATCGCCAAAGACTTCGGCCTGCCGCTGGAAGACGATGTGCTTCACGAAGTGTTGCGCGACAACGCGCTCAAGTCCGATCCGATCCATCCGAACGCGCGCGGCTATCGGCGCATCGCCGAAGAGATCGCCGCGCTGCTCAGGGAAACCGGCGCCTGGTAACGCGCAGCGCGCGATTGCACGACTGGCGATCGTGCGTGTCATCGGCGCAACTGCACTCGAATTTCATTTGACGGGCAGGGTTCCTTGCACTAAGGATGAAAGTAGAGAGACCGAAGGGATGTCGCCGGTTGGCGACGGGCGGTCTCTCGATAGACCTCCCCTAAGTGTGAAAGGAGCAACAAGATGCGAAACTTCCTGTTCGGGCGAGTGACTTCATTAGCCGCATTGCTGATGGCGAGTCTGCTGTTGCCGGCATTGCCGGCGGCCGCGCAGAGCACGCCGTTTTACATCGGTGGCGGCGCCGGATTGTCGTCTATCGATCTGTGCGGCGATCCCGCGCTCGCCGGCGCAACCTCTTGCGACGATGAAGACACCGGCTTCAAAATTTTCGGTGGCTACAACTTCAACCAGAACTTCGGCGTGGAACTTGGCTGGGTCGATCTCGGCGAGATTTCGGTGAGCGGGCCGGGCGGCACGGCGACCGCGGAGGCCGATGGCTTCCAGGCCGCCGCGGTCGGCATTCTGCCGATCAATCCGCAGTTCTCCATCTTCGGCAAGCTGGGTGTCTACATGTGGGACGCCGAAGTCAATGCGCCGGGCATCTCTGCCAGCGACGACGGCACCGACCTCATGTTCGGCGTGGGCGGCGCGTTTCACTTCACTCCGCAACTCAGCATCCGGGCGGAGTGGGAGCGTTTCGAGGTCGATGACGAAGACGCCGACCTGATCTCTGCCAGCATCGTGTTCAGGTTCTGAGCGTTCTTTCCGCTCGGTAGATAAGCCGCCCTCCGGGCGGCTTATTTTTTTGTATCCGGTGCCCCGGACAGCCACGACCTGGGCATGCGGTTGGCACAGGAAACTGTGCACGCTTGCAGGCGAATCCGAAGACATGCCCGGATCGTGGCACCCGACCGTCGAATTCAGTCTTCGCCTTCCCAGTAGTCGACACGGTCGCTCAGCCGCGCCGCGGCCTCGAACAGCCGCGCTTCCCTGCGGCCGCCGGGCGGCGCGCCGGCGAACACGCCGAACTTGCCGCTGTCCGGGTACAGGGTGACGTCGGGTTCGAGCATGGTGCTGATGCACAGGTACCTGAGGTCCGCCGAAGAGGTGTTCACGATCTGGTGGGCGGTGTCAAGCCCGCCGGCCGGCGCGCACACCAGGTCGCCGCTGCGCAGCGGATACTCCGCGTTACCCATGCGCAGGGTGCCGCTGCCTTCCAGGATCAGGAACAGTTCCTCGTTGGCGTAATGGCTATGAAACGGCCATGCGCGACTGCCCGGCGGCACGACGGCGATGCGGCAGCCGAGCTTGCGCGCGCCGATGAGCGGCGCAATCGCGCCCAGGCGTGCCGCGTAGCGCTCGCCATGCCGATGCTCGCGCAGCGGCACTTCCGAGAGATTCACCAACGGCTTCATCCCGAGCGCCACCTGGCGTGGCGCGTGGGCGCGCAGCCCGCCATCCCCTGGGCGAGAGTGAGGGACCGCGGCCGGGCAGAAACCCGGCTCAGGTGCATGGATCAGGGTCGTGCAGCAGAGACAGGGGTGCAACGGCGGCAGCGCGTGCCGACGCCGAAGGCCTCAGCTGCCGCCAGAACTGCTGCACGCGGCGGAGAAGGCCGGCGCGCATGGGTGCCGGCGCCGGCGCGTGCACGGTAATCTCACCGGCCTGCAGCGCGGTGACGACCGTCAGCCCGTCGGCGCACACGGTCAGCGACTGGCCGGCGTCGATGACATGATCCTTGCCGCTGCCTTCCTGTGTGACCCAGAACGCGCCGGAATGCGCGGTGAGGCGGGCGCCGCGCGCGTCGCGCAGCGCCAGCAGGCCCTCGCGCGCCAGCGCCAGTTTGCTGTCGGGAATGCTGATCTGCATGCTAGCCTCCTGTTCGGCATTGACCGGGTAGTCATTCCGTTTGATCATTACGGAGAGCATTGTTCTCCTGCTCATTCCAGATGTACAAACGAAATTCCGGAATGCTTCGCATGAGCCTGAGGAATGGCAAAACCGCGCTCTGAACTGCCCCCGCTGGACCTGCTTCGCGGGTTCGAGGCGGCGGCGCGGCATCTCAGCTTCACCCGCGCCGGGGCCGAGCTGTTTCTCACGCAGTCGGCGGTCAGCCGCCAGATCGCCACGCTGGAGCAACGCCTCGGCGTGAGACTGTTCAAGCGCCGCAACCGGGGTCTCACGCTGACCGATGCCGGGGAGCAGCTGCGCGCGGCGGTGGCGAATGCGCTGCACCAGGTGGACGATGCGCTGGCGCGCATCCGCGCCGCGCAGACGCGCACGCTCAATGTCACCGCGTCGGTCGCGTTCAGCGCGCTGTGGTTGGTGCCGAAGCTGCCGCGCTTCAGCGCAGTGCACCCCGGCGTGGACGTGCGCCTGTCGGCCACCGGCGCGTTGCTCGACCTGGAGCGCGACCGCATCGATGTCGCGGTGCGTTACTGCGCGCCGCAGGCGGCGCCGCCGGGTGCGATCGAACTGTTCGGCGGCGCCGTGGTGCCGGTGTGCTCGCCGAGGCTGCTGCGCGACCGCGCTCGGCCGCTGAAGACGCCGGCAGACCTCCGGCACCATGTGCTGCTGCACTATGACGATCCCGACCGGCCGTTGCCGTGGCACGCATGGTCGACCTGGCTCGAGGCGGCAGGCGTGCCGGACCTGAAGCCCGCCGGCTCCATGCACTTCAGCCATCTGGATCATGCGGTGCGCGCCGCGGCCGACGGCCAGGGCGTCGCGCTCGGCATACGCTCCATGCTGGGCGACCTGTTCGCCGAGCGCCGTCTGGCGATGCCGTTCACCCAGTCATCGCCGGTGAACCGCAGCTACTTCGCGATCGTGTCGCGCGCGGCGCGCGACAGGCCGGAAGCCGCCGATTTCGTGCAGTGGCTGCAGCAGGAGGTTCAGGCTACGCGGCCGGCGCCGCGGCGGCGGCCGGCTGACCCGCCACCAGCACGTCGCAGGCCGCGTTCGCCAGCACGTGCGCGCTGACGCTGCCGATCAGCAGCTCTTCGATGGCCGACTGCCCGTGCTTGCCGACCGCAACGAGGTCGGGCCGCGTCCCCTCCATCTGCTCGCGGATGACGCGCGGCGGGTAGCCGTACTCGACCCGCACCGTGCCGTCGAACGCCGCGCGGGAAGCAAAATCGCGCGCCTGGATCTCGGCGGCGCGCTCGGCCTGCGCCCGATAGCGCGACACGGTCTCGGCGGCGACCCCGGCGTACTGCAGCTTGCCCTCGAACGGCAGCTCCACGGCGTGCAGCAGCGCCATCGACGCCTGCGGCGCAAGCGTTTGCGCCAGGTTCATCGCGGCGGCCGATTGCGCCGAGAAATCGGTGGCGGCCAGCACGCTGCGATAGGGCCGGGCGGGATCGCCCCGCACCACCAGCACCGGGCGGTGCGTCCGGCGGATGACGTTCTCGGCCGTGGTGCCGAGCAGCAGATCGCGCGCGGCGTTGGTGCCGCGCGCGCCCAGCACCAGCAGGTTCGCGTTCAAGCGGTCGGCATAGTCGGCGATCTCGCCCGCCGGGTTGCCGATGGCGACGAAGCTGCCCGACTCGATGCCGAACTGGTCGCCGACGCGGTCGGTCAGGCGGTGCAGCTCGACGGTGGCCTCCTCGAGCAGCCGCGCCTCCAGCGACCCCGCCTCGCTGCTGAACAGCCGCTTGAGCGCCTTCAGCGAGCCGCGGCTGACCACATGGACCAGCTCGATGCGGCGCAGCCGCAGGCCGTCGGCGAGCAGCGCGGCGCGGTCGATCGCGCGCCGGGACGCTTCGGAGAAGTCGGTGGCAGCGAGCAACGTAAAGTTGTTCATGGCTGATCAGTCCTTGCGCAGCGATTCGGCGATGTGATCGGCGGCGAAATCGGCGGCATTGTGGAACGGCCGCAGTATGGTCGCATGGGCGTGCGCCGACTGCAGAAGATGGGCATCCGCCTCGGAGTGCGCGGTCAGCGCAAGCCGGCCGGCGAACCCATGCTCGCGCAGGGACTGCGCGAGGGCGGAATTGGTGTCCGGCTCGCGCAGCGTGCTCACCACCCAGCGCGCGCCGGAGAGCGGCAGCGTCGCCGGAAAATCCGGGTCGTCGGCGTCGCCGTAGACGACGTCGATGCCGCGCCGGCGCAGCAGGCGGACATTCTCCGGATCGAAATCGACGCCGAGCACCGTGAAGCCGGCGTGGCGCAGGCGGGCGGCCAGCCTGCCGCCGTAACGCCCCATGCCGAACACGATGACCTGGGTGCTGCCTGTCTGCGGGGTGCGATCGTCCACCGCAAGCTCGCGGAACGGCGTGGCGCGCTCGAACGGCGTGAGCGCGGGCGCAAGCCGCGCGTAGATCTGCTGCGAGTAGAGAATCAGGTAGGTCGACAGGGCGATGGTGATGATGCCGACCAGTGTCACCAGCCCGAGCGTGCCGGTGCCGACGTGACCGAGCGTGATGCCCATGGCGACGAACACGATCGAGAACTCGCTGATCTGCGCCACCGTGAGTCCGGCGAGGAATCCGGTGCGCCGGCGATAGCCCATGTATCCCATGATCGCCATCACGATGAGCGGATTGCCGATCAGCACGAACAGCGACAGCACCACCGCGTCGAGCACGTCGCCGGAAATGCTGGACAGCTCAAGTCGCGCACCGAGATCGACGAAGAAGAAGAGCAGCAGAAAGTCGCGCACGCTGGTCAGCCGCGAGCTGATCGATTCGCGGTAGGCGGTGGAGGCGAGCGAAAAGCCGGCCAGGAAGGCGCCGACTTCCTTGCTGAAGCCGAGCACGCCGCCCAGGGTGGCGAGGCTGGTGCCCCAGGCGATGGCGAAGATCAGCATCAGTTCCTGCGAGCGCGCGATGCCGTGCACCAGCCGCGGCAGGACGAAGCGCATGAGCAGCACCACCGCCAGCACCGCGAACCCCATCTTGGCTGCGATGGCGCCTGCCGCGGGCAGCGCGCCCTCGGCCGCGGAAAAACCATGGAGCGAGCCCATTGCCATCATCGCCACCACCACGGCAATGTCCTGCACGATCAGAAACCCGACGGCGATACGCCCATGCAGAGAATCGAGCTCGCGCTTGTCCGACAGCAGCTTGACGATGATGATGGTGCTGGAGAAGGTGAGCGCGACCGCGATGTAGAAGCCCTCGAGGCTGCCCATGCCGAGTGCCTGGGTGATGAGGAATCCGAAGGCGATGGTGAAGCCGAGCTGGCCCAGCCCGGTGGCGAGCGCCACAGGGCCGAGATTTCTCACCAGCCCGATGTCGAGCCGAAGGCCCACCACGAACAGCAGCACGGTGACGCCGACCTGCGCCAGCAGGTCGAGCGGGTCCCAGGCGCTGACCCAGCCGAGCATCGCCGGCCCCACCACCACGCCCACCGCGATGAAGGCGACGATCAGCGGCTGGCGCAGCCACAGCGCGATGCCGCCGAACAGCGCCGACAGCAGCATCAGGCCGGCAAACTCGCCGTAGGCGCCCATGTCGTGCATGGCTAGCCGGCGGCGGCCGCGCGCCCGGATCGTTCCAGGCTGCCGTTGATGATGCGCTTCTCGACTTCGACGATGGCGTAGAGCGCCACGCCGAACACGGCGATGCGCAGCCACGCGTCGGTGTCGAGTGCGGCGGTGCCGAACAGCGCCTGCATCCAGGGCGCGTAGGTAAAGGCGATTTGCAGCATCACCAGCAGGCCCACCGCCAGCAGCGCGTAGCGGTTGCCGAGGAAGCCTTCCCTCGACAGCGTGGTCGCGGTCAGATGCCGGCAGTTGAACATGTACACGATCTCTCTGATGACGATGGTGTTGACCGCCACCGTGCGCGCGGCATCCAGCGGCAGCCCGCGCGCGCTCTCCCACAGAAACAGCCCCATGGCGCCGGCCACCATGATCACCGACACCAGCACGATGCGCCATAGCAGAAAGCCGGAGATGAGCGGTTCGCGCGGGTCGCGCGGCGGGCGCTGCATGACCCCTTGCTCTGGCTGCTCGAACGCGAGCGACAGCGACAGCGTCACCGCGGTGATCATGTTGATCCACAGGATCTGCACCGGGGTGATCGGCAGCGTCATGCCGAGCAGGATGGCGATCATCACGATGCCGGCCTCGCCGCCGTTGGTGGGCAGGGTCCAGCTGATCACTGTCTTGATGTTGTCGTAGACGGTGCGCCCCTCGCGCACCGCGGCAGCGATGGACGCGAAGTTGTCGTCGGCCAGCACCAGCTCGGCCGCCTCCTTGGCCGCCTCGCTTCCCTTCTGGCCCATGGCGACGCCGACGTCGGCGCGCTTCAGCGCCGGGGCGTCGTTGACGCCGTCGCCGGTCATCGCCACCACCTCGCCGTGGGACTGCAGCGCCTTCACCAGCCGCAGCTTGTGCTCGGGGCTGGCGCGGGCGAACACCTCGGTGCTGCCGACGACCTGCGCCAGATCGGCGTCGCTCATCTGTTCGAGCTCCACGCCGGTGAGCGCGCCGGCGCGCGTATCCAGGCCGAGCTGGGCGCCGATGGCGCAGGCGGTGGCGGCGTGGTCGCCGGTGATCATCTTTACCCGGATGCCGGCCTCATGGCAGCGCCGGACCGAATCGATGGCTTCGTCGCGCGGCGGATCGGTCAGGCCGAGCACCGCGAGCAGGGTGAAACCGTCCTCCACGTCGGAGAAGCGCAGCACCCGGTGCTCGCGCGGCATGGGCCTCACCGCGACCGCCAGCATGCGCTGACCCGCGGTGGCGAGCGTCTCCATCCGCGCCCGCCAGCGCGCGTGCTCGAGCGGGCGGTCTTCGCCGTCGACCCGTTCGAACCGGCACATCTCCAGGACCCTCTCGGGCGCGCCTTTCACGAACACATAGCCGTGCCCGGCATGGTCGTGATGCAGGGTCGCCATGAAGCGGTGTTCGGACTCGAACGGAATCACGTCGGTGCGCGGCAGCGCCTCGGCCTCGAATGCCGGGTCGAGACCGGACTTCATCGCCAGTGCGATCAGCGCGCCTTCGGTCGGATCGCCGTTGACGTGCCAGTGCCCGTCCTGCTGGTGCAGCGAGGCGTCGTTGCACAGCAGGGCGACGCGGCCGATGTCGGCCAGTTCCGGATGGTCTTCGACCTGCGCGTCTTCATCGCCCAGCGAGAAGCCGCCGTTCGGAGAATAGCCGGTGCCGCTCACGGTGAAGTGGTGCTCGGCGGTGACCACGCCCTGTACCGCCATTTCGTTTCGCGTGAGCGTGCCGGTCTTGTCGGAGCAGATCACGGTGACCGAGCCCAGCGTCTCGACCGCCGGCAGCCGGCGGATGATTGCATTGCGCCGGGCCATGCGCTGCACGCCGATGGCGAGCGTGATGGTCATGATGGCCGGCAGGCCCTCCGGGATGGCGGCCACCGCCAGGCCGACCGCGGCGAGGAACATCTCCGCGACGGTGTAGCTGTGGATGGCGACGCCGAATGCGAAGGTCAGCGCGGCGAGCACCAGGGTGGCGAACGTGAGCCAGCGCCCGAACACTTCCATCTGCCGAAGCAGGGGCGTGGTCAGGGTCTGCACGCTTTCCAGCATGGCGCTGATGCGCCCGATCTCGGTGCGGTCGCCGGTGGCCACCACCAGGCCAAGTGCCTGGCCGTAAGTGACGAGGGTGCCGGAGTAGGCCATCGAGCTGCGGTCGCCGAGGGCCGCCTGCGCGCCGACCGCGTCGATCGATTTTTCCACCGGCACCGATTCGCCGGTGAGCGCCGCTTCCTCGACGCGCAGGCTGCGCACGTCGAGCAGGCGCAGATCGGCCGGCACCTTGTCGCCGGACTGCAGCAGCACCACGTCGCCGGGCACCAGCTGATCGGCCGCGATGTCGCGGCGGTGGCCGCCGCGCAACGCGATCGCATGCAGCGAGAGCATGTTGCGGATGGCGTCGAGCGCTTCTTCCGCCTTGCCTTCCTGGATGAAGCCGATGATGGCATTGATCACTACAACGCCGAGAATCACCCCGGTATCGACCCAGTGGCCGAGCCCGGCGGTGATGACCGCGGCGCCCAGCAGCACATAGATCAGCACGTTGTGAAACTGGCGGAGCAGCCGCACCAGCGCGCTGCGCTTGCGCGGCGGGCGCAGCCGGTTGGGGCCGTACACAGCGAGGCGCCGCGCGGCTTCGTCGTCGGCGAGCCCTTTCGAGGTCGACGCAAAGAAGGCCAGCGCATCCGCGGCGGGATGGGCATGCCAGTCCTGGCGTGAAGCGGGCGGGGTGGCGGTGTCCATGGGGGCTATCTGCTCCGGAATGGTGACGCGACCCGGCCTGCCTTCCAAACGGTGCCGGGTGCGAGCCGCACCATAACAAGCGCGGCGGCCATGGCGGTTGTCGCAGATCAAGTCGCCGGCCGGCGGTACGCGGGCGCCGGCGAGCTAGCGCGCGGGCGGCGACAGCACGGCGGCCAGCGACGACAGCCGCTGCGCGGCCTTGTGCGCCTGGTCGACCGCGCGGCGCGTGAAGCTGAACCGCTGCAGCAGATCGTCCATCCGCGTCACCGAAATCTGGCCGTGGGCACCGGCGCCGAGCAGCTGCATCTTGACGCCCTGGTAACGCTGCTCGAACTGGTCGGCGAGGCCGGCAAGGGCATCGGCAGCATAGCCGCCCGAGGCCGTATCCGCGGCACCGAACACCGCCAGTGCGTCGGCGGTCAGCTCGGCCAGCGCCGCCTCGAGCGAGGGATCTTCGGGCGCGCCGGCCGGCAGCTCCGATATCTCGGTGGCGACCCTCGCCACCTCGTCGTAGTAGCGCGCGACGCGCAACAGCTCGGGCAGCGCATCTGCATGCTGCGGCGACAGTTTTGCCTGCGACATGCGCGCAGCGAATCCGGCAATGGCGGCGGCAATCCGGTCGACGGCCCCGGCCTTTTCGGGGCGCAGCATCTGGCCGCGCTGCGCCTGTTCGGCCAGCGCCAGCGCCAGGGTGCCGAGCCGGCGCGTCTCCAGCGCGAGTGCGTTCAGCGCCAGCGCCGGCACCTGCTGCACGTTGACGTCGAGATACACCGGGCGGCTTTCGTCCTCTTCCGTGGTGCGGAAGCGCTGCTCCAGAAAAGCGATCAGGCGGCCCGACAGCGGCCACATCAGCACCACGCCGAGCAGGTTGAAAGTGGTGTGATACAGCGCCAGCACCGTGGCTGCATCCGGCTCCATGCCGATCGCGAGACTGAAGTGCGAGGCGAGTGCCAGCATTGGCGCCAGGGTGATCATGGCGACCGCGGCGGTGCACGCGTTGAAGGCGACGTGCGCCGCGGCGGCCCGGCGGGCGTTGGGCGTGGCGCCGAGCACCGCGAGCACCGCCGTGATCGTGGTGCCGATGTTGGCGCCGATCACCATCGCGCCGCCGGCGGCCAGCGGCAGCAGCCCGCCGGCCACCGCGGTGAGCGCGATGGCGATGGCCGCGCTCGAGGACTGCATGAGCGCGGTGAGCAGTACCCCGACCAGGGTAAACACCAGAATGCCCTGCACGCCGCCGGCCTGCAGCGCCTGCGGATCGACCAGGGCATCGAGGCCGTCGGCGGCGCTCTTCAGCAGCTCGATGCCGAGGAACAGCGCGCCGAAGCCGGCCAGCGCCGAGCCGATCGCGCCGCGGCGGTAGCGTTCGCCGCTCAGGCGCAAGGCCATGCCGATGCCGATCAGCGGCAGGGCCAAGGCTTCGATCTTGATCTTGAACCCGACCAGCGCCACCAGCCAGGCGGTGGTCGAAGTGCCGACATTGGCGCCGAAGATCACCCAGGCGGCCTGGGTCAGCGTCAGGATGCCGGCATTGACGAAACCGATGGTGGCGACGGTGACCGCGCTCGACGACTGCACTGCCGCGGTGATCAGCGCGCCGGATGCGAGCGCGCGGCGGCGGGTCTGCGTCCAGGTGGAGAGTATGTGCTGCAGCGCCTGCCCGGCGGCGAGCTTCAGCCCCTCGGTCATCAGCCACATGCCGAGCAGGAACAGGCCGAGCCCGCCCATGAATTCTCCGACACGGGACAGCCAGGTCATCGCTCAGTGCCGCGAACGGTCGGGACGGCGGGCGCGCATGCCGCCGATTTTAAGCGACGTGGCATGTGCCAAAAAAATGCGCCAAAAAAACAGGGGCCCGAAGACCCCTGAAAGCTCTCTCTCGGAGGAGGAGGAGAAAGAGAGAGTTCGGCGGCGCCGCCAGGCGCCCTGTGCGGTGTTTCAGCTCACGGCAGATAGGACTGGCGCGACACCCAGCGCTGCCGCTCATCGGTTGCCAGGGTGGCGCGGCGGGCGTCCTCGAGGGACTGCTGCGGCAGTCCGGTCTTCGGCCGGTAGAAGCGGATCAGCAGGTCCAGCAAAGTTTCGGCTACGGCTGCGGTTTGCATGTGGGTTCAGGCTCCAAGCCTCGGATCATCACGGCTGTCACTTTAGTTTCATGCTTTCCAGTTGAGAATACGGCCGAAGCGCATATGATTCATGCTGGACAGACATGAAAGTCGCCGGATATGGACAGATTTCACCTGATGCAGCTGTTTGTGCGGATCGTCGAGTCGGGCAGCTTTTCGGCGGTCGCGCGGGAGATGGGCATGATCCAGCCCACGGTAAGCAAGCAGTTGACGGCATTGGAAGAAATGCTGGGGGTGCGGCTGCTCAACCGGACCACCCGCAAGCTCTCGCTGACCGATGCCGGCAGGGAATACTACGAGCGCTGCAAGCGCATCCTGGACGAAGTGCAGGACATGGAGGCCGAGGTCACCAACCTGCAAAACCGCCCCACCGGCACGCTTCGCATCAATGCGCCGGTGGCCTTCGGGCACAGCCATATGGTGCCGCTGATCTTCAACTTCCGGCGCAAGTACCCGGAACTGGCGATCGACCTGTCGCTCAACGACCGGTACGTGGACCTGGTGCAGGAAGGCATCGACGTGGCCATCCGCTTCGGCGAGCTGGAGGATTCGCAGCTGGTGGCGCGCCATGTCGGCAGCAGCGCGCGCATCTGCGTGGCCTCGCCGGAATACCTCGCCCGCCGCGGCACGCCGCAGGAGCCGGCCGAACTGCGCGAGCACAACTGCATCACCTACACCTATTTATTCGGCAACGAATGGCATTTCGACACCCACAAGGGCGCCCTGCCGGTGCGGGTGTTCGGCGACTTTCGCGCCAACAGCGGGCTGACCATCCGCTCGGCGGCACTGGAAGGCATCGGCATCGACAATCTGCTGGCGTTCATCGTCAGGGAAGACATCGAGACCGGGCGGCTGGTGCAGGTGCTGCCGCAGTACGGGCCGGCGCCGGTCAGGATCAGCGCCGTTTACCCGTCCGCGCGCCTGCTGTCGCGCAAGGTCAAGCTGTTCGTGGATTTCATGGCGCAGGAGTTCCTGAAAATTCCCCTGCTGCATCCGCGCTCGCCGTCGCGCCCGGTGCCGCGCATTCGCGCCAAGCCGACCTCGCCGGCGCGCAGCGAGGGTTCCGCGGCCTAGCGCGGCGCGCGCCGAATGCATACGCCGTCGCCGGCGCCGAACTGTCGGCAATCGATGACACTTCATAAACCGCCGCCGCCTCGCCTAGAATACGCGCCGTGAAAAAGCGCCCGCCGGTCGCGCGTAGTGAAATGCGGATGTCAGCCTGCCGCTGGATCCGCAGGCCGGTGTCTCCGCAGCCGTTCTCCGCGATACCAGCGCGCGCGTGCCGCGCGCGAAGCCAACCCGACTGACCGACCCGATGGCCAAGAAGACCAGCACCTACACTGCCGAAGACATCGAGATTCTCGAGGATCTGTCGCCGATCCTGCACCGGCCGGGCATGTACACCGACCCGGTGAACCCGAACCACGCGCTGGTCGAGATCATCGACAACGCCGCCGACGAAGGGCTGGCCGGCTTCGCCCGCAACGTATCGGTGACGCTGTTCGAGGACGGCTCGGCGGAAGTGGTCGACGACGGCCGCGGCATTCCGGTCGACATCCATCCGAAGAAAAAGGTGCCGGCGGTGCAGGTGATCTTCACCACGCTGCATTCCGGCGGCAAGTTCCGCAAGACCGACAAGGACGCCGCCTATCGCATCGCCGGCGGCCTGCACGGCGTCGGCGTGTGCGTGAGCAACGCGCTGTCGACCCGGCTGGAGGTCGAGGTCAAGCGCGAGGGCGCGCGCCACCGCATCGCGTTCTCGCCCAACGGCCAGGTGAAGGAGCCGCTCAAGTCCCTGGGCAGGGTCGAGCCGCGCGATACCGGCACCCGGGTGCGCTTCTGGCCAGACCCGAAGTACTTCGATTCGGCGAAGATCGTCGCCGCCGACATCGCCGCGCTGCTGCGCGCGAAGGCGATGCTGCTGCCGGGCGTGAAATTTACCCTGGGCATCGAGAAGGGCGGCAAGACCGAGACCCAGACCTGGCATTTTCCCGAAGGCATCCGCGGGTACTTTTCCGCCGCCATTGCCGGCAGCGATCCGGTCGCCGATCCGTTCTACGGCGAACGCTATATCACCGCGCAGTCCGAAAGCGACAGCTTCGCCGAGGGCGAGGGCGCCATGTGGGCGATTTCCTGGACGCCGGAGGGCGACGTCGTCGCCGAGTCGTACGTCAACATGATTCCGACCCGGCATGGCGGCACGCACGTCTCCGGGCTGCGCGAAGGCGTCTACAGCGCGATCAGGAACTTCATCGACCTGCACGCGATGGGACAGCGCGGGCTGAAGATCGTGCCGGAGGACGTGTGGTCGAGGGCGAACTACGTGCTCGCCTGCAAGATGCTCGATCCGCAGTTCAAGGGGCAGGTGAAGAACGAACTGATCTCGCGCGACGCGGTGAAACTGGTGGCGCAGATGGTGCGCGACCCGATCGAACTGTGGCTGAACCAGCATGTCGACGAGGGCCGGCGCATCGCCGAACTGGTGATCCGCCAGGCGATGAACCGCACCCGCGCCGCGCAGAAAGTGGAGCGGCGCAAGATCTCCGGGGTGGCGGTGCTGCCCGGCAAGCTCACCGACTGCGCCTCGGACGACCCGGAGCGCAACGAGCTGTTCATCGTCGAGGGCGATTCCGCCGGCGGCTCGGCCAAGGCGGCACGCGACAAGGAATTCCAGGCGGTGCTGCCGCTGAAAGGCAAGCCAAAGAACACCTGGCAGGATGCGCCCGAGGCGCTCTACTCGAACAAGGAAATCGAGGCGATCGCGCTGGCGATCGGCGTCGACCATCACAAGGCGGACGACAGCGTCGACCTTTCGGGACTGCGCTACCGGCGCATCAACATCCTGGCCGACGCCGACGTCGACGGCGCGCACATCCAGGTGCTGCTGCTCACGCTGTTTTTCCGGCATTTCCCGAAACTGATCGCCAACGGCCATGTGCACGTGGCGCAGCCGCCGCTGTTTCGCATCGACGTGCCCGCGCAGGGCAAGAATAAGCCGGCGCGCAAGCTCTACGCGCTCGACGAGCAGGAACTGGCGATGCTCGAGGAAAAACTGGCGGACGAGGGCGTACGCGAGGGCGCCTGGACGGTGAGCCGGTTCAAGGGCCTGGGCGAAATGAGCCCGGAGCAGCTGTGGGAAACCACGCTCAATCCCGACACCCGCCGGGTGCTGCAAGTCTCGCTGGACGACGGCGTCGACATCTCGCGCGATATCTTCAACATGATGATGGCCCGCGAGAATGCCGCCCAGCGCCGGGAATGGATGGAAACCTACGGCAATCTGGTAGAGGCGGACATATCTTGAAGGCAGGCAAAAGGCGCGAAGCTCCAGGCACCGGGAAGGGATCTGCACGCGCGGTACGCGCTCGATCCGGTGGTGCACCCGGAAGTCGTAACCTGGAACCCGGAACCGCTGTATTCCGTTTCTCGGCGATCATGGTGATGGCAGCGGTGCTGGGCGCGCCGGCGCCGGCTGCACTCGCGCAGGCAAAGGGCAAGGTGACCGAGTACGGCGTATATGGCGCAGACAATACCCTGGTGAAGCGTACCCGCGAGATTGCGACCGGCAAGCCGGTGCGCTTCGGTTTCTGCTTCGAGGCGCCGATCGACGCCGAGAACGGCGGCGTCGCGCTGGTGGAAACGCTCAGCCACCCGCCGATGAAGCAGGCGAACGGCATCGAAACGGCGGGCTACAGCCTGCCGCGGATGTTCAAGGTAGAGGGCGGCGTCGTGCGCGGTTGCGCCGGCTACCAGGCAAAGACACCGGAGGACCTGCGCCCCGGCACCTGGCGCTTCACCCTGAGCGACGGCGGGGTGGACGTAGTGGTGCAGGAGTTTGAAATAAAAGACAGGCGCTAGGCTCCAGACGCTAGGCACTAGGAAAAAAGCAATAGACTGCGTCGTTCACCTTGACGAGTGAATGTGGCGTTGTAGTTTTATTTTCGAGCCTAGAGCCTAGAGCCTAGAGCCTAGAGCCTAGAGCCTAGAGCCTAGAGCCTGTTCTCCGATTCACGACTGATGCGAAATCGATAATGGCAGACCAACCAGACATGTTCGGCGATGACGGCGCGGCCGTCGTCGACAAGGCAAAGAAGGCCGTGGAGAAGAAGCCCGCTGCCGGTGGCGGCAATGGCAGTTCCCTGCCGCCGCACTTCGCGCCGATGACCGGCGGTTTCGAGGACAGGCTGCCGCTCGGCAAGTACGCCTCGACCCAGTACCTCCAGTACGCGATCGCCACGGTGAAGGACCGCGCGCTGCCGCGGGTGTCCGACGGGCAGAAGCCGGTGCAGTCGCGCATTCTCTATGCGATGTGGGAAATGAACGCCGCCTCGGGAACGCCGCGCAAGAAGTCGGCGAGGGTGGTTGGCGATGTGCTCGGCAAGTTCCATCCGCACGGCGACGCATCGGTGTACGACGCGCTGGTGCGCATGGCGCAGGAATTTACGCTGCGCTACCCGCTGATCGACGGCGAGGGCAACTTCGGCTCGCGCGACGGCGACGACGCCGCGGCCATGCGCTATACGGAGGCGCGGCTGACCCGGTTCTCGGAAGTGCTGCTGTCGGAGCTGGACCAGGGCACGGTGGATTTCATCCCCAACTACGACGGCAGCGTGCAGGAGCCCAGGGTGCTGCCGGCGCGCCTGCCGGTGCTGCTGCTCAACGGTGCTGCCGGCATCGCGGTCGGCATGGCGACCGAGATTCCGAGCCACAACCTCACCGAGGTGGGGAACGCCGCGATCGCGATGATCAAGGACCCGAACCTGTCGGTGCGCCAGATCATGCGCTCGATCAAGGGGCCGGATTTTCCCGGCGGCGGCCAGATCATCACGCCGCGCGAAGAGATGGTGGCGGCCTACAGCAGCGGCCGGGGCAGCGTGCGGGTGCGGGCGCGCTGGACCATCGAGCGCCTTGCGCGCGGCCAGTGGCAGCTGGTGGTGACCGAGCTGCCGCCCGGCACCTCGGCCAGAAAGGTGCTGGAGGAAATCGACGCCCTCACCAATCCGCAGCCGCGGCCGGGCAAGAAATCCGTTTCGCCGGAGCAGCAACGCGAGAAGCAGCTGATGCTTTCGATGCTCGATCGCGCACGCGACGAATCCGACCGGCTGCACCCGGTACGGCTGGTGTTCGAGCCCAAGACCTCGAAGATCGACGAGACCGAGTTCGTCAACCTGCTGCTCGCCAAGACCGGCATGGAAACGAACGTGCCGATCAACCTGGTGACTATCGGGCTGGACGGCCGGCCGGCGGGCAAGAATCTGCGCGACGTGCTGTCGGAGGGGGTGCAGTTCCGCTTCCAGACCGTCACCCGGCGCACCCGGCACCGGCTCGACAAGGTGCTCGATCGCATCCATGTGCTCGAAGGGCGCATGCTGGTGCTGCTCAATGTCGACAAGGTGATCAAGCTGATCCGCAATTCGGACGAGCCGAAGGCCGACCTGATGAAGGCTTTCAAGCTGAGCGAGCGCCAGGCCGAGGATATTCTCGAGATGCGCCTGCGCCAGCTGGCGAAGCTGGAGCACATCCGCATCGAGCAGGAACTGAAAGACCTGCAGAAGGAAGGCAAGGGGCTGGAAAAGATCCTGAAGGACCGCAAGGTGCTGGAAGCGCTGGTGTCCGGCGAGATCGAGGCCGACGTGAAGATGTTCGGCGACAAGCGCCGCACCATGATCGAGGAATCGGAGAAAGCGGTGCTGGAAACGCCGACGCTCAACGAGCCGGTGACCGTCGTCTTCTCGCGCAAGGGGTGGGTGCGCGCCCGTCAGGGCTGGGAAGTGGACCCGAATGCGCTGTCGTTCAAGGAAGGCGACGGGCTGATGGCGCTACTCAAGGTGCGCACCGTCGACCCGGTGGTGTTCCTCGATTCCAAGGGGCGGGCCTACAGCGTCGAGGTGTCGCAGCTGCCCTCGGCGCGCGGCGACGGCGTGCCGGCCTCGTCGCTGGTCGACGTGCAGGAGGGCGCGCACATCATGTACTGCCTGGCGGGCAGCCCGGAGACCCGGCTGATCGTGGCCTCCAGCGGCGGCTACGGATTTCTGTCAAAGCTCGCCGACATGGTGTCCAACCGCAGGGCCGGCCGCGAGTTCATGACGATGCCCGAGAATGAAACGCCCATCGAACCCTTTGTCTATGAGGAAGCGTCCGGCAATTTCGTCGCGGCGCTGTCGGAGAAAGGCCGGCTGCTGCTGTTCGCCATCGACGAGCTGAAGGTGATGGGCAAGGGCCGCGGCATGATCGTGATGGGATTGGACGAAGGCGAGAAACTCGCCGCCGTGGCGGTGTCCGACCGGCCCGAACTGACCATTACCGGCGTCGCCCAGCGCAGCGGCAAGGAAAAGTCGATCGAGCTGAAGAAAGACAAGCTGACGCACCACGTGCTGAAGCGCGCACGCATGGGCCGCGTGCTGCCCGAGAAACTCAAGATGCCGCTGGCGATCCAGGTCGCGCGCAAGACGTCCTGATCGCGCTTGCGTTACCGCGAACGTCAAAAAAAGGCGGACTCGGGACTCGGGACTCGGGACGCCGGACTCGCAGGAAAACCCCGGTTGGGGCGGCGCTGTGAGGCGCGCCGCTACCGGCAGCCCGAACTGTTGAGCGAACCATCCAGTCACCCAGGCACCAGGAACTTCCGATTCAGATTTTGTCTTCCAGCGACTCGCGGATTATCCGGTCGAGCAGAGCAAAATGCCGGAAGCAAGATTTCGAGCTTCTCTTGGTGCTTTGGTGCCTTGGTGGTTCGCACCGATTTCGCCTTTTCAGTTCGCTTTCCTCCGCGTGCCTCGCGGTGAAAAGAGCTTCTAACGAAGAACGGCGCGGCGAAGCCCTGCCGGCACGAGCAGGCGGTCGAGCAGCTCGAAGAAGAAATGCACCAGCAGCGCCAGCGCGGCGGCAGGCACTGCGCCGGCGAGCAGGGTGGCGTTGTCGTTTAGGGCGAGGCCCTGGGCGATGCGCTCGCCGAAGCCGCCGGCGCCGATGAAGGCGGCGATGGTGGCGGTGCCGACGTTGATCACCGCCGAAGTCTTGATGCCGGCGAGGATGGCGCGCGAGGCGAGCGGCAGCTCGATCTTGCGCAGCCGGTAGCCGGCGCTCAGGCCGAGGGCGAGCGCCGAATCGCGCAGGTCCGGCCCGATGTCGGACAGGCCGGTGTAGGTGTTGCGCACGATCGGCAGCAGTGCGTAAAGGAACAGCGCGGCCAGCGCGGGAACGGCGCCGATGCGGCCGAATACCGGAATCAGAAAGGCGAACAGCGCCAGCGACGGCACGGTCTGAATAAGCCCCACCGCAGACAGCACCGGCTGCCGCGCCGGTGGCCAGCGCCAGGCCAGAACGCCCAGCGGCAGGCCGATGGCGACGGCGGCGGCGAGCGAGACCAGCACCAGCATCAGGTGCTCGTACGCAAGCCGCGCGAGATCCGGCGCGAACAGCCGGGCCCGGAAACCGTCAGGGTCGCCAGCCGCAACCCGTCCGAGAAACTCATCCGCGATCGCGCCGAAGCTGCGCCCGTCGAGTTCGGCGCGGGCATTGAGGCCGATCATCGTTTGCTCGTCGATGGCGCCTTCGAGGGAGTTGAGCGCCGCCCAGGTTCGCGGCAGACGTTCGGGCAGGCCTTGCCGGTACAGCAGCAGTGCGTCGTACACCGGGAAGAATTGGCGATCGTCGGCCAGCACCCGCAGCCGGTAGCGCCCGATCTTGGCGTCGGTGCTGTAGGCGTCGATGACGTCGACCTGGCCTGCGGCGACCGCTTCGTACGCGAGCCCGTGATCGAGCCCGCGCGGCGTCGGCTGCGGCAGATCGTAGGCGCTGCGCAGTCCGGGCCAGCCATCGGCGCGCCCGATGAATTCCTGCGACAGGCCGAAGACGAGCTGCGGGTGCCGCGCGAGATCGGAAAGGGTACGCACGCCAAGACGCTCGGCCGGCGATTCGCGCATGGCGAGCGCATAGGTGTTGTTGAAGCCCAGGCGCACGCTGGCTTCCAGGCCGAGCGGCGCCAGCCGCGCGTTCAGCTCGCGCATCGACAGCCTGCGCGTGCTCTTCAGGATCTCGCGCTCGATGGTGCCGGAGTATTCGGGATAGAGGTCGATCTCGCCGCTTACCAGCGCGGCGTAGACGATGCCGGTGTTGCCGAGGCCCTGCTTGTGGATGACCTCGGCTTCGCCGGCGCGCTGCGCGGTGCGGGCGACGATCTCACCGAGAATGTACGACTCGGTAAATCGCTTGGAGCCGACGCTTAGCGTTTGCGCCTGTGCGCAGCAGGCAAGCGCGATCGAGATCGCGGTCAGTACGGCGCGCGCTGTCACGCCTGCAGGCCCCCGAATGCGTTGCCCGGCGCGCGCTGCGCGGAGATGAATGCGCTGACATAGGGGTCGGCCGGGCGCTCGACCAGGTTTCGCAGGGTGCCCTGCTGAACGATGCGGCCCTCGCGCATCAGCACCAGGTGCTGCGCGAACCAGACCGCCTCGTGCATGTCGTGTGTCACCAGCACCACTGTCTTGCGAAGCCGGGCGAAGATCGACTTCAGCTCGGCGTGCAGCGCGCTGCGGGTGATCGGGTCGAGTGCGCCGAGCGGTTCGTCGAGCAGCAGCACCTCCGGGTCGAGCATGAGCGCGCGCATCAGGGCCACGCGCTGGCGCTGCCCGCCGGACAATTCCCAGGGGAAGCGGTCGAGCAGGGTGGAATCGAGCGCCACCAGGGCCGCGAGCTCATTGAGGCGTTGCCCGATGCGTCCCGCCGGCCAGCGCAGAAAATTCGCGGCCAGCGTGACATTGTCGCGGGCGCACAGGTGGGGAAACAGCCCGCCTTCCTGAATGACGTAACCGATGCGATGGCGCACGCGGTCGGCGTTTTGCGGCGACAGCACCGTGCCGTCGAGCATGACGCGGCCGCCGTCGGGCACCAGCAGCCCGGCGATCAAGCGCAGCAGCGTGGATTTGCCGCAGCCGCTGGGACCGATGACCGCGCTCGTCTGCGCCGGGGCGAAGTCGAGCGTCAGCGGCGCAAGCGTGAAGCGCTCACCCAGCGTCTTCGTGACCAGTTCGAGGCGAATCATGGGGTGCGTCGCAGTGTATGCCGGGCGTTTCGCTGTTCGCAACTCCCGATCGGATGCATTACTTTTCGGAACAATGCTTTGCAACGGCCGGGTCGCGGTATTACCATATGTTTCAGAACGCTTGGGTGCCGTGAGGCATCGCGGACCGCAAGAACGCCCAAAACAGGCAGCCTCCACTGCGCGTGGATGTGCCGGTCCGCAGGCAGGAGGAGGAGGGTTGAAGCCGACTGACATCGAACACCCCGACTACTTTCACAGAGTCGTGGATTGTCAGTGGGCATGTCCTGCCCACACCCCCGTTCCCGAATACATCCGCTTGATCGCCGCCGGCCGCCACGCCGACGCGTACATGATCAACGGGAAGTCCAACGTGTTCCCCGGCATTCTCGGTCGCACCTGCGACCGCCCGTGCGAGCCGGCCTGCCGGCGCGGCCGGGTCGAGGAGGAACCGGTGGCCATCTGCCGGTTGAAGCGCGTCGCCGCCGATCACAAGGGCGATATCCGCGCCCGTCTGCCGCATGCGCCGAAGCAGCGCAGCGGCAAGCGCATCGCCTGCGTGGGCGCGGGTCCGGCCTCGCTCACGGTGGCGCGCGACCTGGCGGTGCTCGGGCATGAAGTCGTGCTGTTCGATGCCGACAGCCGCGCCGGCGGCATGATCCGCAGCCAGATTCCGCGCTTTCGCCTGCCCGAAACGGTGATCGACGAGGAAGTCGGCTATATCCTCGATCTTGGCGTCGAGCTGCGTGCCGGCGAGCGGATCGACAGTCTTAAATCGCTGCTCGAAAAGGGCTTCGACGCGGTGTTTGTCGGCAGCGGCGCGCCACGCGGTCGCGACCTCGACATCCCCGGACGCAGCGAGGCGGCCGCCAACATCCACATCGGCATCGACTGGCTCTCAAGCGTTTCTTTCGGCCACGTCAGCAGCATCGGGAAACGCGTGGTGGTGCTCGGCGGCGGAAACACCGCGATGGACTGCTGCCGCTCCGCACGCAGGCTTGGCGGAGAGGACGTGCGCGTCGTGGTGCGCAGCGGCTTCGAGGAGATGAAGGCCTCGTCCTGGGAAAAAGAGGACGCGATGCACGAAGGCATTCCCATCCTCAACTACATGGTGCCGAAGGAGTTTACCCACGCCAACGGGCGGCTGACCGGCGTGCTGTTCGAAAAGGTGAGCGCGGTCCGCGATCAGGACGGGCGTCGCCGGCTGGTGCCGACCGGCGAAGCGCCGCAGCACATCGAGTGCGACGACGTGCTGGTGGCGATCGGGCAGGAGAACGCCTTTCCCTGGATCGAGCGCGACATCGGCATCGAGTTCGACCGCAACGGAATGCCGAAGGTCGATGAACGCACCATGCAATCGACCCATCCGCGCGTGTTCTTCGGCGGCGACGCGGCCTTCGGTCCCAAGAACATCATCTGGGCGGTGGCGCACGGCCACGAGGCCGCGGTATCGATCGACAAGCTCTGCAACGGCGAGGACGTGCACCAGCGGCCGGCCCCGCACACCTCGCTGCTCAGCCAGAAGATGGGCATCCACGAGTGGAGCTACGACAACGCGCCCACCCTGGATGCGCGCTTCCGTGTGCCCTGGGCCGACAAGAAGGTCACGCTGAAGAACATCAAGGTGGAGGTGGAGCTCGGTTTCGACGCCAAGAGCGCCTACGCGGAAGCGCGGCGCTGCCTGAACTGCGACGTTCAGACCGTGTTTTCCACGCCGCTGTGCATCGAGTGCGACGCCTGCGTCGATATCTGCCCGATGGACTGCATTACCTTTACCGGCAACGGCGAGGAAGCGGACCTGCGCAAGCGGCTGCGCGCGCCGGCCGTCAACGAGACGCAGGCACTGTACGTCTCCGCCAACCTGAAGACCGGCCGGGTAATGGTCAAGGACGAAGACCTGTGCCTGCACTGCGGGCTGTGCGCGGAACGCTGCCCGACCGGGGCGTGGGACATGCGCAAGTTCTACCTGGAGACCGCGCAGGCCGGCCCGGCCTGCCGCTCAAAGCACAAAGCCGCCGAGCCGGCCTAGTTTCGATCAACCCCAACATCATGTTCACCACCAAGTCACCAAGGACACCAGGAAGGGCGGCAGCGAAACCGGGTTCCCTGGTGTGCCTGGTGCCCCTGGTGGTTCGGAATGTCTCTTCATGCGACAAGCGTCCGGACTTTCTGCAATGAGCATCGGCGCCCGTTAGGACAATGGCTCAGGAACGCATCAACGATTTCGTCATCAAGTTCGCCAACGTCAACGGGTCCGGCTCGGCTTCGGCCAACCAGCTGTTCGCGAAAGCGATCCTGCGCATGGGCGTGCCGGTCAGCCCGCGCAACATCTTCCCGTCCAACATCCAGGGACTGCCCACCTGGTACGAAGTCAGGGTGTCGGGCGACAGCTATCTCGGCGCGCGCGGCGGCGTCGACCTGATGGTGGCGATGAATCCGCAGACCTGGGACAAGGACCTGGCCTCGATCGACCCGGGCGGTTACCTCTTCTACGACTCGACGCGGCCGATGCCGCCGGCGCGGTTCCGGGACGACGTGCACGTGATCGGCATGCCGCTCACCGAGATCTGCAACCGGGAGTACACCGACGCGCGGCAGCGGCAGCTGTTCAAGAACATCATCTACGTGGGCGCCCTGTCGGCGTTGCTGGAAATCGAGCTCGCCGAGCTTGAAAAGCTGATCGGCGAGCAGTTTCGCGGCAAGGACATGCTGATCGCGCCCAACCTGCACGCCCTGCGCCTCGGCCGCGACTACGCAGCCAGGCACCTCGATTGCCCGATCAGCCTGAAGGTCAGGCGCGCCTCGGCGGTGGGCGAGCGGGTATTCATGGACGGCAACAGCGCGGCGGCGCTGGGCGCGGTGTACGGCGGCGCGACGGTTTGCGCCTGGTACCCGATTACCCCTTCGTCGTCGATGGCCGAGGCCTTCGCGCGGCACTGCAAGAAGCTTCGGGTCGACAAGGAGGCCGGGCTCAATCGCTACGGCGTCGTCCAGGCGGAGGACGAGCTGGCGTCGATCGGCATCGTCATCGGCGCGGGCTGGAACGGGGCGCGCGCCTTCACCTGCACCTCCGGCCCCGGCATCTCGCTGATGCAGGAGTTCATCGGGCTCGCCTACTTTGCCGAGATACCTGCGGTGATCTTCGACATCCAGCGCGCGGGACCGTCCACCGGCATGCCGACGCGCACCCAGCAGTGCGACGTGCTCGCCTGTGCCTACGCCTCGCACGGCGACACCAAGCATGTGCTGCTGTTTCCGGAGGACCCGAAGGAATGCTTCGACTTCGCGGCGCAGGCCTTCGACCTGGCCGACCGGCTGCAGACGCCAGTGTTCGTGATGTCGGACCTGGACATCGGCATGAACGAACGGCTGTGCGATCCGCTGGCCTGGGACGATTCGCGCCGCTACGACCGCGGCAAGGTAATGACGCATGACGAGCTGGAGTCCGGCCGGGAGTTCGGCCGGTACCTCGATGTCGATGGCGACGGCATTCCGTATCGCACCTGGCCGGGTACGCATCCGACGCGGGGCGCGTTCTTCACCCGCGGCACCTCGCGCGATGCCTATGCGCGCTACACCGAGGAGGGCGTGCCCTACACCGAGAACATGCAGCGGCTGCTGCGAAAGTTCGAGACCGCGAAGCAGTACCTGCCGAAGCCGGAGTTTCGCAAGGCGGTGCAGCCGAGCCGGATCGGCGCCATTTTTTACGGCTCCACCAGCCCGGCGATGGACGAGGCGCTCGACCGGCTGGAAGAAAAAGGCGTGCGGCTCGATACGCTGCGCATCCGGGCATTTCCGTTCCACGACGAGGTGGACGACTTCATCTCCAACCACGATCAGCTGTTCGTGGTGGAGCAGAATCGCGACGGCCAGCTCCGCACCCTGCTGGTGAACGAATGCGAGGTCGACCCGGCCAAGCTGATCCCGGTGCTGCACTTCGACGGCACCCCGATCACCGCCCGCTTCATCATCCGGGAGATCGCGGAAAGCCTTGCCGCGCTCAACATCCAGCCGATCAAGAAATCAGCATGACCTGGGCGCGAGCAAAGAACGAAAGAGAAACGCTCGCCATGAAGGGCGCGGAAGAACGATATTTGAAAGTGCGCCAGCGACACCGTGTTACGCCCAGTTTCTCTGCGCCCTCCGCGTTCCTCTGCGCCTCTGCGTTGAGCTTTTTTGATTTGGCTGGTTTATATCCTGCCTGACGCCTTGATTCATGACCTATATCGCCAAGCCCAAACTCCAGCACCCCGATCTGCCGAAGAACAAGCTCGGGTACACCCACCGCGATTACGAGGGCGCGATCTCGACGCTGTGCGCCGGCTGTGGTCATGACTCGATCAGCGCCGCGATCATGCAGGCCTGCTTCGAGCTGGATCTGCCGCCGCACCGCATCGCCAAGATTTCGGGCATCGGCTGCTCGTCGAAGACGCCGACCTACTTTCTCGGCAATTCGCACGGGTTCAACTCGGTGCACGGCCGCATGCCGTCGGTGCTGACCGGCGCCAACCTGGCGAACCGGGATCTGATCTACATCGGCGTGTCGGGCGACGGCGATTCGGCCTCGATCGGGCTGGGGCAGTTCGCCCATATCCTGCGGCGCGGCGTGAACATGGTCTACATCGTCGAGAACAACGGCGTGTACGGACTGACCAAGGGGCAGTTTTCGGCCACCGCCGATCCTGGCTCGAAGGACAAGCGCGGCAACGCCAGCCACGACGATTCAATCGACATGGTGGCGCTGGCGCTGCAGCTTGGCGCGAGCTACGTGGCCAGGGGGTTCTCGGGCGACAAGGACCAGCTGGTGCCGCTCATCAAGGGCGCGATCCTGCACCGCGGCGCATCGTTTCTCGACATCATTTCGCCTTGCGTGGCGTTCAACAATCACAGCGGCTCGACCAAGAGCTACGATTTCGTGCGCGAGCACAACGACGCGGTCAACCGGCTGGACGTGATTCTGCCGCGCGACCCGATCACCGCCGAGCTGAAGGCGGGTGAGGTCGAGGACATCAAGCAGCACGACGGCTCGGTCCTGCGGCTGCGCAAACTGGACGAGGACTACGATCCACACGACCGCATTCACGCCATGCATTACCTGGAACGGCACAAGGCGGCAGGCGAGATCGTCACCGGACTGCTCTACGTCGACCGCGAACCGGAAGACCTGCACGCGCGCCTCAGGACCGTGGAGAGCGCCATGAATACGCTGGGGGAGAAGGAATTGTGCCCCGGTGCAAAGGCGCTGGAAGCGATCAATGCCGGCCTGAGATAGCGGCTCGGCCCGGGGTGCATGGAGCACGGGGCATTCCCGACCCGGTTCGTCCTGCGGGTGTCGGATTCATCCCGGCCCCCTTTCCATGGAGACTTGCCTGATGCGTAGGCTGTTGGTGTTGGTTTCGGCGGCATGTCCGCTGCTGATGGCGGCCGGGGCGGGCGCTGCCGAGATGGATGAGTACGACAACGAGATCGTCGTCGGCTGTCACTTCACGATGGGCGAGTGGGGAACGGCCGGAATCAACGTTTGCATCGAGGAAAACCGCGCGATCCGGAAAGAGGTGGAGGCGTATCCGGACCAGTACGCCGCGTATCGCGCACGCTGTGTCGAGAAGCGCGCGCAGGGCTGGGATGCGGTCAGGAAGTGCCTTGACGCCGATATCGTCGCCGCCCAGGCGCTGCGGGCGTATCCGCAGGACCTCGGCCGCGTGCTCACGCGCTGCCAGGAAGCGCACCTGTTTTCCGGGCCGGCCAGCGTCAAGCGCTGCGTCGACGATTTCGTCGAGTCGCGGGCCCGTTGCCCGAGCGACGCGCAGGTGGCTGTCTACGTGGCGGACTACCTGGCGAAGCGCCCGAGCAAGGGGTTCGCCGGGCAACTACGGGTTTCCGACGCGCACTGCGCGCGCGCCAAGGTGGTCGGCCAGTTGCTGCCGGCGCTGGGGCCGGTGGTCGGCTACAAGGCGGCTTTCACCAACCCGGCGCTGCAGCAGCGTTTCGGCGTGAGCGGGCCGGACTGGGGCGCGATGTTTGGCGGCATGCTGCTGGAAAGCGGTGCCCGGGTACCGGCCAATTTCGGCGCGCGGCCGCTGTTCGAGGCGGACTTCGCGGTGGTGGTGAAGGACGCAGGTCTCGCCTATGCGAACACGCCGATGGATGCGCTCTATCACATCGAGGCGGTGGTGCCGTTCATCGAGCTGCCCGACCTGATGCTGGAAGGGTCGTTCACCGGCGCGCAGCTGATCGCGACCAACGTCGGGTTTCGCGGCGGCGTGCTCGGCAGGGCGGTCAAGGCCGAGCACAGCCAGGCGTTTCTCGACGCGCTGGCCGGCATGAAAATAGTGATGACCGAAGAGGTCAGCGGCGCCGAACTGGGCCGCGCGACCGGCAGCGACATCATGGCGCAGCCAATGAATGCCGCGATCTGGATCGCGCGCGCGCTGCGCGAAGAGGGCATCGAGCTGAAGCCGGGCGACATCTTGAGCCTCGGCGGCTACATCCCGCCATCGCCGACCAAAGCCGGCACACGCATAAAGGTGCAGTACCTGGGTCTGCCGGGCGACCCGTCGGTCAGCGTGCAGTTCGACTAGGATGGACGGGCCGTCAAGGCAGAACGGGCGCCTGGCGTGGACTGCGTGCGAGCGCGGATCGATGTGCCCGGCTAACTTGCTCCAGGTGGTGTGCTAACGGCGCTGCGAGCAGGGATCAGCGTTCGAGCGCCTTCACGACATCCGCGACCAGGCGATCCTGCGCAAAGCGGCTGCCTTCCGGATCGACACCGGTGCGCACGATCACCAGGCTGCGGTCGGGCACGATGGTGACGTACTGGCCTTTGTTGCCGGCGGTAGTGAACGTGCCGCGCGGCACGCCGGGCATCTGGTCGAGCAGCCAGAACTGCGCGCCGTAGCCCCACTGGCCGGCGGCCGGCGGTTTCGCCGGCGCCGGCGCGCGCAGAAAGTCCACCCACCCGGCGGGCAGCAGGCGGCGCCCGTTCCACACGCCGTCGTTCGCCAGCAGCAGGCCGAAGCGTGCCAGGTCGCGCGCGGTGGTGTAGGTCTGGCTCGAGCCGATGAAATTGCCGAGATGGTCGACTTCCATCCGCGTGTGGTACATGCCGAGCGGGTGCAGCAGCTCGTCGTAGGGAAAACGCAGGTAGCGCAGGTCGTCGCCCAGGCGGTGGCGCAACGCCCGCAGCAGCAGCAGGGTGTCGTTGTTGGCGTACTGCCAGCGCGTGCCGGGCTCGGCCTCGAGCGGCGTCGTCGTCGCGGCGGAAATCACGTCCTGCCCGCCGAAATAGATGGCGTTGGTATTCGAGCCGCCGCTGTACAGGCCGCTCGACATCCACAGCAGGTGTTCCAGCGTGATGTTCCGGCGCGGGTCGCCGGCGAAGCCCCACTCCGGAATGTCGGCCGGCGCGTTACGTTCGAGCAGGCCCTGTCCGATGGCGATGCCGATCAGCGCCGCGGTAATGCTCTTGGCGGTGGACCAGGTGCGGTAGCCGCTGTCCGGTCCGAAGCCGTCGCGATAACGCTCGGCGACGAGGCGGCCCTTGTCCAGCACCAGCACCGAAACCGTCACGACGCCGCTGCCGTAGCCCTTCGCATCAAAGGCGCGGGCAAGCACCGGCGCCAGCGCCCGGTAACGTGCGTCGATGCCGTCCGCCGGCAGGTCGACGCGCTCGCCGGCGGGAAAGGGCCGGCCGGCAACATCCGGCGGCGGGGGAAATGCCACGTAGGGCAGCCGCGGCACGTCGCCCGCGGTCCAGTGCGGTGGCAGCAGCGTGCAGCCCATGGTGTCGCGATAGGCGGCAACCTGCACGATGCGGCCGTCGCGATCGGCGGCGGAAACCAGCCGGCGGCGCGTGTCGATCACCGGGTCGGGATAGCCGAGGCCTTCGACGTCGACCAGTTCCACCCGCTTGATGTCTTCGAGCGGGCGCCCGGCAACAAAATGCGCGGAGCAGGTGAACAGCGCGCGATAGCCGGCGACGATCAGCGGCTCGCGGGCATCGGCCATGCCTGCCGGGCGCTGGTAGGGCGGCTGCGCCGCCGCGGTGAGGCTGAACAGCGCCGCGATCAGGGCGAAGCGGACGATCATGCGCACTCCTCGCGTAACGGGGGATACGTTGCCGAGACTAGCATGTTGTCGCGCAGAAAAAGAACTGCGGCGCAATGCGCCGGAGCGGCGATGTCGCCGCCGCGCGGGGTGTCGTGACGTTCCTTGCGGTTACCTGAGGCCCATGCAGTTGGCGTAGTAAGTGACGGTGGCCGGCCAGTCGGAAAAGATGCCGAGAATCTTCACCTCGCGCGCCAGCACGTCCAGCGCCTTGTACATGTCGCTGTCTTTTTTGATCGCCGCGCCGGTCGGGTCGAAGTCGTAGTAGTAGCCCGCCTTCGATGCGCCGCGGCGCAAGTCGGAGCGCTCGAAGGTCCAGGTGATGAT
Source organism: uncultured Pseudomonadota bacterium (assembly GCA_937983055.1). Lineage (GTDB taxonomy): Bacteria > Pseudomonadota > Gammaproteobacteria > Burkholderiales > Eutrophovitaceae > CALJLA01. Next base: position 34,246 of record CALJLA010000199.1, read on the forward strand.
GTCGAAGCCCATGCCTTTGAGGTCCTTCGCCAGCGTTGACGGCACGATGCGGCCATCGGCCTCGACCGCCAGCAGGGCCGGAATGGGCGGCGCGACGATGCGCACGCCGCGCTGCCTGAGCATGCGGAAGTAGTCGGCACGCGGCATCGCGCTGTAGGGGGGCTGGATCACGATGTCGTTAAACGGGTCTGCCGCGTTGTAATCGAGCAGGTAGACCGCCTGCCTGCCGTACTCGGTGTTGTCGATCCAGTAGAACACGTCTTCGACGTTGAACGACTGCGGCCACACCTCGCGGGGAGGAACGCCCGCAGCGGCATACTCGAGGATGAGCTTGCGGGCGTACGCCGCCTGGCTGCCGAACACCGCCTTGATGCGGTCGGCGTCGCCCGCCTTCAGCTCCGGCGTGAACTTGCCCCCGAGGCGCCTGATCAGCTCGATGCTTTCGGCGTGGGTCAGCAGCGTACCGCGCCCGCTGTACAGATCGGTGCGCCAGTTCACGGTGCCGCCGAGGTAGCCTTCCGCGGTCTGCGCCGAAGGACTGGACGCATCCATCTTGCCGACCAGCGACTTGAATTCCGGCAAATCGAGATCGCTCGCGCAGCACTTCGGGCGGGAGCCCGGGCCGCTGTAGGGCACCGTGCAGCGGTTGTTGAGCCCTGTGGCGACGATGTTGGTGGTGGTGTGCAGGTCGCACTCCGCGTGCCGGCACACCAGGTGGCCGTCCCGGGTGAAGGTTACGTCGCACTCGATGATGCCCGCGCCGGTGCGGGCGGCGGCTTCATAGGATTCCCGCGTATGCTCCGGAAACTGCAGCGGCGCGCCACGGTGGCCGATCGAGAAGTCGGTCCGGTAGAACGGGCCGTTCTCGCACTGCTCAAGGCGCTGCTTGAGCGCACCGTCGTCCATGCCGCCGACCAGGTAGAACGGGCGCGGGCCGAGCTGCACGCGGCCGTCGTCCTGGCGCGCGCCACCGTCGTCGGCCCGGGCGGTCGCAGCCAGTACGAGCAGGGACGCGGCGGCGGCCAGCCCGATTCTCGCCAGTATGCGCATGGCGGCATCGTTCACGACGACCGGCATCGTCGCGCGGGAATGTGCCGGCCGCCGCGAGCCGTCCGGCAAAAGGCGGCGATCAGGCCGCCTTGCGCGACGCTTCGTAGTGGTGGACATCCCGCTGCGGGAAGGGGATGGTGATGCCTTCGGCATCGAAGCGTTCCTTGACGGTCTTGATCAGGTCGAGCTTGGCCGCGAAGAAGTCGGCGCGACCGACCCACGGACGGGCGTACAGGTTGACCGAGCTGTCCGCCAGTTCCGCCACCGCCACCAGCGGCTCGGGGTCCTTCAGCAGGCGGGGATCGGCGCGGATGGGTTCGCGGATGATGCGGATTGCCTTGTCGATGTCGTCGCCGTAGCCGATGCCGAAGACAAGGTCGATGCGGCGGGTTTCGTTGACTGCGTAGTTGCGGATCACGTTGCCCCAGATCTTCGAGTTCGGCACCGTCATCGCGACGTTGTCGATGGTGTGCATGCGGGTCACGAACAGGCCGATCTCGTCGACCACGCCCGCGTCGCCGAAGTCGACGTAATCGCCGACCTTGAACGGGCGCAGCGTCAGCAGCATGATGCCGGAGGCCACGTTGCTGAGCGCGCCCTGCAGGGCGAGGCCGATCGCAAGGCCGGCGGCACCGATCAGCGCAATGAGGCTGGCGGTCTGCACGCCGAACTGGTTGAGCACCGCGATCAGCGTCAGCAGCAACACCGCGCCGCGCGTGACCTTGCCGAGCACCATGCCCAGCGTCGGGTCCAGCACGGCCGAGCGCGCCGCCCGCGCCTGCACCCGACGCCCGAGCCAGGCGGCGACGATCCAGCCGAAGATGAGCGTGGCAATCGCGGCAACGATGTTCATGCCGTAGCTCACGAGCGTGTTCATGAAATCGGGATTCAAGTCGGACATGTCGAGCTCCTCTTGTTGTGCGGTGCCGGCAGCCCCGCCGTGCGCGCGGGCAACGGCCGGGCGGAGTGCGCGGCAGCGAATGGGGATGTGGTTGTGCGCAATTCGCGGGCGGCGGATGGAGTCTGCGCCGGCGAACCGGAGAGCGGTACGACCGGCTCGGTCAGCCATAGTTCAACGGAATACGGCCCTGACGCGGCGTCGCGCCCGGACGGATATCCGCCCGGGGGATTTATCGCCGGTGCCTGTCACGCTAGATTAGCGCGTGGCCGGGCCGGCGCGGTTCGGCGCATGACCTGTAAACGGAGTCGACGATGATCTTCTGGCCTGCTCTGATCGACGCCCTGGGCGCGGTGATTGCCTGGGTCATCTGGCAGCATCGGTCACGTCGCGCCTACATCGACGGCTTCGAGTTCCCCGAGGCGCTGCGCATGAAGTTCCGCGAGCGCCGCCCCGGCCTGCTGCCGGCGCAGGAAGGCAGGGTGTTCGAGGGGCTGCGCCAGTGGTTCCGGGTGTGTCACGCCGCGGGCGGGCGCCGCGTGTCCATGCCTTCGCAGGCGGTCGACGATGCCTGGCACGCCTTCATTCTGTTCACCCGCAACTACCAGCTGTTCTGCGGCAAGGCGTTTGGCCGCTTCCTGCACCACACGCCGGCCGAGGCGATGCGCACGCAGACCGAGCCGACCGAGGGCATCCGCCGGTCGTGGCGGCTCGCCTGCGGCCTGGAAGGCATCGACCCGCGGCTGCCGCAGCGGCTGCCATTACTGTTCGCGCTCGACATGGAACTCGGCATCAGCGACGGATACCGCTACTCGCTTAACTGCGCACCCGGGTCGGGAACGTACTGCGCGGGCGGCATCGGCTGCTCGTCAGGGTGCTCGTCGGGCTGCAGCGGCGATGGCGGGGGCGGCGGCTGCGGCGGAGACTGAACCGCCGCGTGCGCCCTGCCCAGACGCGGATCAGACGCCTTCGACGGCGATGATGCGTGCCTTCGCGGTTTTTTGCCGCACGGCGATCGCCTTCCGGTACTCCGGCGAGTCGTACCATTCGCGCAGCTTCTGCATGCTGTCGAAGCGGCAGACCACCAGGCGCTTCGGCGTCCAGTCGCCCTCCAGCACCGCGCTGTTCCCGCCGCGCACGATGAATTCGCCGCCGTACTTCTGCAGCGATCCGCCCGCGAGCTTCCGATACTCCTCGTAACCCTTTGGATCGGTGATCTCCACTTCGGAAATCAGATAGGTCGCCATGTCGTCTCCTCTTCGTTATGGAATATGCCGGACACCGCGGCGCTCAAACGCCCTCGACCAGTATCACGTTGCCGCTCGAAGCCTTCATCCGGATGGCGCGCGCGGGCCGATAGTCCTCCGACTCGTACCACTGCCGCGCCTTGTCGGCGGAAGCGAATTCCAGCACCACCACCCGCTTGGGTTGCCAGTTGCCCTCGAGCACTTCGGTGCGCCCGCCGCGCACCAGGTAGCGGCCGCCATATTTCTCGATGGTGGGCACCACCATTTTTCGATACGTCTCGAACGCCTGCGGATCGTGTACGTCGATGTCGACGATCATGTATGCGGACATGCTGCCTCCGGTGTCTGATTATTGTGTAGCGCGCCACGCCGCCTGGCTG
>CALJLA010000200.1 GCA_937983055.1 uncultured Pseudomonadota bacterium
GAGGAGGTGATCGTCCATCGCAAAGGGGCCACGCCCGCCGCCCGCGGCGAACTGCCGGAAGGCCTCCCGGGGCCGCTCGCCGCGCTCTGGCACGAGGCGCGCGGCGAATGGGCGCGCGCCCACGAAATCGTGCAGGACGACACCGGCACCCCGGCCGCCTGGGTGCACGCCTACCTGCACCGGCGCGAAGGCGATCTCGCGAATGCCGGCTACTGGTACCGCCGCGCCAAACGCCCCGCGCCGTCGGAAACGATGACCCTGGAAGACGAGTGGCGCACCATCGTGCTGACGTTTCTCGAAGGCGAGGTGGACGACTGAAGAGCTGATTTCACCACAGAGACACAGAGGCACAGAGGAAAGTCAAACCAGGAATATCGAGAGTATTACTGCGAAGGGAAGCCTGTGAATTTGGTGCTCTTCGCGATTCTTGGTGCTGATCTGCGATTGCTGCTACAGCTGTGCAATTTCGTCGCTGGCGGTCGTTTAGTGGGGCAGCAAGAGCTAACCCGAAAGTGTCGCCTCGTGTGGTGTTTTTCCCCGGCACATGCGATTCAGCGTCGTTCGGCTGCGCTTCTCTCTGTGCCTCTGTGTCTCTGTGGTCAGGCGTTCGTTTTTCTTGCGCCGCGGGTAGAATTCCTGTTCGCAACCCCATAACCAGATACGCCCGCACCGGCCGGTGACCGGCGTTCCGAGGAGACCCCCATCATGGCCAGCAAGACCGTCAAGAAAGACCCCTCCAGACTGCGTTCGCGGCAGTGGTTCGACAACCCCGGCAACCCCGGCATGACTGCCCTGTACCTGGAGCGGTACATGAACTGGGGCCTGAAGCGCGAGGAACTGCAGGCCGGCAAGCCGATCATCGGCATCGCCCAGTCCGGTTCCGATCTGTCGCCCTGCAACCGCCACCACCTGGAGCTGGCGCAGCGGGTACGAGAAGGCATCCGCGAGGCCGGCGGCATCGCTTTCGAGTTTCCGGTGCATCCCATCCAGGAAACCGGCAAGCGGCCGAGCGCGACGCTGGATCGCAACCTGTGCTACCTCGGGCTGGTCGAGCTGCTGTACGGCTATTTCATCGACGGCGTGGTGCTCACCACCGGCTGCGACAAGACCACGCCCGCGCAGATCATGGCGGCGGCGACGGTGGATATTCCCGCCATCGTGCTCTCCGGCGGGCCGATGCTGAACGGCTGGTTCCGCGGCGAGCGCACCGGCTCCGGCACCATCGTGTGGAAGGCGCGCCAGCTGCTCGCCTCCGGCGAGATCGGCTACGAGGAATACATCGAACTGATCGCCTCGTCGGCGCCGTCGGCCGGCCACTGCAACACCATGGGCACCGCCAGCACCATTAACTCGCTGGCCGAGGCGCTGGGCATGTCGCTGCCCGGCAGCGCCGCGATTCCGGCGCCGCACAAGGACCGGCGGGTGAACGCCTACGAAACCGGCAAGCGAATCGTCGAGATGGTGTGGGAAGACCTGCGCCCGTCGAAGATTCTCACCCGCGATGCGTTCGAGAACGCGATCGTGGTCAACTCCGCCATCGGCGGCTCGACCAACGCGCCGATCCACTTGAACGCCATCGCCAAGCATATCGGCGTCAAGCTCAACAACGACGACTGGGAAAAGATCGGCTACGACATCCCGCTGCTGGTGAACCTGCAGCCGGCCGGCGAATACCTCGGCGAGGAATACCATCGCGCCGGCGGCGTGCCGGCGGTGGTGAGCGAGCTGATCAAGGCCGGCAAGATCAACAAGACCGCGCTCACGGTGAACGGCAAGACGCTGTACGACAACTGCAAGAAAGCCAAGGTCGAAGACCCGAAAGTCATCTGGCCGTACAAGAAGCCGATGAAGGACAAGGCCGGGTTCCTGAATCTCAGGGGCAACCTGTTCGACAGCGCCATCATGAAGACCAGCGTCATTTCCGACCACTTCAAGAAGCGCTATCTCTCCAACCCGAAAGACCCCAACGCCTGGGAAGGCCGTGCCATCGTGTTCGAAGGCCCGGAGGACTACCACCACCGCATCGACGATCCGAAGCTCAAGATCGACGAGGACTGCATGCTGTTCGTGCGCGGCGCCGGCCCGATCGGCTACCCCGGCGCGGCGGAAGTCGTGAACATGCAGCCGCCGGGCGAAGCCATCAAGAAAGGAATCACCGAGCTGCCCTGCATCGGCGACGGAAGACAGTCCGGCACCTCCGGCTCGCCGTCGATTCTCAACGCCTCGCCCGAAGCCGCTACCGGCGGGGGGCTTGCGCTGCTGAAAACCGGCGACCGCGTGCGCATCGACCTCAACAAGCGCACGGCGAACATCCTTATCAGCAAGGACGAGCTGGAAAAGCGCCGCAGCGCGCTGGAAAAGGCCGGCGGCTACAAGATCCCCGAAAGCCAGACGCCCTGGCAGGACATCCAGCGCGGCATCGTCGGCGAGCTGTCCGAAGGCATGGTGCTCAAGCCCGCGGTCAAGTACCAGAAGATCGACAAGACCAAGGGCGTGCCGAGGGATAATCACTGAGGACTGAGGGCTTGAACTGACCACGTGACCGAGCGGTGCGGCATCTATGCGTACCGCTCGCTCAACGCTCGCTCAACCGCCTGATCACGACACTGAACGAGGTGTTGCGCGGCTGGTCCGCGAGCCTGACAAGTAATGAACCACGAAGTTGGGCGGCGCGTCCGCTCATGGGAGAAATAAGCGGGACCGAGGAAGCGCGTCCGCAATGCTTTTGTCAGCCTCAGTGACGCGCTTCTGAGGCAACCGGACTACGAGTCTGTGGAGCTGTAGCGTGGTCCAACCCGACAGAGGGGGCTCAAGCACATGCCAGCGGTACCCTCGGTTCGCGTTTACTGCCTCGGGCACTTCCGTATCGAGTGGCGGGACGGCGCCGAGCCTGCTGATCCTGCGCAGTTCAAGCCGCTTGCCCTGCTTAAACTGCTGATTGCACACGGTGCCCGGCATGTTCCGCAGGACCGCATTCTTGATTCCCTGTGGCCCGAGTCTGAGGGCGATGCGGCGCAGACTGCGTTCAACAGCACCCTTTACCGCCTTCGGCGCCTTCTCGGTCAGCACGCCGTCGTTTTGCGCAATCGTCAACTGAGCCTCGATCCCGAGCACATATGGTGGGACGTTCTCGATCTCGAATCTGTCCTCGGGGAGCTCGATGGAAATGACCGAGGAAGCAGCGTCGACCTTGCGGAACGACTGTTTGCTTTGTATCGCGGGCCACTCTTCGATGGGGAATTTGAGCCGTCCGAGATCATTCACGCGCGGGAGCGACTGCATGCCCGATTTCTACGCGCGGTACGCGCGCTCTGTAGTCAGGCTGAGCAAGCAGGACGGATTGACACGGTTATCGAGCTCTACAAGAAGGCGCTCGAGATAGATCCCGCTGCAGAGGAATTCGGCCAGCACCTCATGGGCGCGTTGGGCAAGATGGGCAGTACGTCTGAAGCCTTGACTGTGTACCAAAGGCTTCAGCGCACGCTCTATGCGCAAGGTCGAGGGGTCTCCGCGCTAACCGACGCGAAACGAGCGGAAATCGAGCGACTAGCCAACACCCAACCCGACGTGCACCTGGGTAAAGTCCTCAGCTCTGTTGCCATGGCCACGCGTACGCCAGTAGCTTCAGCGAGTCTGAACCAATCGCAGCCGGCGGCGATGACGATACGAGGGCGGGGACCGGCGGATGGCAGTCGCAACCAGGATCTCAGGGCCTGGTTCGCGGCCGGCGCAGCGATGATCGCCTTCACGTTGGTCGTACTGGGCGTTTTGCGGTGGGGAGATGCGGGCAATCCGCAGATTGAAACGTCGCTCATCTCCGCGATCGAGTTGCCCACGGAACCCTCAGTGGTGGTTTTGCCCTTCACAAACATAACTGGCGAGGCAGAGTATGGTCACTTCGCCGATGGTCTCACCGATACACTAATCACCGACCTTTCGCGGCTGCACAAGATTCTGGTGATCGCGCGCAACTCAGCCTTTTCCTATAAAGGGCGCGCGATCGATGTCAGGCAGGTTGGCAAAGAGCTGGGTGTCCGACATGTATTGGAGGGTAGCGTACAGGCTTCGGAGAACCGAATTCGCATTAACGTCCAGCTCACCGAGGCAGCGACGGGCGCCCACGTGTGGGCCGAGCGATACGACCGCCCGCTCGCTGACATTTTTCTGATTCAGGACGATATCGCGAGCCGCGTCGTCGAGGAACTCGATGTCGTACTCGTTACCGGCGAGCAGGCGCGTCAATGGCGGCGAATGACGAGGAACCCGGCTGCTTACTCCGAAGTGCTGGCGGGTCGTGCAATCCAGGGTGTCAACCACACCTTAGAAGGAATGATGAGATCGCGTGCCCATTTTCGCCGCGCGATCGAGCTGGATCCGGACTTCGCGCTTCCCTATGCCTACTTGGTGTCGGTTTACCAGCACCTGACCGATAACGGCTACGACGCGGAACCCGATGTGTCTTATGAAACTGCGCTCAGATTCGCGGAACACGCGATCAGGTTGAATCCGGAACTACCCATCGCGAGAGCTTACCGCGGCGCGGTCTTGCAGCAATTACAGCGGTATGAAGAGGCTCTGCGCGAATACAGGCTCGCGGTACAGTACGGTCCGAACGCGGCGGAGAGCCTGATGCTAAGCGCCTGGGGGATTGCCGCCGTAGGTGACGCTGCCGAAGCACTCCAGATTGCGCTGCGGGCGATGCGACTCGATCCAATCCGACCGGGCTGGTATTGGGGCGGCCTGGCGGACACGTATTTGAGGCTCGAGCGATGGGAGGAGTCGATTCCAAACTTCGAGCGATGCCTGAAAGAGTCGGTAGAACTGATCTGGTGCAGGGCGGGACTGACGGTCGCGTACGTGCGCGCCGGGAGACCGCTTGATGCGCGGCGCTCCGCACAGGAGTGGCAGCGGATAGACCCCAAGGCAAGGGCAGCGGACAACTTCTACCTACTTGCCTGGAGCGATCCTGCCTTCAGAACCGTGCTTGCCCAGTCGCTTGTCGAAGCCGGGCTATAGCGCAGACTTCGTCCTGTATCTCGGCTCGGTAGTTGCTTCGGTTGAGCGCGGCCGGCGAGTACGACGGTCAGATGCGGCATCGCCATCGTTTGTCCCACATGACTCACGGCTTCTTCACCGGCGTCGTGAAGGACCAGGCGCCATTTTCCCACTCTACGGCATAAGCAATGGGTTTCTTCCCGGGTTGCACGGCGCTTATGCGGGCGTCAGCAGAGGCGTTTATCTTTACGCTTGCCACCTCCACCTCGCGCCAACAATAGCTGGCGGGGATGCGGTTCACTAGGATGTCCCCCGACGCTGTTTTGCCTGACCAGAGATCCAGCGCGTTGTGCATCTCGCAGTCGTTGGACTTGCGCCGGATGCGTACCTCGATGAAGTCGATCCCGTTCGCCGAGCCCGTCCAGACCCACTCGTTTTCCCTCGTTTCCACGCGTGCAGAGCCGGCTTTCGCCGGATAGGCATAGTGAGTCCTGAGCGCGGCGGCTACCTGTTCCGAGGGGCCGTAGTACCCGAGAAGCATCCATCGGCCCTTGCGGCCGTCGGGCATGTCGATCCCCTCCACATCCACGAAAACATTGAAGGCCGAGTAGGGGGCGAGTCCGTATCCTCCCGGGCTGACATAGAGTTCGAATCCGCCGGTCATCTCCTTTACCGGCTCGATGCCCTTGGGTAACAGACGCCGCACGACCTTCTCGTCCAGTGCATAACCGACCTCGATCCCATGGGTCCCGGTCATCAGCCACGGGGGTGAGGGAACTTCCTGTGCGTTGGCGGCAAACGCGAAAGTCAATGCCGCAAGAACGGCTGGTGAAAGGCTGCTTGCGATACTTTTCATATGCTCCTCCGCTCGTGGTGGTTGCGCCGGCTGGTGGCCGACACCCATCAAAAGTAGCGGGAGAAGGCATTCAGGCGACTGACGGGGCGCTGACGAGAGGCTGACAGAAGCGGTATCGCCGCGGCAAAAGGCAGCCGCCCGGCGAGTTGATCTGGCAGGGCGCCATCGGCTTTCCCCAGTAACATATGGCCAGAATCTTGTGACTTGCGGTTCATTGACTGCACAATAGTCCGGCCATGAGCCAATCCCGCTTCCGGACGCTTGCAATCACTGGGCTGGTCATCGTGCATGGCCTCGGCGCACTGGGCGCTCCCTTCGCCGCACTGATCCACTTCGGCCAGGTCGACGCCACACCCCACCAGGACTTTCACGTGGTGTGGGAGGCATTCAAATACTTTGCGGCCTCGATTGCCTGCGTAGCCATCACCCTCGGCCCGTTGCGCAAGGGCGAGCGCTGGGCCTGGTGGATCATGCTGGTGGCCTGTCTCGCGCTGTTTGGCGGCGTGTTCGTGGCGCACGCGCTATCCGGCGGCGGCCCCGCGATCGATCACTGGGCTTACGGGACGTTTCTGGTCGTGTCGATTGCAGCGCTTGCAGTTCTCGCCAGGGTGCCCAACAAGGCGACGGCCGGTGCTGCGGAGCGGATTGGGTCGGGCGTTTAGGCAAGGCGAACTGCCTGCCCGTTTTGATCCGAGACCGACTTGCATGACGGATTCCCCATCCAACTGAAACCGGAGTAGGCTGACGGCATAGCACTTCCTGTCCACACGGCATCTTTAGATGCCTGGGGGAGGCAATCTATGACGCGCTCTCCGATACAGCAGATTCCGCGGGCGTCGTTCTACGACGATGGCGCCCATCCGTGGCACATCGAGATGGTGCCCAAGATGTGGGGCACGCCGCCGGAGCCGCACCCCGCCTGGCAGTGCGCAATCTACGTGGTACACGGCATCGGCTCGCAGACGCAGGCCGAGGTCGCGGCGGTGCTGCGCAGCGGGTTCGATGACGCCTGGGACGCGATCAACCGCAGCGCGGACGGCAGCCAACCCCTTCTGCCGCCGCCGTACGTGCACGACGGCTGGTGGGCCAATTACCCGGACGTGAAGGAAACCTTCCCCGACCACTGGACGGCGTTCGAGCCGGGACAGAAGACCTTCTTCGAGCGGCTGTGGAAGGAGCGCACGACCAACGCGCTCGGCACGGTGTTCTGGTTCATCAAGCAGCAAGTGCGGTTGCTGCACTGGCGCACGCTGGTGCAGATGGGGCCGCTCTCCTACGTGCTCTTTCTCTTTCTGCAGATCGTCGCGCCGTTCATTCTGTTCGCGCTGTACTTTCGCGCGCCGGACCTGGTGCGCGGCTTTCTGACCGACGTGCGCATGTACGCCGAGCCGAGAGGCGTGACCGAGCGCGCCATCGTGCAGCGCATCGACGCGCGCGTCGCGGACCTGTTCATGAAGATGATCGGGCTCGACCGCGAGTTTCGTCCGCTTCGCGACGACGACTGCATCAGGGCCTCGGGCGAGCCGCTGCGGTTCGAACGGGTCATCTGGGTGGCCCACAGCCTGGGCACGGTGATCAGCTACAACGTGCTGTCCGACCTGTTTCATCGCGCCGAGCAGTTGGAGCGGACGGGCGACTCACGGCAGAAAGAGGGGGTGAAGCAGTTTCGCCGGAAGCTGCGGCGCTTCGTGACGCTGGGCAGCCCGCTCGACAAATTCTCGTTCCTGTTCGAATCGGCGGTGCGGCCCTGGCCCGCGGTGCCCAGGTCGCAACTGCTCACCGGCGGAGAGACCTTTCCCAAACGCGACGACGCCGAATGGTGGATCAATTACTACCACGTGCTCGACCCGGTGAGCGGGGCGCTGAATCACAAGACGACCACCGCCGGCCAGCGCGCGCCGCTGAATCTTCATCTGCGCAGCCTGCTCAAGATTCCCGGCGCGGCGCATGTCGCCTACTGGCGGGATGTCGACGTGCTGCGCTACATTCTCGGCCGCACCTACGGCGTGCAGCATCTGCCCGACCCCGAGCCGGTGCGCGAGCGGCCGATCCGGAATCGCCTGTACGCCCTGGCCGGCATTGCGATGTGGACCGTGATCATTGTGGGCGCCACCTGGGGAATCGTATTCGAGGCGATTCCCTATCTGTGGGGCAAAGCCGTGGCGTTGTTCGAGTAGGCGGCCCTGGCACGTTGGCGTGCCGGCTGAGCGGGCGTGCGCGGTGTTAGCGGCCGGCTGCGCGGCCGCTTATTCGCCCGACAGATTGATCACAGACAACGGCAGGCATCACGACCAGATCACGGCCTTCCCTTTCGCGTACCACTGCTCGACTTTCTCGGCGACGGCGCCCTCGATGCGGCTGCGCTTGACCTTCATGGTCGGGGTGAGAAAGCCGTTCTCGATTGCCCACACTTCCTGCGAAATGACGATCATCTGCAATTGCTCGTAGCTGGACAGTTGCGCGTTGACATTCTTCAGCAGTCGCTCCATTTCGGACTCGACGCGGGCGCGGACGCTTTTGTCCGTCGTTTTGGGTCGGAGGTCTTCGGCCAGCACCACGATTGCGTAGGCCGAGGGCTGGCCGACGCCGGACACCAGGGACATTTCGACCATGGCGTGCTCGTTGATAAGGTTCTCGATCGGGGCAGGGGCGACGTACTTGCCCTTGGCGGTCTTGAACAATTCCTTGACCCGCCCGGTGAGCTTGAGCAGGCCGTTGGGACGGCGTTCGCCGCGGTCGCCGGTGCGGAAGAATCCATCGGGCGTGAACGCGGCTTCGGTGAGATCGGGCTGTTTGTAGTAGCCCACCATCTGGCCCGGCGACTTGATGAGGACCTCGTCGTCCTCGCCGATCTTGACCTCGACGCCTTCGAAGGGCACGCCGACATAGCCCGGCTCGTTGGCCTCTTCGGTCGAGGCGTGCGAGTAGGCGAAATCTTCGGTCATGCCGTAGCCCTCGAACAACTGCAGTCCAAGCTTGCGATACCAGGCGATCAGTTCGGGAGGGATCGGCGCCGAGCCGCTGAAGGCCAGGTGCACCTGGTCGAGGCCGAGCCCCTTCAGCACTTTCCTGCGCACGAGGCCGCCGAGGATCGGAATCTTCAGCAGCCGGTCGAGCTTTTTCGGAGGCACCTTGGCGAACACGCCCTGCTGGAACTTCAGCCACAGGCGCGGCACCGAGACGAAGAAGGTGGGCCGTGCCCGCTGCAGGTCCGCCACGAAGGTATGGATCGACTCGGCAAAGTACACATGCACGTTTCCGTGCCACCAGGACATGCATTCGATCACCGCGCGCTCGAACACGTGTGCCAGCGGCAGGTAGGACAGCATCCGCCACGGCACGCCCGCGGGCATGCGCCGGCCGATGTTTTCCGCGGCAAGCTGGGCGGCCCGGCTGATACGCCCGAAGTTGTGCATGACGCCCTTGGGCCGCCCGGTCGAGCCGGAGGTGTACATCAGGATGGCGAGATCGTCGGGCTTGCGTGCCGGGCGCCCCGCGAGCGGCGCACTGGCGGCGATCAGGTCGTCCCACTTCGGAAACTGCGTGGGCGGCGCCAGCGGCAGGGCGATGCAGGGCATGCCGGCGGGGACGCCCGGCGCCTGATCCGGCCAGCCGTCGAGCTTGCCGACGAACAAAAGCCTGGAGTCGCTGTGCTCCAGCACGAAGCGGATGGTTTCGGCGCTCTCGGTGGGAAAAATTGCCACGGTCGTCCCGCCGGCCATCCAGATTGCCAGTTCCGCAATGAAGAAATGCGCGCAGTTCTTCGACAGGATGGCGATGTGGCTGCCCGCGCCGAATCCCTCGCGCTGCAGGTGCGCCGCCATGCGCCGCGCCTGGTCGACGACTTCGCCCCAGGTGTAATCGACGACCTTGCCGCCGCCGACCGGCTGGCTGAGGAACACGCGCTGCGGATGCGCCTCGGCATGATCCTGGATGCGATCGAGTATCAGTTTTTGGCTGGCGTTCGCTGCCTGATCTGGCATTTTTCTCTCCTCCGTCGTGAAGCGCCTGGCCAGCAACCCGGGGTTGTCGGCGCTCTGCATCTGAATCATAGCGTTCCGGACCGGCCGGGCCTTGCGTCCGGCGCGCAACCCTCATTTTGCATCACGCGGTGTTCCCATGGCTCGTTGCGCAGGATGGCGCGGGCCGCCTTCGAGGGCGAGCCGCCAGATGCTGAGGCCATCTTTCTCCCGAGGAGAGGCGTGCATGGGCACTTGCGCACGACCGGGCAGTCGCGCCGGAAGAACGCGTCTACCCGGTGTGCGCGCCTCGGGCGACCCGCGTTGGCCTGCGGCGTATAGGGCTCGATGCCGCGCCGCCGGGAGCGAGCCGGGGAGAATTCATCTGGTGCGCCTCAATCTGGAAGGGGTGAATTCCGGTGGCCGGAGGTGTTGCTTCGTCGCGGACGGATCTTCTCTGCCCTCCTTTACAATCCACCGTCCCCCTACTAGCGAGGCTGTCATGCGGGCCATCATGCCCAGCTGTTTGTTGCGGGGCCAGCTGTTCGGCATCGACTGAGCGCGTCGCGCGTCGCCCATGGTGCTTGAGAAGCCGGCCGCCGCACCGCCTTCGCTCAGACAGGCGCTCGCCGATTTCGGCGGCCTGTATGCGGCCAATGCGCTGGTCGCCTTTATTTTCGCGGCGTCGGGCCCGGTGGCCATCCTGCTTGCTGTCGGCACACGCGGAGGGTTGTCCGAGTCCGACCTCGCGTCGTGGATCTTCGGCGCGTTCTTCCTCAACGGACTGATCAGCATCCTATTCTGTTGGCGCTACCGGCAGCCGCTGGTTTTTTTCTGGACGATTCCCGGTGCAGTGCTGGTCGGTCCGGCGCTCGGCCACCTGAGTCTGCGCGAGATCGTAGGCGCCTATCTGGCCTGCGGCGTACTCATGCTCGCGCTGGGCCTGTCCGGGTGGGCCAAGCGGTTCATGAACGCAATCCCGATGCCAATAGTGATGGCGATGGTCTCGGGTGTGTTTCTGAAGTTCGGGCTGGACCTCGTATTCGCGATTCGCGACGCATTCTGGATCGCGGCGCCGATGGCCCTCGTGTTCTTCGCGCTGTCTGCATCGCCGCGCCTCGCCCGGGCACTGCCGCCGGTGATTGGCGCACTGATCGTCGGCGCGCTTTTGGTCGGATTGCTCGGCCAGTTCGATGAAGGCAGCGCAGCGGTCGTCTCGCTCGTGCGTCCGAACCTGTACATGCCGGCGTTTTCGTGGCAGGCGATGCTCGAACTTGTCGTGCCGCTCGCGATCACTGTGTTGGTGGTGCAGAACGGTCAGGGAATCGCGATCCTGAGCGCCGCAAATCATCCGCCGCCGATCAACGCGATCACCGCGGCGTGCGGCGCGGGCGCGGTGGTGGTCGGCATGGTCGGCAGCGTTTCGACCTGTCTGACGGGTCCGGTCAACGCGATCATCACTGCTACGGGCGAGAAGCACCGCCAGTACACCGCGGGCATCATGGTCGGGATGCTTGCGCTCGGCTTCGGGTTGTTCTCGCCGGTGTTCACGCGCTTGATGCTCGCCGCGCCGCGTGCTTTTATCGCCGCGCTTGCTGGCCTCGCCATGCTGCGGGTGCTGCAGACCGCGTTCACCGTCGCGTTTCAGCGCACCTTTGCGCTCGGCGCACTGGTGACTTTTCTTGTGACTGTGGCCGACGTGCCGATATTCAATGTCGGCGCCCCCTTCTGGGGCCTGGTGTTCGGGCTGGCCGCATCATGGCTGCTCGAGCGCGGCGATTTCTCGACCTCGCAGTAAGTTGAGGTTCGGGGCAGGTTGCGACTGCCTTGCGCGCGGTGCGCCACAGACTCGTCTCGGCAGCCGAAGTTGACTGCTTATCCCGTTGCGGAGCGGGCGCCCGGCCGGGCGGGGTTGCGCGAGCCGCCCCTGACCGTGAGGGGCCCGGTGATGCGATCGCCTTTGCCCTGCCGGGCGCACTGGCGCCCGAGCGGCTTCAATTGCGGTCGGGAGACTCTTCCACCCGCGCGGAGTGGCTCACGGGCCGGGGTTGGCTTGCGACGCCAAGGGTTCGACCGAGCGCAGCCTGGCAAGCGGCAGGCAGGCCGTGGCACCGATCAGCATGCACGCAATGCCCGCTGAGATGAGTGTCGCGCTTGCCGGCAGGCCGGGCAGGGCCGGCTCGCCCAGCAGGAGCATGGCAATCGGCACGCCGAACACCGCGCTGACGCCCCCCAGCAGACTGAGCAGCACCGGGCCGCCCGCTTTCTGTACCACGAACAGCAGCAGGAACTGGCCGGCAAACACGGCCGCCTGCACTGCGATCAGGACCGCGGCGTGCCCAGATTCGGCAGGCAGCGCGAGCGAGGCGCCAGGCAGCAGGCCGGCGAGCCACAGAATGGCCGTCGCCCCCATCAGCATGCCGGGTGCGAGCGACTCGGCGCTCGCGCCGGGCGGCCAACGGCGCGAGCGGTACAGATTGCCGGCCGAAAGCAGAACCGGGCCGACTAGCGTTAGGACAATCCAGAACGGCTCGGCATCCGGCATTGCCCATCTTCCAAGGATCAGCCAGGCGGCGCCGGCGAGCGCCAGCATCACGCCGCTGGCCCGCCACCAGCAGAACGCTTCCATGCGCAGCATCAGCGCGCCGACATACGTCATCAACGGCGGCAAGGAGATCATCAATGCCACGAAGCTCACGCCCAGATGTGGCACCGCGCTGAAGAAGATCAGGTTCGAGCCTGCGATGCCCAGAAAACCGGAGACCACAAAATATTCGATGGACCGCCGGGTTACCGGGGTGGTATGGCCCCGCAGGCGTGAGACGGTGGCGAGCAGCAGGGTTGCGCCGGCCAACGACCAGGCCAGGAAGGCCAGCGGATTGATGCCGGCCGCGCCCGCGATTTTGGCCAGATTGGTCGAGATGCCGAGAAGCAGCCCGCCTGCCAGCAGTGCCGGCAGGGCCATCCGCAACTGAGGCGTTAGTTTCATGTTGCTCATTGCCGTTGCTCCCCGTTGCCTGGCGGACCGACAGGGCGATCAGGCGCATCGACAGGCATTCGGTTGAGCCGGCCGATCTCGTCCCCCGGCAGCCAGGGGCTGTGGCCGGCGGTGCGGTCGGCGACGGGAGCCAGCGACGCAATAGCCTGCAGCAGTCTTTCAAGAACGGTGGATTTCACGGTCGTGTCCTCCGTTTGGGTTGTGCGAAATTCACCGGGGCCACGATACTTTGCATCAGGATTTTGATAATCCGGCTTTTCGGAACAACATTGTTGTCCCATGTGAAATAATTGGCCGCATGGAGTCGCTTGCAGACATCGCGGTATTCGTCCAGGTGGTCGATGACGGGAGCTTTACCGCCGCCGCGGAACGCCTGTCGATGTCGAAATCGGTCGTCAGCCGCCATGTCAGCCGGCTTGAAGACCGACTGGGCGCCCGGCTGCTGAACCGCACCACCCGTCGCCTGAGCCTCACCGAGGTGGGCCGGGCGTTGTACGAGCGCAGCCGCCACGGCCTGAAGGAGATCGAAGACGCGGAAGCCGAAGTATCGCGGCTGCAGGGACATCCCCGCGGCACGCTGCGCATCAACACGCCGATGTCGTTCGGAGTGTTGCATGTCGCGCCGGTCATCCCGGCGTTCACCCGCCGCTATCCCGAGCTTGCGGTGGACATGACGCTCGACGACCGCAAGGTCGACGTGATCGAAGGCGGGTTCGACGTATCGATCCGGATCTCCGAGATGCCGGACTCGTCGCTGGTGGCGCGGCGGATCGCGTCGTGCCGCCACGCCGTGGTGGCGTCACCCGCGTACCTGAAGCGCCACGGCCGGCTGCGCACCCCGGAAGATCTGCGCAACCATCGGGTGCTTACCTATCAGTACCAGGAGTCGGCCGAAGTGTGGCACTTCCGCGCCCCGGGACAAAAGCCGATATCGGTGCCGGTTTCCGGCTCGGTGCGGATGAACAACAGCCTTGCGCTGCGCGAGGCGCTGCTGAACGGCGCCGGCGTTGCCCGCATGCCGACGTTCGTTGTCTGGCGCGACCTGCAGCAAGGCACCTTGCGAGCGCTGCTAGCGAACCATGAAACGCTCGAGCTTTCGATCTATCTCGTATTCGCGCAGCGCCACCACCTCGCGCCCAAAGTGAGGGCATTCGTGGAGTTCATGGCCGAGACCATTACCGAGACGCCCGACTGGGACCGCAGCGCCCCGCCTGACGAATGAACCAACGGATCCCGGGGGCAGGCCTATACTTTTTAGTTCGCACATCGACGCAGTTACCGACTGACTGAGCAGAGTGGGGGGGGGCTATAAAGTATAGGACTGACCCCGGTGTGCGCCGTGTTTCCATGGCTCGTTGCGCAGGATGGCGCGGGCCGGCTGTGAGGGTGGACGGTATGGTACGGTAATCATTCCGATTTCAAGCTTCCCGGTGCCGCGCGAATGTCGAAGACCACTGTCTGGAAGATTGTTGCGGCCGCGGTCATCGTGCTGGGCGGGATCGTGTCACTGTTGCTGCTGCGCGGCGAAGAGGCAGTCGGCCCCGATGGCGGAAAGCTTGTCTGGAAATTCTCGGTGTGGGGGCCGCAGCGCGCCTTTACACGTAGCGTGGAAGAGGCCAAGACGCTGTGGGAGGCGGCGGGCGACGGGCGCTTCGAGCTGCAGGTGCATTACGGCAGCGCGCTGTCGCCGGAGAAGGAGAACCTCGACAGCATCAAGCTCGGCCTGATCGAAGGCGCCTACGTCTGCATCGGCTACGGGCCGAACAAGACGCCGCTGGCGCAGGTGCTGGAGCTGCCGTTTCTGCTGACGCAGGACATGCGGGTGAACGCCCGTGTCATCGATGCTGTCATGCAGCATCCGTTGGTCGAGGAGGAGTTGCGCACCCGCTGGAACGCGAAGTACCTGTTTCCGGCGGTGACCGGCGTGTACGAGTTCATGGGCAACCGGCGGGTAGCGAACGTGGCCGATCTGAAAGGGGTGCGGGTGCGCATCTCCGGCGCCAATGCCACCGTGCTGGAGCAGTTCGGCGCGGTGCCGACCCTGGTGACCGCGCCCGAGGCCTACACCGCGCTGGAGCGCGGCACCATCGACCTGACCGGCTTTCCCTGGACGGACTCGTTCGGCGCTTTCCGGCTGCACGAAGTGTCGAGCTACGCCATCCTCGGCATCTCGCTTGGCGGCTTCGCCTGCGTGACGCTGGTATCGCTGGACGCGTGGAACCGCCTGCCGGAAGACCTGCGCGCGATGCTTCCACAGGTGCGCGAACAATCGATGCGGGCCAGCTTCGACGCCTATGACGCCGGCGACCGGGAATGGTTGCCGGTGTTCGAGAAAAAGCTGGAGATCGTGCGCTTTGCGCCGGGGGAGCGCGAGAAGATGGTCGCGGTGGCCCGCCCGATGTGGACGGAGTGGGCCGCGCAGCAGGACGCGCGCGGCCTTGCCGGCAGCGAGATCCTGCGCTTTACCCAGGACCAGGTCGCGAAGTTCCGCGCCGCGCGCTGACCGCCCGATGCGCGAACTGATCGAACTGCTGATCGGCCTGCTGGTGATCGGCGCGCTGGTGGCGCTGGCGGCGCGCCGGATCAACCGCCTTGCGTGGTGGATCGAGAACGCGCTGAGCCTGGTCTCCGCGGCGCTGGTGCTGTTCGCGATGCTGCTGGTATCGGCGGAAGTGATCCTGCGCCAGCTGTTCAACACGCCGATTCCCGGGCAGCTCGAACTGGCCGAGCTGCTGATGCCGCCGATCATCTTTCTCGCCATTGCCTATACGCAGGCCACCGGCGGCCATGTACGCATGACGGTGCTGATCGACCATCTGCCGCCAGCCTGGCGCCATGCCGCCGAGATCCTGGTGAAGGTGCTGGCAATCGCGGTGTGCGCGGTGCTTACCTTCTACAGCGCGAAGTACGCGCTGCGCACCTGGCAGTATCACGACGTCACCATGTCGCCGCCCTACCTGCCGCTCTGGCCCTCGGCGGCGATGGTGCCGCTCGGCCTGTTTCTGGTGACGCTGCGCATTTACCTGGAGGTGCTGCATCTGCTGTTTCCGAAGCTGATTCCCGGCAGCGAACCGGGGCTCGCGTCGGCGAGCACGGCGGAGTAGGGCGGATGGATCCGGTCACCGCAGGGTTGGTCGGCATATTGGCGCTTTGCGTGCTGCTGGTAAGCGGCATGCGCATCGCCTACGCCACCGCGCTGTGCGGGCTGATCGGCCTGTGGGCGTTGCGCGGCTACGAGCCGGCGGCGGGCATCGCCGGGCTGATGCCGTTTGCCGAGTCGTCGCACTACGCGCTGCTGGTGCTGCCGCTGTTCGTGCTGATGGGCTATCTCGCCCATCACGCCGGCATCACCCGCAACATCTACTGGACTGCGCGGCAATGGTTCGGCCACCTGCCTGGCGGGCTGGCGATCGCGAACATCTTCGGCTGCGCCGGCTTTGCCGCCGCCTGCGGCGCCTCGACCGCGTCGGCGGCGGTAATGGGCCGCGTGTCGCTGCCCGAACTCAAGCGCTTCGGCTACAACCAGAAGGTGGCGGCCGGCTGCGTGGCGGCCGGCGGCACGCTGGCGACGATGATCCCGCCGTCGGTGATCATGGTCATCTACGGCTTCATCGCCGAGCAGTCGATCGGCGCGCTGCTGCTGGCCGGCATCCTGCCCGGCCTGCTGCAGGCGCTGACCTACTCGCTGATGCTCTACATCCGCTTTCGCATCAACCCGGCGCTGGGGCCGTCGGTCAGCGGCATCGGCTGGCCGGAGCGCATCCGCTCGCTGCGCGGCACCTGGGGCATCATGGTGCTGATCGCGGTGGTGCTGGGCGGCATCTACACCGGCTTTGCCACGCCGACCGAGGCGGCCGGCATCGGCGCGTTCGGCGCCTTTCTGATGGCGCTGCCGCGCATGCGCCGCGGCGACCTGTGGACCGCGCTGCGCGAGACGGCCCGCACCACCGCGATGATGTTCGCCATCATCATCGGCGTGCTGATCTTCGTGCGCTTTCTCGCTTTCAGCGGCCTGCCGGGGGCACTGGTGGACACGGTGCTGGAACTGGACGTGAACCGCTACGTGGTGCTGATCGGCATTCTGGCGCTGTACCTGGTGCTGGGCATGTTTCTCGATGGCATCGGCATGCTGCTGCTCACCATTCCCATCGTGCTGCCGGCGGTGACCGCCCTCGGCTTCGATCCGATCGTGTTCGGCGTGCTCGTGGTGCGCATGATCGAGATCGGCCTGATCACGCCGCCGGTGGGACTGAACGTGTTCGTGCTGAAAGGCGTCGCGCCCGACATTCCCACCGGCCACATCTTCCGTGGCTGCGGCTGGTTCGTGGCGGTGGACCTGGTGAACGTGGCGATACTGGTGCTGTTCCCCGGAATCATCCTGCTGATTCCGCGGACGATGCTCGGCTAGGCGCCGGCGTTCAGAGCCGGTAATCGATGCCCTTGCGCTCCAGCATGCGCAGCAGCGCCGGCCAGTCGCGCTCGACGTCGTCGTCGCACGGGCCTTCGAACTGCGCGTAGACCTTGTCGGCGGTCTCCTTGGACAGCAGGTTGACGTCGACCCGGCCGCCGGCCAGCGCGTCGACCTGGATCTGGCAGGCGGTGTCGAGGTAGTACATGCGCTGCACCGCGTCGGGCACGTCGCGCCCCAGCGTCAGCAGGCCGTGGTTGCGCAGGATCATCGCGCGCGAGGTCTTGCCGAGGTCGCGCGCAAGGCGCGCGCGCTCGTCCAGCTCCAGCGCGAGGCCCTCGTAATCGTGATAGGTGCGGTCGGAGTGCACTCGTAGCGCATGCTGGCTGATCGGCATCAGGCCCTGCTTCTGCGCCGACACCGCCACGCCGGCCCGGGTATGGGTGTGGATCACGCAGGCGATCTCGGGGCGCGCCTCGTGCACGCAGCCGTGGATGACGAAGCCGGCGTAATTGACACCGAGACCGGTCGGGTCGTCGACCACGTTGCCGGCCTCGTCGATCTTTACCAGCGTCGAGGCGGTGATCTCGTCGAACATCAGGCCGTAGGGATTGATCAGGATGTGGTGGGTGCCGGGGACGCGTGCCGAGAAATGGGTGTAGATGAGATCGGTCCACCTGTACTGCGCGGCGATCTGGTAGGCGGCGGCGAGGTCGCAGCGCACATCCCATTCTTCCTTGCTCACGCGTTCGCGCACCGAGGGCGTGGCGACCGGCTTCAGTTTTCCGGTTGGGGCGGTCATCGGCGATTCCTCCGGGATGTGACAGGCGGCTCAATGATACGCCGCCGCCTCGCGTGCCGCCTGCGTTGTCCCGTGACGATCGGGTAGGGCGCCACGACGTCGGTTGCTGTCTGGTCGTTGCCAGGACGCTGTTCCGGCGGAATGTGATCGCACTTCACTTAACAGACGGGCGTCGCCCCCCAATGCACGCGCCGGCGATGCGCACCGGCACCCTGCCCTTCGCGGGCGCGCGCATCGAGCGAAGGCGTCCTGCCAGCGGTGCCCAGGGTGCGGATGGCGTCCGCCTCGCTTGACGGCGGCAAGGCCAATGAGTAATTTAGTGACTAGACCGACCGGTCTAGTTGGGGGAGCGATGCGAGGCGAGAGCAAACAGCAGCTTCTCGAACGCGGCATGGCGATGCTGCTCAAGCAGGGCTATAACAGCCTGGGCATCGCGGTGCTCCTCGATGCCACCGGGATCCCCAAGGGGTCCTTCTACCACCACTTTGAATCCAAGGAAGATTTCGCCCTTCAGGTGATCGACCTGTACATGGTCGAAGTGCACGCCGGGCTGGATCACTGCCTGAACGACGAGAGCCGGCCGCCGCTCCAGCGGGTGCGCCGGTTCTTCGAACTCACCGAGGAGAAATACCGCAGCGAGGGGTACCTCGGCTGCCTGCTCGGCGGGCTCGGGCAGGAGCTTTCCGGGGTGAGCGAGCGCTTTCGGCGGCGGGTGGAGCAGTGCTTTTCCGAGATCGCGGGGCGCATCGCGGGCTGCCTGAAAGAGGCAATCCGACAGGGCGATCTGCCCAAGGAAACCGACGCCCGGAAGATGGCGGAGTTGCTGGTCAACTGCTGGGAGGGCGCGGCGCTGAGAACTCGCCTGCGCCAGGACCCCGCTCCGCTCCGGGAGATGCTCGACTTCTATTTCCGCTCGGCGTCCGCCTAGCGGTCCACCCATCCTTCCATGAGGTCCGCACTCTACCTCTATGCGCTGGATAGTAGACCGACCGGTCTACTCTGTTGTTCATTGATCAATCGAGGAGGGCAGAGAAATGAATAGCACATCGCTCTTTGTACGCCTGGGTGGTTCACAGGGCATACACGCCCTGGTCGACGACATCGTCGCGCTCCACATGGAAAACCCGGTGATCAAGGCGCGCTTTTTGCCGTATCTGGAAACGCCGGAAAAGCTCGCCACCACCAAGCAGCATCTGCGGGCTTTTCTGGAAGCCGGCAGCGGTGGTCAGGCGCAGTACACAGGCCGCGACATGAAAAACGCGCACCGCGGCATGAACATCAACGAGGCCGAGTACATGGCGGCGACCGACGACATTCTCGCGGCGATGCGCAAGAACAAGATCGACGAGCAGACGCAGAAGGACGTCCTGGCAATCGCCTATTCGCTTAAGGGCGACATCCTCCGCGTGTAATCCGATGCCGCCCGCGTAACCGGGACCAGTCCGGCACGCGGGCGGCGTCGGTGCGTCAGGCCAGCATCTTGTCGGCAAACTCCTGGAAGGTGCTTGCCCACACATCCACCGTCGTGCCCGGCGTGCGCTCGCCGGTGCCGGGGCCGAACTCGTCCGGCTGCGACACGAAGCCGGTGCGCAGCCCCGCCTGTGCGGCAAACTTCAGATCGTCGCTGTGCGCGGCGACCATCATGCACTCGTGGTGCTTGAGGCCGAGCGCCTCGGCGGCAATCTGGTAGACCCGCAGCTTCGGCTTGTAGTCGCCCGCCAGTTCCGCGCCGAGAATCGCATCCCAGGGGAAATTGTTGCGCCGGGCGAGGTCGACCATGATCGCGAAGTTGCCGTTGGAGCAGGGGCCGAGCAGGTAGCGGCGGCTCAGTCGGTGCAGCGCCGCGCTGACGTCGCACCAGGCATCGAGCTTGTGCCAGGCCATGTTCAGTTCCGTCAGCGTGGCTTCGTCCAGCTTTTGCAGCCCGAACTTTGGGCGGATGCGCTCGAGCATGCCGCGATGGACGACATCCAGCCGCGAAAAAGGCTGGCGGCCGGAGCGGATCTCTTCCATGCCCGGCTGGTACTCCGCGCGCCAGGCGTCGGCGAAGGCCAGCCAGTCCAGCTTGTAGCCCATCGGTTCGAGCAGTTTCTTCGACTCGCGCGCGACGCAGGTGCGCCAGTCGACCAAGGTGCCGAACACGTCGAACACCATGGCTTTCACACCGAACTTGCCGGCGGTATGGGTGGTGCCGGCGACGGCGGTGCGGGCCACGAGAAGCCCGCCCGTGGTCAGCCCGCCGGCCAGGGCCACGGTCGACAGACCGCGGATGAATTGCCTGCGTGTGGTTTGCATGCCTGATCCTCCTCGATGAGCATTGCCCGGCCGCGGCCGGGGCATCGGTTATCTGAGCGAACTGCAGCGCGCCGCCGGGAGTCGCTGCTTGAGCATCGCTCGGATGGAGGATGAAGAGGGGCAGACCGGCTCAGTTGGCCGGTTCCCCGGTGCGCAGCGACGACGACGCGAGCCGAATGATACGCGAGAAGAGCCTGCGGAACTCCTCGGCGGTGTCTTCGCCGAACATCGGGTCTTCGTTCATGACGAAGGCGGAATGGATTGCGTGCCAGTCCTCGTCGGTGAGAACGTCTTCCGCCACCGCGAGGATGCGGCTTTCTTCCTTTTCCATGTGCAGCCAGTAGAAGCGGCTGAACTGCCTGAGCGCCTCGGCAAAGCGCGGCCCGGCTTCAGGCTCGCCGGCCTCCCAGCGCTTGAGAGCCGACTCCAGGTCGTCGAGCATCCAGACGCCGCGGCGATGCTCTTCCTCGATTTCGTCGATCGCGGCGTCCGCCTGCTGCGTGCGGATGCGCACGCGCGCGAACAGCACTTTGTCTTCGTTCACATGATGCCGGCGCTCGGGAAACTCGCGCAGGTAGAAAATCACGGCATGCAGCAGCTTGAAATCCGGCGCCTTCCCGCTGTTCAGCGCTTTTTCCGCCACCAGCGCAGCCGCCCGCAGCACGGCCGCCAGCGAACGGTGTTCGTCCTTGATCAGTCTGAGGGCCGCGAACTTCATACTACGATCTCCTGGCTGGTGGGGGCGCACCCCCGCACGATGGCTGCAGCTTGGCATGCGGCCCGTCGGCGCGCCTTGACCGCGGTCAAGGGAATGGGCGGCGGCGGAGCCGACAGGCGCCACTGGCTCCGGCGGGCGGGCGGCGTACCATCGCTTCAACGGAGGAGGACGCGACATGAAGGTGTTCATCAGTGGGGGCGGCGGTTTTCTGGGATATCGACTGGCGCTCAAGCTGCTGGAACGCGGCAGGCTTGCCGCGCACGGCGGCGAAGCGAGGCCGGTGACCGGCATCCGGCTGTTCGACGCGGCGTTTCCGCAGAACCCGGACTCGCGCCTCGAGTGCGTGAAAGGCGATCTCGCGGATGCCGCCCAGCTGGCGTCGGCCCTCGATGCGGACACTGGCGCGGTGTTCCACCTGGCGGCAGTGGTCAGCGCCGGCGCGGAGATGGATTTCGATCTCGGCTACCGGGTGAATCTTGACGGCACTCGCAATCTGCTCGAAGCGTGCCGCCGGCTCAAGGCGCCGCCGCGGCTGGTGTTCGCCAGCTCGCTGGCCGTGTACGGCGGCAGGCTGCCGGCGGAAGTCGGCGACGAGATCACGCCGGCGCCGCAGACCTCGTACGGTACCCAGAAAGTCATCGGCGAATACCTGGTCGACGATTACACCCGCAAGGGCTTTCTCGATGGGCGCAGCCTGCGGCTGCCGACCATCGTGGTGCGGCCGGGCAAGCCAAACCTTGCCTCGACCTCGTTTGCGAGCGGCATGTTCCGCGAGCCGCTGAACGGCGAAATCTGCGAGTGCCCGGTGGACGATGCCACCGAGCTGTGGGTGCTGTCGCCCAAGCAGGTGATCGAATCGTTTATCCATGCGCACGATCTCGCGCCCGACGCATGGGGGCCGCAGCGCGCGCTCACGCTGCCGGGCATCACCATCTCGGTAAAGCAGGGCATCGAGGCGCTGCGGCGACTCGCCGGCGACGAGGTCGCGGCCCGGGTGGTCTACAAGCCGGTCGAGCGCATCCAGAGAATGATTCGCAGCTTTCCCGCCCGCTTCAAAGCGGAGCGGGCACGCGCACTGGGCTTCAAAGCGGACCCCGATCTCGATGCCATCCTCAGGGACTACATTGCGGCCGGGGGCATCCGCCTCTGAGCGCCGGTCCCGAGGGTTGAAACGCAGGCGATCGCCCCAATGTGCTGCTTATTCCCGCTGTTCAAACAGGAGTACCGATGTCCGCCCATGCCGTCGACGTAACCACCGAGACTTTCGCGCGCGAGGTAATCGAGGCCTCGAAAACCGTGCCGGTGGTGGTGGATTTCTGGGCGCCGTGGTGCGGGCCCTGCAAGGTGCTCAAGCCGATCCTGGAGAAACTTGCCGACGAGTATGGCGGCAAGTTCAAGCTGGCCAAGCTGAACTCCGACGAAAACCCCGATATCGCCGCCGACTACGGGATCCGTTCGATTCCGGACGTGATGGCATTCAAGGATGGCCAGCCGGTGTCGCATTTTCTCGGCGCGGTGCCGGAGTCGCAGGTGCGTGCCTTTATCGACACCCTGATTCCCTCGCCGACCGAGGTCGAGCGGGCGCGCGCGGCGAAGCTGCGTGCCGCCGGTGATGCCGCGGGCGCCATCGAAGCGCTGCGGAGGGCGCTGGCGCTGGACGCGGACAACCAGTTGGCACGGCTCGATCTGGTCGAGCTGCTGATCGACGGCCAGCAGTTCGAAGAGGCGCAGGCGCTGCTCGACGCGGTGACCTCGCACATCGACTGGGACGAGCGCGCCGACACGCTGCGCTCGGCGCTCGGCTTCGCGCGTGCCGCGGGCGGCGCGAACGGCGAGGCGGCGCTCGAGGCGAAAGTAAAAGCCAATCCCGCCGATCTGGATGCGCGGTTAACGCTCGCCAAGCTGCACGCCGGCGCCAAGCGTTACGCCAACGCACTCGACGAGCTGCTGGAGATCGTCCGCCGCGACAAGAACTGGAAGGATGGCGAGGCGCGCAGGCAGATTCTCGCCATCTTCAACCTTGCCGAGTCGCAGCCCGACCTGGTGTCGGCCTATCGCAAGAAGCTCGCGAGCGCGCTGAACTGAATCTGCGCCTGGCGCGCATTCAGAGCCCGGCGGTATCTGCCGGGCCGGTTCTCAGTCGTCTGGCATCATCGGCGACGATTGCTTCGACAGCTGGCGCCACTGCGCCGGCGACATCCCGACAGAGCGCTTGAACGCGCGGCTGAACGCGGCCTCGGATTCGTAACCGACTTCACGCCCGATGACGGCGACCTTGGCGCGTTCGTCGGCAAGCAGGCGGGCGGCGATCTGCATGCGCCACAGGGTCAGGTACTGGATCGGCGGCAGACCGACCAGGTCGCTGAAGTTCTCGGCAAGTCGCGAGCGCGATACGCCGACCTCCGTGGCCAGTCGTTCCAGCGTCCACGAATCGGCGGGGGCGCGATGCAGCGTGGCCAGCGCTCGCCCGACCAGCGGGTCGCGCAAAGCGGCCAGCCAGCCGCGCTCCATCGGTGGCGCCTCGGCCAGCCAGCGGCGCACGACCTCGACGAACATCAGCTCGCTCAGGTGCAGCAACACACTCGCGCTGCCGGGCCGCGCCTCGCGGGCTTCGTCGAGCGCGTAGTCCACCAGCGTGCGCAACCGGTCGTTGGCGTCGGGTGTGGCGGGCCGCAGTCTCAGCAGTTTGGGCAGCGCTGCCAGCAGGGGATTGAACGGCCGCGTGTCGCAGCCGAGAAATCCGCAGACAAGGTGCGTCTCGGTGTCACCGCCGCCCCCATCGGTCACCACGAACGGCAGTTCATGCGCGGCCATCCGCTCGAAGAACGCCAGTTCGCCGCTCCCGGTGCGTGCGTTCTCGCAGCGCTCGCGCGAACTGGAGATTGCGTAGGCATTGCCCTGGGGAATCACCAGTATGTCGCCGGCCTCGAGTGGCACGGCAGGCTGGCCGATCAGGCCACCCCAGCAGCTGCCCCGTGTAACGATGTGGTAGGAAATGATCTGCTGGGCGCCGCGCAGGATGATCGGCGCGAAGCGGCTTCCGTCGGGCACCGGCGTGGTGTACGGCCAGGACACATGCCACAGAAAGAACAGGGCGCCCTTCAGGCGCACGCTACGCAGCACATCCGACAGCAGGTCGCATTCCACGTCGGCAGGTGCGGACGGCGGAGCAACGGAATCGGACGATGAGTCATGGTGCCTGCCCATGTCGGCTCACAGAATAGCTCGCGTCTGCGACTGGGAGAACCATTATGGGCAAGAGCGAAGGCAACCGCGAGCTGAAGTCTCCGGCTCAGGTCTATGATGAGCTGTTCGTGCCGGCGCTGTTTCGCCAGTGGGCCGGGGTGGTCGCCGATGAGGCGGGGGTCTCCAACGGCGACGAGGTCCTCGATGTGGCCTGCGGTACCGGCGTGCTGGCGTGCGAGGCGGGGCGGCGCGCCGGCGACGCGCGCGTGGTCGGCCTCGATCCAAACGACGACATGCTTGGCGTGGCGCGCAGGAAGAACCCCGCCATCGACTGGCGCCCGGGGCGCGCGGAGGCACTACCTTTCGCGGATGCAAGCTTCGATTGCGTGGTGAGCCAGTTCGGATTGATGTTCTTCGAAGATCGCGCGGCGGGCCTGCGCGAGATGTTGCGGGTGCTCAGGCCCGGCGGGCGGCTCGCGATCGCGGTGTGCGACGCGCTCGACCATTCGCCAGGCTATGCCGTGCTGGCCGAACTGCTGCAACGTCTGTTCGGGCAGCCGGTCGCCGATGCATTCCGCGCGCCGTTCGCGCTGGGCGACGTGACACAACTGCGCACGCTGTGCGAGCAGGCGGGCGTCGCGGACACCGGCATCGTACGTCGCGACGGCACTGTGCGCTTCGATTCCATCGACCGGCTGGTCGGCACCGAGCGGGCCTGTGTGTGGACGCTCGGCGGACTGCTCGACGAGCCGCAGTTCGAGCGTCTGCGTGCGGCTGCGAATGAATCGCTTGCGCCCTTTGTCGGTGCGGACGGCGCGGTGCAGTTTGTCATGCCGGCGCTGATCGTCCGCGCCATTCGTCGGACGGCGCGCCGATGAGTGCAGAGCACCGGCGCCGCCACGCGACAGGGTCGTCGCCCGGGCGCTATCGGCCGAGTTTGCCAGCGATCGCCGTGATCGCAGACCGGGTTACAGGCTTAGGCAAGCAGGGCCCGGCGCAGCCCCTCCGCCGGTTGCGGCGCTCAGCGAGGAACGCGATGATGATGGCGGCAAAACCGGTTTTTTTTCCGCGTGGCGCCGTGCACTTCCTTGGGTGGGCGGAGCAGGGGCCAGGTAGATTCTAAAATTTGAGATCCTTCGCTACTTCGCGCCCGAGTACTACTGCCTCCTCGATCTCTTTGGGCCAGATCTTGAGGTCGGGAAAAGCCTGCTGCGAGATAGCGAACACCAGCCGCGGGTGCATTTCTGTGCGTACCGCCTTTATCATGAACGGTGAAAGAGGGACAAAAAGCCGGTTCCGAAATCGTGCCTCGACTTTATCAAGCTGCGCCCTGAATACAAAAAGCTTTTGAAGAACCGCTTCGTTTGGCCAGCCATCTTCGTCGGACGAAGAGGTTACTGACGCCGCCGCCAGAGATTTGCGAGGTTCCTTGCTTTCGGAAAAGGAATCTCCTGTCGCGCCGCCTGCCGTGTCTCTTGAGGCGCAGCGCTTGCGCAGTTCCTCGAGTTCTTTGAGGATGGCTTCGATTTGGTCGTCAATTTGGTCAAGCTGTTTCTGCAGTTGTTTGGCTTCCCGGCGCTGCTCAAAATAATTGGAAAGGTCCTTTACAAGGTCCTCCGTGGCTTTCACACAACTAGAGACGTTCATGATCGCACTGACAACCTTGGCGCCGGATTGCACCTGGCCAGGCGTGAAGGGCGTATCCGGAATGCGACCCGACACGGCTTGATCATAGATCTTGCCGGCGCCGACAAAATCTCCCGTGGCGGCCAAGTACTTCTCGGCCCTCTCGGTGCCTTCTTTGATGATAATTTCCGTCGCGTTCGTTATTACGTGGTCATCTCCGACTACCTGAGTCCCGACGTTTAGCCAGCTATCCCATTCAATGGAACCCTGGTTGATGCCCTGTCCCATGCCGATTCCGGCATTTGCCCAGCCAATCCAATTTGGCGCCGTTGGGGAAATCGAGGCCATCCCGACAAGGGAGTTTATGTAGACTGCGCCTGACCCGGAGGCCCCCCAAATGCCATCCCGTTCCTTGTCGCGCGCATTGACGGCATCGTTATATTCCTTGCGAGTCTGATCCGCGACCTCCTTGAGCGCCCGGAGACGGCCGATGAGGCCCTTGATCTTGTCTTCGTCGGCCTTGCTGCACGGACAGGGGTCATCGCGGCAGGTTCCCGTGGGGGGTATGTGGCCGGGCTCGTGAAACGCAAGAGCGGAGGAAAACTGAAGCACGAGCGTGGCTAAAAATCCGGCGGCGAGGAATCTTGGCACGTTTTTCATGGCGCACCCCCAGCCTAAGGCGTTTTTGCAGAGTTGTAGTCAACATTAAACAGGTAGATTCGCCCGTCGCTGTGGTGAGTCACCAGTCTCGATCCGCGCAGCGCGACTGAGTCAATGGGGGATGGCAATTCCGCCTCAGTATTCTTGCTGCCTGACCGGCTGTCCCGGAGCGCGACACGATCTTCACCATCGACCGTCAACAGCACGGTGCCATACGGGAGGGACACAAGCCTGACCGGTTGATCGAGCCACTCGACCAGGGCCTTCTGTTTTGGCGCGCCACCGGATACATCCCACAGTCGAATGCTCCGGTCCTTGCTTGCGGACACAACAGTCTTCCCGTCCGGCGCGACGGCAACTGCCACCACGTTGAGGAGATGCCCACTAAGAATCATGGGGTCGTGAGGCTTCGCCGCGATGTTCCACACCCGCACCGTGCCGTCCGCGCTTCCCGAGACCAGTTTGCGGCCGTCGGGGCTGAATACAAGACAACCCACGACACGGCTATGACCTGCGAGGATCGCCAGCTCCTGTTGTCGACCGGGCGTGATGCTCCAGAGGCGAACTGTGCGGTCGCCGCTGCCGGAGGCCAATGTTTTGCCATCAGGCGCAAACGCCAACACCGTCACGGGCAGTTCATGTTTTCCGGCAATCATGCCCTCTCGTGGTGGCACCGCAGCCAGATTCCACAATCGAACCGTTCTGTCCTCGCCACCCGAAGCCAGCACGCTGCCTTCGTCGGCGAGAGCCAATGCTGTGATCGATCCTAGATGGCCCTGTAGCACTGCCGATTGGTTGAGGGTTGACCCGGCGGCGTGCCACACTTGAATCGTCCCATCCTTCAGGCCGTACGCGATGGTATTCCCATCGGCGGACAATGCGACTGCAGACACTTTTTGGACCTGCGTGGCGGCGGTGGCGGCGATGGTGAGCCAGCCGCTGCCCGCGTAGAAAATCGAGACCTCGGCACGACCGGTGTTGCCCGATCGGTCGCTTATTTGGACCGTGAGCTTGTTTTCGCCAAGTGCAAGGTTCTTTGTCCCCGCGAGCCGTCCGCTCGCGCCGCGGCTGTGCTGGTCAAAGGCGCCTGAGTAGTCCTGTCCACTGACGAGCACCTTGAACGAGTTGACCGCCACGCCGCTGCCCTGATCCGCGTACTCGACGTCGATCGCGAGCGAGTTGCCCTCCACGCGGGTGCCGGGTGCGGGCTGCAGGATTCGAACGCTCGGCGGTACGGAGTCTGCGACGGGGGACTTTGTCGGGGGGGACTCGGTCGACGCGCACGCAATCAGCAGTGGCAGGACCAGTGCCGGCCAGACCATCGACGCGCGGCAAAAGTGCGACGATTGCACAGCAGTGACCACTGGCTCGAGCGATCGCTGCGTTGCCTGTTTCATTTGCATTTCGGACTCGGGCAGCCGCAGCCCGGTCACTGGTTCTTCAGCTCATCGACGTAATTCTTGATCGGACCGGCATCCTTGGCGCCGGGACTCATTGCCAGATAGCGCTCGAAAGCCGCGATCGCTTTTGCCGTGTCTTTTTTCTTGTAGTACGCCAGACCGAGTTCCCGGTACGGTTCGATGTAGTTGTTGTTTACCTTCAGCGCGGCGTGGAAATGTTCTATCGCGCGATCGGCACCGGCAGCACCCCCAGTCTCCAGATCGATCTTGCCCAGATAATAGTGCGAGACCGCATCGTTGCTCTTGACTTGCAAGGCCCTCTCGAACATCGCCGCCGCGGTGTGGAAGCGCTTGGCTTCATAGTCGCTTTTGGCCGCTGCCACCACTAGTTCACGCGTGCGCTGCTTGAACTCCCCGGTATTAACCAGCAGCTTGCGGTCAGCAACGTCCTGACTGTACTTTGACTTGATCAGGCCGTTCAGATTCTCGATCCGGGACTTGTTGGTCGGGTGGCTGCCGTAGAAGAAATTCTGCGTTGCACCCTGGTCGCCGTATTCCTTGAGCAGCAGTTCGAAGGTTTTTGGTGCCTCGCGGGGGTCATAACCGGCCTTGACCATGTATTCCAGACCGACCACATCGGCCTCGGTCTCGGCGGAGCGCCCGTGGCCGCTGACTGCGGCGTTCATCGAGTACTCGTAGGTCTTGGACAGAAGCGCCGGCGGGATCTGCGAGGTGGCGCCGCTGGTTGATGCCGTCGTCGCTGCGATCTGCCCGAGCAACTGGATGCCGTAGGTGCCTTCGATGCCTTTGGTGACGTGGCTTTCGGTGACGTGCGCGATCTCGTGCGCCAGCACCATTGCGAATTGCGCCTCGTTGTCCATGCGGGCAAGCAGGCCGGCGTGAATATAGAGCAGGCCGCCACCAAAGGTGAAGGCATTGATGCTGCCGTCGTTGACGACTTTGATTGAGTACGGAAAAGGACGTGGACGGGCGACAGCGGTGATGCGCTGGGTGAGCTCGCCCAGATACGCCTCGAGCAGCGGGTCGTCCCACATCTTGTGCGTCGCTTCGAACTTGTTGGCGTTTTCGCGCGCCATGCGCTCTTCGTCGGCGTCGCTGAATTTCGGCCGGTTCACGACCGCGGCGCCCACCGAGGCGCCGGATTGCAACAGATCGCCCGTGCCTGCCGGCAGATTCTTCATGACGTCTGCACAGCCGCAGGACAACAGACCGGCCAGGCACAAGGCGGCAAACGCCGGCGATCGCCGGCACGCAAGACCATTGGCATTACGCATGGCGCATCTCCCTTTCTGAACGATCATGGAACGGCCGGCGCGGATGGCGCCGGTGCAAAGGCAAAACGGCGGGCAGCCGCGCGGGGCGCACGTCCTCGCGCGGCAGTCTGGTGTGCGGTGATTCGATGGAAGCGGGCCCCACGACACACATGATCCCTCCCCGGACGATGTGTCTGGCAGTGCCTCCGCCGCCCGTCGGACAGTGGCGGCGTGCGGAAAAAGTCTACGCTTTCGCCGGCGCTATGCCAGCGGTCTGGAGAATATTTTTGTTGTGGGGTCTTTCGCCCGCGCTATTTCCCGGGTGGGCGCACGCAGGCCGGCGGTGACCGCACGTTCACATGCCAGCGACATCCGGCAACAACCTTTCAGTGCCCGCGCCCCGGCGGACGTGCTGCGACCCTCAGCGTCAGGGCTGGATGCGCCCCGCGATCCGGGCGCCGGCCGCCGTCAGCAACTGGCCGTTGACGAGATCGACCGTGTCGCCAACCTTCAGCGATCGGACGCCCACTGGCTCGGCCTGGTACCGGAGGATCTTGCCGGTTTTAATGTTTTTGACGCTGACGAGGCCGGTTTTTGCATCGACCGCGCTCACGTTGCAGCACGGGTCGATTCCCCACGCCGCGGTCGAACCCAGCAGCACGGCGAGCAGCAGAATGGTCCGGATCATGGTTGCCTCCCCTGCAATCGGTTGCGGAGCGACAGCCCGCCTACTATACGCCTGGCGCTGCCGGCGTTGTCCAGTGCTTTCGATTGCGGAGCGTCGGTCGTTGACGCGTCGATGCCAGGGGAATATTGTCGCGTCGGCTGCCGGGGCGGGTGGCGAGTGTCGCCTGCCGCAGGCGGAAGGGAGGTACTGCGTGATTCCCTTGCGAAGGCGATGCGGAACCCCATTTGCCCGAACGGGCCTGGGGTGGGTGCCGGCGCGTCGGTGGCAGCGATGAACGGCCGCAATTTCTGGTACTGGTTCGGCGGCATCTGGCTCGCGGTGGGCCTGCCGTTCCTGATGCTCGGCGGCTGGTTCGCCTGGTACGAGCTGACGCTGGAACAACGCCTGGCATTATCCGGCCGGACCGCGCAAGGCATGGTGCTGGTGAAAAGCTGGGGCACCGGAAACAGTAGCGGCCGGCAATCGGATCCGCGCGTCAAGTACCGCTTTACCACCGCCGACGGCAAGACCATCCACGCTGAAGCCACCGTCACTGAATCGGCGTGGGATGCGCTGCGCGAACGCGAAGCCGTGGAAGTGAGCTATTTGCCGGGTACGCCGCGCGCGAACCGCATCGACGGCCGGCCGGTGCAATGGGTGCTTCCGCTGGTGTTCTCCGCGGTTGGCGGCATTCTCACGCTGATCGCCGGTTTTATCCTCTTGAAGGCGTCGGCCAACGCGCGTTTCGCGCGAAGGCTGCGCACCCAGGGCCTCACGGCGGAGGCGGAGATTTCCCACGTCGCGCCGACCGGGTACATGGTGAACCGTGTTTACCAGTGGGCGGTGTACTACCGCTACCGAGATCACGCGGGCAACGAGCATGAGGGTCGCAGTCCGCCGATGCCGGAGGAACTGGCGCGGCGCTGGCAGCCGGGCGACCACGTGCAGGTAATGTTCGACCGCCTGCGGCCCGGACGCAGCGCCTGGCCGGAGCAGACATGAACGCGAGCCGCGTGCCTTCGCCGCTCGCCGGCCTCAAGCGCGAGATCGAGATTTTGGTCGGCGTTGCTTTCTTCGCCGCGAGCATCGCGATGGTTATCAATGCCGCAATCATGACGATGACGGAAATTCGCTACGCGGACGAAGCGATCGTCGTGCCGGCCACAGTCCTGGAGAGGGATTTTCTTCCCGCGGAGCGTGACGGAAATCCGGAAACCCGGTATCGAATCCGCTTTCGCTATGTGATCGACGGCGCGGAACAGGAACAGACCGACGAGGTGGACGTGGAGCGCTGGGAGGCGCTGGCGCCCGGCGCGCAATTCGATCTGTCGGTGCTGCCCGGCGAAGGCGCGCGCCCGCGCGACGGCGGTCTCGGCGAGAAAATCGCGATTGCGGCGATGCTGCTCGGAAGCATGATTTTCGGGCCGGTCGGCTGGCAGCTCGGCGTGAAGCGGCTGCGCCGTGCGCTGAAACGGATTCGCGCTTATTACCGCGGTACCGAGGCGCCGGGCGAAGTGGTGGGCGTGTTCGACACCGGCACGGCGATCAACCGGGTGCGCATGGCGTGCATGCGTTTTCGCTTCAACGACGCCAGGGGTGTTTCCCGCGAGGGGGAAACCGGATTGCTTTATCCGGCGGAAACCGAAGGCCTGGAGCCGGGCATGACCGGCGTGGTGCGCTACGATCCGGCGGACCCGGAAATCAGCGTCTGGATGGGCAGCGGGAACGAGCCCCGATGAAGAATTTGCCGAGGATGGCGGTGAAAGTCGCCGTGGTCCTGGTGCTGGTGTTCGTTGCCGCGGTGATCGTCGAGCTGGCGCCGCCGCTGCAGCGGCTCGACCAGTGGATGCTGACCAACGAAACCTTCTTGCTGGTCGGCAACATCGCGGTAATCGCGATCGGCCTGTTGCTGCTGATCGGTTCGGTCGTGTCCCTGCTGATGGACAGCGGCACGCCGATGGACCACGCCGATATCGAGAATCAGGCACGCAGCATGCGCGATGCCGAGGCCGGACCGCGGGCCTTTCGCGCGTCATCGTACCGGTTGTTCGGTAAGGGAGCAGGTTCGCAGGGCCACGACGAGTTTTCGTTCGCGCAACTCAAGGCGGCCTATTCCGGCGGCACCTTGCTGCGCACACCGGTCTGGCGGCGAAGGCTGGTCGCGATGATCGGTGCCATGGCCATGTTCATCGGCATTGTCGGGCTGGTGTTGGTCATTTCCCCGATGGCGCTGAAGCTGCTGGTCGCCGGGGTGTTCCTGTATGCGGTGATTCGAATGGCAGTGGGCCTGTGGCAGGCCTGACGCCGCGTTCCGGTGCGGGGTTGGCACGCTGGGCGGACCATGTACTATGCGTGGGAAGTCACTGACCGCCAATCGCGAACGTGCCCGACTACGACACGCTGTTACGCCCCGACCTGCCGCCGCCCGCCGTTCCCTGGAACGGCTTCCCCAGGTACAACTTCACCGGCGGGCACAACGACGCCGACAGCGTGCCGGTCGAGGATCTGACCGCGGCCGCGGCGGCGGTGATCCGGCGCGAAGGGCGCACGCTTGCCACCTATGGCCTGGACAGTGGACCGCTGGGGCACCGGCGGTTGCGGGAATTCATCGCGCGCAAGCTGAAGCAGGACGCCGGCATCGACTGCACTGCCGACCAGGTGCTGGTCACCTCGGGTTCGCTGCAGGGGCTGGACCTGGTGAATGCGCTGCTGGTGGCGCCGGGCGACACGGTGATCGTGGAGCAGGCGACCTACGGCGGCGCCATCACGCGATTGCAGCGCGCGGGGGCGAACATCGTCGGCGTGCCGCTGGACCACGACGGGCTGAGCAGCGAGGCGCTGGCCGGGGCTTTGCGGGATCTTCAGGCCCGCGGCATTCAGCCAAAGTACCTCTACACCATTCCCACCGTGCAGAACCCGACCGCCACGGTGATGAGCGAGCGGCGGCGGCGCGAGATTCTCGATCTGGCAACCGAGTTCGGCGTGCCGATCTTCGAGGACGAGTGCTACGCCGACCTGGTGTGGGGTGGCACGCGGCCGCTGGCAATGCGCGGGCTGGCTGGCGACGACCGCGTGATCCACATCGGCTCGTTCTCGAAGTCGATCGCGCCGGCGCTGCGGCTGGGTTACCTGGTGGCGGACTGGCCGATCCTGAGCCGTATCCTGGCAATCAAGAGCGACTGCGGTTCCGGCGCGCTGGAGCAGATGGTGCTGGCGGAGTATTGCGACGCGCACTTCGACACCCATGTGCGCACCCTGCGCAGAACCCTGCGGCGCAAGGTCGAGGCCCTGATGGATGCGCTGGCGGCGGAGTTCGGGCCGGCCGCGCGATTCGACGATCCGGCGGGCGGCATTTTCCTGTGGGTGACGCTGCCGGAAAGAGTCGATACCACGCGGCTCGCGCAGGCGGCGCTGCAGGCGGGGGTGTCGATCAACCCCGGCGCCGAGTGGATGACCGACACCGAGGGCGGGCGCCGCCGCCTGCGGCTGTGCTTCGCCCATCCGCCGGAGCAGGTGCTGCGAGATGGCGTCGCGCGGCTGGCCGAGGTCTGCCGCCGTGAGTTCGATGTGCCGGCGCGGGAAGCGCGGGCGCATCGCTGACGCCTGCGGCGCCGGAACAGTTTCGGGGGGGGGCACGGTGGAACAGCAGGATGTGCAGCGCATCGACGCCACGATCCAGCAGCTCAAGCTGGTCTGGATTGCGATCGTGGCCAGCGCGCCGTTCTCGGCGATGGTGCTGGTGGCGGCGATTCCGGCGCAGCAGGGCGGCGGCATGCTCGCCGTCGCGGCTGCCGGCGTGCTGTCCGGGCTGCCGGCGCTGCCCATGGTGTGGCGCTATCGCGCCGCGCTCGACGCGTTCGTGAACAGCCGGGTGAGCGATGCGACGGCGCTGATGCGCGCGCTGGTGCTGGGGGCGGCAATCGCGGAGGCGCCGATGCTGATCGGCATCGTGCAGTACGCGATGCTCGCGCATGCGCCGACGCTGCTGCTGCTGTGCGCGGAGTCTTTTGCGCTGATGCTGCTGTTCAGGCCGACAGGGCGCTGAGCGCCGGCGGTCCCGTCAGTCGTTTGGCCGGAGCTGGATCTTGCCGCTGCGCGCCTCGCGCTTGGCGTGGGCCATCGCGTCGGCAACACGCGCCAGCGGATAGCTCGCCTCGATGTTCACATGCAGGGTGCCGTCGAGCAGGCGCGCGCCGAGCCGGTCGTACATCGCCTGGATTTCCGGGAAGGGCATGCCGCGCATCAGCTTGGCGAGCCAGAAGCCGACCAGCCGGATGTCGCGGAATACCAGCTGGAAAGCATCGATCGCGCAGGGATGGCCGGATAACAGGCCATAGTTGACCAGCGTGCCGCCCTCGGCCAGGCATTGCGCGAGGCGCCGGGTGGCGGACCCCGCGATTGCATCGATGCCCAGCCTGATGGCGGCGCCGCCGGTCTCGGCGGCGACCCGCTCGGGAAGCTCCGGCCCGTCGACCACGACGACGTCGGCGCCGAGCTGCTTTAGTGCGCCCACCAGCTCGGGGCGACGCACCACGTTGACTGTGCGAATGCCCTCGGCACGCGCCAGCCTGATCAGATCGACGCCCACGCCGGAATTGGCGGCATCCTGGATCACCCAGTCGCCGCGTTTCAGCTCCACGTAACGCGTCAGCATGAGATGGGCGGTGGCCACGTTGACCTTGAGCATCGCCGCCTGTGCCAGATCGGTTTCCGGGGCCAGACGCACGAACGCTTCGGCCTTGTCGCGCAGGCGCTGGGTCCAGTTGGTGCGCGCCAGGCTCATCACCTTGTCGCCGGGCTTCAGGTGCTTGACGCCTGCACCGACCGCGGCAACCGTGCCGGCGCCCTCGATGCCGAGCGGGCAGGGCGGCGTCGGCACGCTGGCGTACTTACCCTCGATCGTCAGGATGTCCGCGGGATTGATCGAGCAGGCGACGACGTCGACCAGCACCTCGCCCGCGCCGGGCGCGCCGGGATCGGGCACCTCGACGCATTTCACGACTTTCTCCGCCGGACCGATGGCGCTCAATTGTGCTGCTTTCATGCGGTGTGTCCTCCCGGGCGATGGATTCTGGAAACCGTGTCGTGGGCCCCGCGATTGTCCCGTCCACAAAGCACAACGCCCCGATCGTATGATCGGGGCGTTGCATACTGCAGGCGTTCCGGCCTAGCGAGCGGCCAGGCTCCTGACGGTTTGAACTGACCCAGTCGGGAACAGCTGCCGGCCGGTACTGCCTTGTTCGACTCGCACTGGATCACCTCCTTTCGTGGTTGCCAGCGCGCAGTGTAGCAGCACCGGGCGGCTGGTGAACACCTGAGGCCGCGAAACTTTGCGCGCGCGGCCGCGTCGAACGAAAAGCGACGGGCATGACCCGACGGCTGCCTTTGTGTTTTCATTCTCTCATGCGACAAGACGACCCACGCTATCGGCTTAATTCGGGCGGACCCGCCCCGCAGGCAAAGGAACCCGGCCTGCTGGCAAAGCTATTCGCCGTCGCGGGCGGCGTCGTGCTGCTGGTGGTCGGCGTGATGTTCTCGCTGGTGATCGTCGTCGCCGCTGCGATCATCGCCGCGGGGGTGCTCGGCTACCTCTGGTGGAAAACGCGCGACCTGCGCCGGCAGATGCGCGAAAACCCGCCGGGTGGCCACGTGATCGAGGGCGAAGCAACCCGTCGCGAAGACTAGGCGCTAGTCCGCCGACAGTCTGCGCAGTTCCGCGCCCTCGAGTTCCCAGTTACGGCCGTCGAACGGACGCACCATCATCGGCAGGTCCGGGTAGCCGTCGAGGCAGCGCACGTTGACGCTGAAGCCATCGGGGTTCGAGCGCGGCACGTAGAAAGACTTGATGCCGCACACGCTGCAGAAAAGGTGCTTCGCGACCCCGGTGTTGAAGGTGTAGGTGGTCAGGCGGTCGGCGCCCGACATCAGCCGAAACCGGCTGCCGGGCACGATCAGGTGCAGAAACCCGGTGCGGTCGCAGATAGAGCAGTTGCACGACAGCGCCTCGATCGGCTCCGGCGCTTCGACCTCGAACCGCACCGCGCCGCAATGGCAGCCACCGGCAAAGGTACGCATCGCAATGCTCCCCGCCCTCAGGCGGATTCGCCGCGATAGACCTGAAAGGGCGAAAACGACTGGTTCACCGGCATCAGCTCGATGCGGTTGATGTTCATGTGCGGCGGCAGCGTCGCAATCCAGTACAGCGTGTCCGCGATGTTTTCGCTGCTCATCGGATTGGCGCCCTTGTAGAGCTTGTCGGAGGCTTCCTGGTTGCCGCCGGTGCGCACCAGGGTGAATTCGGTTTCCGCCATGCCGGGTTCCACCGAGGTGACGCGCACGCCGGTGCCGTGCAGGTCGGAGCGCAGGCCGAGCGAGAACTGGGTGACGAAGGCCTTGGTGCCGCCATACACGTTACCGCCGGGATAGGGGTAGGTCGCGGCGACCGAACTGATGTTGATGACCGCGCCCTTGCGCTCGATCAGCTTCGGCAGCACGCGGTAGGTGAGCGAGGCGAGCCCGGTGATGTTGGTCTCGATCATCTGGTGCCACTGGTCGAGACTGGCTTTCTGCGCGGGCGCGGTGCCCAGCGCGAGGCCGGCGTTGTTGATGAGCAGGTCGATCTCGGGCCAGCCGGCGGGCAGCGAAGCGATAGCCTGGTCGATTTCCCCGGGCTTGCGTATGTCGAAGGCGAGAATGTGCACCTTGCCTTTGCCGATCTCGTCGGCCAGCTCACGCAACCGATCGGCCCGGCGCCCGGTGGCGATGATGCGCCAACCCTCTTTGGCGAAGCGGCGCGCGGTCGCTGCGCCGAAGCCGGAGGTTGCGCCGGTGATCAAGGCAGTCTTCGTCATCGTTACCTACTCCCCGTTGGTCTTGTAATCGAGACGCTCGGCCAGCCACTCGATCCAGTGGCGCACCGGCAGCGCGGTGCCGCTCTGGATATGCGTGAGACAGCCGATGTTGGCGGTGGCGATGGCCTCTGGCCGGCCGCTGGCGAGCGCGGCGACCTTGTTCTTGAGCAGCCGCTGCGACAACTCCGGCTGCAGTATGGAATAGGTGCCGGCAGAGCCGCAGCAAAGATGCGAATCCGGCACCGTGGTCAGCTCGAAGCCGGCGGCCCTCAGCATCGCCTCGGCGTGGCCGCGCAGCTGCTGGCCGTGCTGCAGGGTGCAGGGCGAATGGAAAGCGATGCGGGTCTTGTCGTCGCGATCGATCGGCACTTCCACC
Organism: uncultured Pseudomonadota bacterium; assembly: GCA_937983055.1. Lineage (GTDB taxonomy): Bacteria > Pseudomonadota > Gammaproteobacteria > Burkholderiales > Eutrophovitaceae > CALJLA01. Next base: position 37,072 of record CALJLA010000200.1, read on the forward strand.
AGGCACTTCTCGACGGCAGCCTTTTCCGCGACGAGGTATTCGCTGAGATCCCGGGTCAGCTCGACGACGCGCGCCGCCTTCGCAGCGTACGCCGGATCGTGCGCCAGTGCGTGCGCGTAGTCTTTCACCATCACGCCGCACCCGCTGGCGGTCATCACCACGGCTTCGGCGCCCGCCTCGATGTGCGGCCACCAGGCGTCGATGTTGCGGCGCATGGACTGGAGCGGGTGTTCCTGCCGGTTGAGGTGAAAGGTCAAAGCGCCGCAGCAGCCCGCGGACTCGGCACGAATCAGGGAAATGCCGATTCGATCGAGCACGCGCGCCGCCGCCGGGTTGATGTCCGGCGACAGCGCCGGCTGCACGCAGCCGTCGAGCACCAGTGCCTTGCGCGGGTGACGCGCCTCGGGCCAGGCGCCCGCCGCGCCGGAAGTCTTCGGCACTTTTGCTTTGAGCGCCGGCGGCAGCAGGGGGCGAACGCTCTGGCCCAGCCGCAGCAGCGGTTTGAACAGTCGCTGATTGGGAATGATCGTATTCAGGGCTGCCCGCTGCACCGATGCGAACAACGTACGGCCGACCTGCTGCTCGACCATGTGGCGGCCGATGTCGAACAGGCGCCCGTAGCGCACGCCAGACGGACAGGTGGTCTCGCGGGCGCGGCAGGTCAGGCAGGCGCCGAGGTGCAGCTGATGC
>CALJLA010000201.1 GCA_937983055.1 uncultured Pseudomonadota bacterium
TGGCCATGAAGGTGCTGACAACGCCGATGCCGGTCTTGTCGCAGAAGATCCGCAGCTGCTTGCTTGCGCGCCGGCGAATGCAGCCATTGCCGGCGATGATGACCGGGCGCTTCGCGCTGCGAAGCAGCGCGTACGCGCGATCGACGATCTTGTCGTCCGGGACCGAGCGCCGGAAGCGACGCGGGGCAATCGGCCGCGCATCAGTCTGCATGCCGGCAATGTCTTCCGGCAGCTCCAGGTGAACGGCGCCCGGCTTCTCGGTGCGCGCGAGCCTCACCGCCTTGCGCACCATCTCGGGGATGGATTGGGGATTGACGATCGTCGCCTCCCACTTGGTAGCCGGTCCGAACATGCCGACCACATCCATGATCTGGTGCGATTCCTTGTGCAGCCGGTCGGTCGAGCCCTGGCCGGTCAGCACCAGCAGCGGCGCGCGGTCCATGTTGGCATCGGCAACGCCGGTGATGAGGTTGGCGGCACCGGGGCCCAGCGTCGACAGCGCCCCAGCCGGATTGCCGGTCAGTCGGCCGTAGATTTCCGCCATGAAGGCCGCGCCCTGTTCGTGCCGCGTCAGCACGACACGGATCTTCTCCGACCGCTCCAGCGACATCATCAGGTCGGCGTTCTCCTCGCCCGGAACGCCGAAGACGTATTCGACGCCTTCCGCTTCCAGGCACTCGACCAGCAGGTCCGATGCTTTCATGTGTCCTCGGATGGGTTGCACCGTCATTCTAGGCCAGCGATGCGGCCCCGGCCTGCCAAACCAGGGCGCAGCATAGACCGGCCTCGACGCCGTATCGCACGCGCCCGCGCAAAGCAAGCAATTCACACCGGGAAACGCCCCGCCGTCGCGTTGACCCTGCTCGCGGCGATATGGTTAAATGCGCGCCTTCTCCGGGTGGTTAGCTCAGCGGTAGAGCACTGCCTTCACACGGCAGGGGTCACTGGTTCGATCCCAGTACCACCCACCAGCGCGCACGGTTTCCGATGCCTACTCTCCCCGCGGCTGATCCGACCGCTTGCGTGCTGCAAGCGCTGATGCGCATCCTGATGGCGGGCCTTTTGCTCGCGGCCGCCGGTTGGGGGTTTGCGCAGACCGCGCCGCCCGCGGAAGAGCGGGCGCAGCAGCTGTTCCAGTCGGCCAAGGGCAAGGTGTTCAAGATCCGGGTGGTGCTGAACGCGACCCAGTCGCAGGCCTCCGTCGGCTCCGGCTTTGCGGTCAGCGGCGACGGCCTGGTGGTGACCAACTTTCACGTCATCTCCAGCGTGCTGGACCGCCCGGAGCAGTATCGCATCGAGTACGTGGCGCACGACGGCCGCAGCGGGCCGCTCAGGCTGATCAACGTGGACGTGGTGCACGATCTCGCCCTGCTGCGCACGGCGGAGCCGACGCCGTTCTTCGAGCTGATGACCCGCGGCATGTCGCGCGGCGAGCGCGGCTTCTCGATCGGCAATCCGCACGATCTCGGGCTGACCATCGTCGAGGGCACCTACAACGGCTTGATCACCGAATCGCTGTACGAGCACATCCTGTTCACCGGGGCGATCAATCCGGGCATGAGCGGCGGCCCGGCCATCACCCGGGAGGGCACGGTATTCGGCGTCAACGTCGCGCGTCTGGTCGATGCGCAACTGGTGAGCTTTCTGGTGCCGGCGCGGTTCGTGCAGCGGCTGATCGAGGCCTCGCGCGACGAGGCCGCGGAACCGGCGGCCCTGCTGGCACTGGCACGCGATCAACTGATAGCCGCCCAGGACGATTACCTCGGTGCGCTGCTCGCCGGGAACATTGCGCGCACCGGCCTGGGCGGCTACCAGGTGCCCGACCGGCTCGGCCCCTTCATGCGCTGCTGGGGCCGCTCGGAGGACGAGCCCGGCCGCCCCTACCGCGGCAGCGCGCAGAACTGCTCTTCCGAGAACTCCATCTTCGTGTTCGAGGACGTTCGCACCGGCTCGATCGACTTCGAGCATGTGCTGCTGGAGCGGCGCGACATGAACTGGCTGCGCTTTTACAACCTGCTGTCGGCCCGTTTTGCCGCGGGCGCCACCGGCCTGCCTGGCGGGCGCGAGGACTTCACGTCGTTTCGCTGCATGACCGAATTCGTGACCAACCGCGGGCTGCCGCTGCGCGTCGTGCTGTGCGCGCGCGCCTACAAGCGGCTCGAGGGCCTGTACGATTTCTGGATGCGGGCGGCGTCCATCGACAGCTACGACCGGGGGCTGCTCACCACGCTGTCGCTGACCGGCGTGTCCTTCGACAATGGCACCCGCTTCGTGCGCCGCTATCTGGAGACGATGGAGGTGCGGCCCTGATGTTCGTCGAAGTGCTGGACCGCCACGGGGACGTACGTTCCCGGCTGCGCATCGAAGGCGAGGAGTTCTGCATCGGCCGCGCCTACGACAACGATCTGATCCTGGACGATCCCTACGTCGCGCCCCATCACCTGCGCATCCGGCGCCTGCCCGACGGCAGCCTCCACGCGCAGGACCTGCAAACCCGCAATGGCCTGCACGACCTCGCCAACGGGCGCCGCGAGACCTCGCTCGCGCTGGACGAGAACGCGCGCATCCGCATCGGTCACACCCAGCTTCGTTTCCGCAGCCGCGAGTTCAGTGTGCCCGAGGAGCTGCCCGCCACCCTGCTGCCCGCGCCGGCGCGCAGCGGGTTGTGGTTCTACATCGCGTTCCTGGTGGCAGCGGGCCTGCTCGGCCTCGAGGCGCATCTGTCGACCTTCGGCGAGATGCGCGCCGTGCAGTTGCTCACCGCCGTGTTCGCCGTGCTGCTCAGCGCATTTTTCTGGACCGGCGCCTGGGCGTTCGCCGGCCGCATCGCCACCCGTCGGGCCAACTTTCACGCCCACGGCACCGCCGTCATGATCGCGCTCGCCGCGCTGGTGTGCGCCGGCACGTTGTCGGAGTACATCGAGTTCATGATCTCCGGCGATCTGGGCGCGCTGTTCCTGCAGGCGGCCATCGCCGGCATCGTCATCGGCTTGCTGTATCGCCAGATGCGGCTGGTCAGCCGCATCTCGCCGCGTCGCGCGCTGGCGTCGGCGGCGCTGCTGGTGACGGTGCTGTTCGGCTCCGGCCGGCTGGTGGAGTTCGCGACCGAGGAGACTTTTGCCTCGCGGCTCGACTATTCCGGCAGCCTGAAAGCACCGCTTTTCAGGTTGACCGACGGGCTGACGCCCGTGGCGTTCACCGAGCGCGCGGCTGCGCTCCGCGATGAACTGGAGCGCCTGCGCAGCCGCCCCTGACGCCACCGCCTAGCCGGCGCCGGCCTCCAGCTTCTTCCATACACACTCGCCCCGGCTGGCCTTGTCGATATCGTCCAGCTGGGCGGCATGCAGCGCCAGCTCCTGCTCGGTTGCACGCAGCACGATCAGTTCCAGCGGCTCATCCGACGGCAGTCCGGCGGACACGGCACCGGCGGCGGATTCGGTTTCGATCAGCAGGCTGTCCTGCCCCCGCGTCATTGCGAGATACACTTCGGCCAGCAGCCGGGCGTCGAGCAGCGCACCGTGCAGGCTGCGAGCGGAGTTGTCCACCGCATAACGTTCGCACAGCGCGTCGAGCGAGTTGCGTTTGCCCGGATGCAGCGCCTTGGCCATCCTGAGCGTGTCGGTCACCAGCGCGCAGTAGTCCGACAGGGGCCGGTATCCCAGCAGCGACAGCTCGGCATCCAGAAAGGCGACGTCGAAGGGCGCGTTGTGGATGATCAGTTCTGCGCCCTCGATGAACTCCAGGAAATCCTGCGCGACGTCGCGGAATTTCGGCTTGTCGGACAGGAACTCGGCGCTGATGCCGTGCACCTGCAGCGCCCCCTCCTCGATCTCCCGTTCCGGGTTCACGTAGCGATGAAAGTCGCGGTCGGTGACCTGGCGGTTGACCACTTCCACTGCCGCCAGCTCGATGATCCGGTGGCCCAGCGTCGGGTCCAGGCCGGTCGTTTCGGTATCCAGCACGATCTGTCGCATTGCGGTCGCTTGTTTTCTGGAGGTCAAATACCGAGAGCGAAACACGAAGTACTTCTTTGGCTTGGCGACTGTCCCGCGTAGCGCCGATGCCGAGCGATCCGGCCGAGGACGGAATCAGCCCGATTCCTGATCATTTTCTGCGCGCCTTCGCGTTTTCGTGTTTCGCGAATTTCCTTTCCATTTCCCCGTCACCGCAAAACGTGCTCGACGCCGCGATTGGCCAGCCGGTCGGCGCGCTCGTTGCCGTCGTGTCCCGAATGGCCGCGCACCCATACCCACTCGATGTCATGCGCGCCTGCCAGCTCGTCGAGCCGCCGCCAAAGATCGACGTTCTTCACCGGCTTCTTGTCGGCCGTGGTCCAGCCGCGCCGCTTCCAGTTGTGAATCCAGCTGCTGATGCCGTTGGCCACGTACTGCGAATCGGTGTGCAGACGGATCTGCCGGCGACCCTTCACCGCCTGCAGCGCCTCGATCACCGCGGTCAGTTCCATGCGGTTGTTCGTGGTCTGAGGCTCGCCACCAAACAGTTCTTTCTCATGGCCGTTCCAGCGCAGCAGCACGCCCCAGCCGCCGGGACCGGGATTGCCTTTGCAGGCGCCGTCGGTGAAGATCTCGACCGTTTCGCTCACGGTCGTCGCAGCGGCTCGCCTTCGCGCGCGGCCAGCGCGTCGTCCGCATGGGTCAGGCGCTGGGGTGCCGCGGCAAGTGCTTTTTTCTTGCGCGCGGAATGTGCCCACTTTGGCGTGATGATGCGCATGCCCGCAACCCGTTTGATCGCGTGCAGGAAGTAGATCCCGCCGGCAAAAGGCCACCAGCGATCGCCGGCTTTTTCCATGAAGGCAAAACGGTGACGCCACTTGTCGGAAGCGAACGGCGGAGCGTAGTGCGCCATACGGCCCGCCGAAAGCTCGAAGCTGAGCAGCGCCATCCAGTCCTTCAGGCGCGGCAGGTTGATGAACTGGCCGCTCCACGGATACTCCCGCGAGCGCGCCGCCAGCCGGCGCACGCCCCACAGGCTCCAGGGATTGAAGCCGGAAATGATCACATGCCCTTCCGGGCGAAGTACACGCGAGACCTCGCGCAGCACCTGGTGAGGGTTGTCGCTGAACTCGAGCGTATGCGGCAGCACCACAAGGTCGGCGCTGCCGCTTTGAATCGGCAGCGCGCAGGCGTCCGCCCTGACCCCGGCTGGCCCTTGCAGGCCGATTACCGTACGGAACGGCATGCGGTTCGCGCGCAGGAACTCATACTCCGGCAGCTCGATCTGGAACGCGTTGAACCCGAAAAGATCGGCCACTTCGCGATCGAAGTGTCGCTGCTCGATCTCGAGCAGCTCGCGGCCGAGTGAACCGGCAAACCAGCTCGACAGGCTTGCCGTCGGCGGCCACGTCGACGTTCGGTGTCTCGGCAGGAATGAAACGCTCATGCATACCACCGTTATTGCGCAGTGCGCGTTTTGAGGTACTTTGGCATCGGCTGGATACGACTCCGCCGCACCGAAACAGCCTCCACCCGGATGCCGTTCAGGGCGCAGCAGTGCGCAACTGCGCGCAGAGTATAGCGTACCGTCGCGCCGCGCCGCCGACGAAATCCGGTTGCGGGGACCGCGCTTCCTGCGCGAACGCGATCGATCGCGCG
>CALJLA010000202.1 GCA_937983055.1 uncultured Pseudomonadota bacterium
CGATCCTCACCTCGACGCCGCCGGAGATGTTCACCGGCTGGAAGGCGCCGAAGCGGCCTTGCGAGAAACCGAGCAGGCGCGCCTGGCTGCCGAGCGCAAGCAAGAGCCGCTGCGGGATCGCATCAACGAGCTTCGGCTGAAGGAGCAGGAGGCGCGCCTGGCCGAAGACAATTTCGCCCAGCAGCTCGCCGAGGCGCAGGCCGACGAGGCTGCGCTTGCTGCCGAACTGGACAAGGGGGTGAGGGCCGGCGCCTTGCAATCGGAGATCGGACGGCTCAACCAGGAGATCGCCGCGCTGGGCGCGGTAAACCTTGCGGCGCTGGAAGAGCTGGGAACATCGCGGGAGCGCAAGACGTATCTCGACGCCCAGTCGGCGGATCTTAACGAGGCGGTGGAAACCCTCGAAACCGCGATCCGCAAGATCGACCGCGAGACGCGGGAACGACTTCAGCAGACCTTCGACCAGGTCAACGAACACTTTGGCCGGATGTTTCCGGCGCTGTTCGGCGGCGGCGAGGCCCGCCTGGTGATGACCGGCGAAGAAATTCTCGACGCCGGTATCCAGGTCATCGCGCGGCCGCCGGGCAAGCGCAATGCCTCGATACACTTGCTGTCGGGCGGGGAAAAGGCACTGACCGCACTGTCGCTGGTGTTCTCGTTGTTTCAGCTCAACCCCGCGCCCTTCTGCCTGCTCGACGAGGTCGATGCGCCGCTGGACGACAACAATACGACGCGCTTCTGCGACCTCGTCAAACGCATGGCCGAGCAGACGCAGTTCGTGTTCATCACCCACAACAAGATCACAATGGAAATGTCGGAACAGTTGGTCGGCGTGACCATGCAGGAACTCGGGGTTTCGCGCGTGGTTGCGGTCGATATCGAAGAGGCATTGCGCATGCGCGAGGAGGCGGCCTGATACCCGGACCCGGCGCTGCCGGGCGGTCAGGGCGCGGGGAGAGCGAATGAGTGACTTGCAGATCGGCCTGCTGATTCTCGGGGTGCTAGTCGTCGCCGGCGTGGTCGTGTTCAACTGGTGGCAGGAGCGCGAGTTCCGGCGCCGCAGCGAAAGGCGATTTGCGCCTCCGGAATCCGGTGCGCTGTTCGAGCCGCGGGTTTGTCCGAGCGCGCTAGAACGAACCGATCCCTGGATTGCCGAGACCGGCCACGACGACGCCGACGCCGTTGTCCCGGAAGTCGGCCGACGTGCCCCGGCGGCCCCACCCGCCCAGCCGAAGGCCAAGGCCGTCAGCACGGTACACGAGGGCGCGGATCAGCAGCCGTCGCCGATCGACTACGTCGTCGAACTGCGGGCCGGGGAGGTCATCTCCGCCGACCAGATCGAGTCGATCCGCCAGTCGCTGGCGGTTTTGCAGCGACCGGTAACGCTGCACGGCTACGACTATCACTCGAAGCGCTGGGAGGCGCTCGACGGCGGCGACGGCTGGTACACCTCGCTGCGACTTGCGCTGCAACTGGTTGATCGTAATGGCACGACGACGCTCGATCAGCTCGAGCGCTTTGCGGGCCTCGCCAGACAGCAAGCCACCGGCATCGCCGCCATCGCCGAAGTGCCGGACCCGGGTGCGGGTGCCGAGTTGGCGATAGACCTCGACGAATTCTGCGGCACGGTCGACGTCATCGTCGGTATCAGCGTGATCGCGCATACCGGGCAGATGTTCCAGGGCACGCAGATTCGCGCCCTTGCGGAGGCGCAGGGCATGGAGCTGCAGCCCAGCGGCGTGTTTGTGTATCCGGGCGAAGGCGGCGTGCCGCTGTTCACGCTGGACAACCAGGAGGCCAAACCCTTCCGCGTGGCAGAGATGCGCCAGCTCACCACTTCCGGCATCACGTTTCTGCTGGATGTGCCGCGCACGGCGGACGGCGTGCGGGCGTTCGACCGGATGGTGGCCACGAGTCGCCAGTTCGCGGATGCGCTGGACGGCATGCTGGCGGACGACAACCGCAATCTGCTCAACGATGTCGGACTGGACAAGATTCGCAATCAGCTACGTTCGCTTTACGAACTGATGGCGCGCCGTGGCATTCCCGCCGGTAGCCGGGAGGCGAACCGGCTGTTCTCCTAATGGCCGCGACCGCCGCAGAGCGGGCCCGGCGGCTGCGGCGTACGATCGAGCAGGCGAACTATGATTATTATGTCAACGACGCGCCCACGTTGACGGATGCCGAGTACGACAGTCTGTTTCGCGAACTGCAGGCGCTTGAAGAGGCTCACCCGGCGCTGCGCACGCCGGACTCGCCCACGCAACGGGTCGGCGCGCCGCCGTCCGCCAGATTCGCCTCGGTAAAGCATTCGACCCCAATGCTCTCGCTCAACAATGCATTCAGCGACGAGGAAATCGATGCATTCGACCGGCGAGTGAGGGAGGGACTCGAAACGGAGAGCGAAGTCGACTATGCGGTCGAGCCGAAGTTCGACGGGTTGGCGGTCAGCCTGACCTATGAAGATGGCGTTTTCGCCTTCGGTGCGACGCGAGGCGACGGTTATACCGGCGAGGACGTGACCTCGAACCTGAAGACTGTCCGTGCTATCCCGCTGCGAATCGAGCATGGCCACGTGCCTGCGCGCCTCGAGGTGCGCGGAGAGGTGCTAATGCTCAGGCGCGACTTCGAGCGGCTCAACGAAGCGCAGCGGGCTAGGGGCGAGCGCGAATTCGCGAATCCGCGCAATGCGGCCGCCGGTTCGCTGCGGCAACTGGACTCGCGTATCACGGCGGACCGGCGTCTGACCTTTTTTGCGTACGGCATAGGAGTGATCGAGGGGGGCGAGGTACCGGGCGACCGCCACAGCCGCCAGCTCGCGTACCCGGAATCGCTGCGCTTTCCGGTGGCGCGGCAGCGCAGCGTGGTTCAGGGCGCGGCGGGACTGATTGGCTATTACCGGGCGATGCTCGAGTCACGCCTGAGCCTGCCCTACGATGTCGACGGCGTGGTGTACAAGGTCGATGCGTTGCGCGACCAGGCGGAGCTCGGGTTTGTTTCGCGGGCGCCGCGCTTTGCGATTGCGCACAAGTTTCCCGCCCAGGAAGCAACTACCCAGGTGCTCGACATCGAGGTGCAGGTCGGCCGCACCGGCGCGCTGACCCCGGTGGCGCGGCTGAAACCTGTGGTGGTCGGCGGTGTCACCGTGACCAACGCAACATTGCACAACGAGGACGAGGTCCGACGCAAAGACGTTTATATCGGCGACTTCGTGTCCGTGCGGCGCGCGGGCGACGTGATTCCCGAGGTCGTGGCGGTGCTGCAGGAGCGCCGGCCTCCCTCGGCGCGACCGTTCGTTATGCCGCGCAAATGCCCGGTGTGCGGCTCCCGCGTCGAGCGTCAGCCGGACGAAGCGGTGGCCCGCTGCACGGCCGGCCTGTTCTGTCCTGCGCAGCGCAAGCAGGCCCTGCTGCACTTTGCTTCGCGGCGAGCGATGGATATCGACGGTCTCGGCGAGAAACTGGTAGACCAGCTGGTGGACCAGCAGCTGGTTGCCACGCCCGCGGATCTGTATCGCCTCGACGCGAAGACTTTTGCCCGTCTCGAGCGCATGGCCGAGAAGTCCGCCGCCAACCTGGTGAAGGCAATCGACCGGAGCCGGGGGACAACGCTGGCGCGGCTGATCTACGCGCTTGGAATCCGGAACGTGGGCGAAGCCACGGCCCGCGATCTGGCGCGGCATTTCGGAAGCCTGGACGCACTGGCGTCTGCCGACGAAACTGCGCTTGCCGAGGTTCCGGACGTGGGGCCGGTGGTTGCCGCGAGCATCGCCGCTTTCTTCCGAGAACCGCACAACCGCAAGGTGCTCGCCGCCTTGCGCCGCGAGGGGGTGTCGTGGGCCGAAGACGGCCCTGCGCAGGCGCGCAGCGCGCACCTCGCCGGCAAGACGTTCGTGCTCACCGGCACGCTCCCGGGAATGACCCGCGACGAAGCCAGGCAGCGCATCGAGGCCGCTGGCGGAAAAGTCGCCGGCAGCGTATCCAGGAAGACCGATTTCGTGGTAGCGGGCGCCGAGCCAGGCAGCAAGCTCGATAAGTCGCTCGAACTTGGGGTGCCTGTGCTCGATGAGGCGGGATTGCTAGAATTGCTCACGGCAACGAGATAACAGGAATTCATCGAGGGCGTTTTGAGAACAGTCACCAAAGCGGTATTCCCCGTCGCAGGCCTTGGCTCCCGGTTCCTGCCGGTGACCAAGGCGAGTCCAAAGGAGATGCTGCCGATCGTCGACAAGCCGCTGATTCAGTATGCAGTCGAGGAGGCGGTGGAGGCCGGAATCACGCAGATGGTGTTGGTGACCGGGCGCAACAAGCGGGCAATTGAAGATCACTTCGACAAGGCCTACGAGTTGGAGGCGGAGCTCGCCGCGCGCGGCAAGGAGGCATTGCTTGAGCAGGCAAGGGGAATCCTTCCGCGAGGTGTGAGCTGCATCTATGTGCGCCAGGCCGAGGCACTGGGTCTCGGACATGCGATCCTGTGCGCGCGTGCGGTGATAGGGGATGAACCGTTTGCAGTCATTCTGGCCGACGATCTGATTGACACCAGCCCCGGTGTCGTCAGGCAGATGGTCGACGTCTTTGCCCGGGAGCACTGTTCGCTCATCGCGGTACAGAACATCCCGCGGACCGAGACGGTGTCCTACGGTATCGTGAAGACCGAGCCGGGCGAAAGGGGCCTGCATCGCATTACCGGCATCGTCGAAAAGCCGCGGCCCGAAACCGCGCCCTCGACGCTCGGCGTGGTTGGGCGTTATGTTCTGACACCCGAGATTTTTTCGCATCTCGAGGGCCTCACGCCCGGGAGCGGCGGCGAGATCCAGCTTACCGACGGCATCGCGTCACTGCTTGGTGAGCAGCGCGCGCTCGCCTATGAGTTCGACGGGACCCGCTACGATTGTGGCGCGAAGCTTGGCTATCTGCAGGCCAACGTGCTGTACGCCATGCGTCACGCCGAGGTGGGAGAGGCCTTTCGCGCCTTTCTCGAAGGCGTCGGCGAACGTAATCGCCGCCGGCAGTCCTGATGCTGCAACCGGATGAGGCCTGGCGCGTGCTGCGCGAGGCGGAGATGGTGTGCAGTGCCGATCAGGTACGTGCCGCGGTTGCGCACATTGCGGGCGAACTCGAACGACGGGTCGGCGAGCGACTTCCGCTAGTCCTGTCGGTCATGGGGGGCGGTGTGGTGTTCACCGGACAGCTGCTGCCGATGCTCGGTTTTCCACTGGAGTTCGACTACATTCACGTTACCCGCTACCGCGGCACCACCCGGGGTGGCGAGATCCGGTGGAGGGTCGAGCCGCATTCGAGCGTTGCTTCGCGCACCGTTGTCGTCCTGGACGACATTCTCGACGAGGGACACACTGCGGCGGCAATAAAGTCCTGGCTAGAGCGCCAGGGGGCGGCGGAAGTTCTGCTCGCCGTGCTTGCGGACAAGGACATTGGTCGGCCGAAGCCCGTGCAGGCCGATTTCGTCGGCGTGAGTGTGCCCGACCGTTATGTTTTCGGTTTCGGCATGGATGTCAACGATGCCTGGCGCAACCTGCCGGCGATCTACGCAGTAAAGGCTTAGCGGAAATGCTGGGAATCATCGGTGGCAGCGGACTGACGCAACTTGGCAACCTGCAGGTTACGCACCGCGAAGTGGTACGTACGCCCTATGGGGAGCCGTCCGGCGCACTGACCTTCGGAAAGCTCAACGGCGCCGACGTCGTGTTCATCGCGCGCCACGGATACGGGCACACTATCGCCCCGCATTCGGTGAACTATCGAGCCAACATCTGGGCGCTGCATGCGCAAAATGCAGACAGGGTTGTGTCGGTTGCCTCGGTCGGCGGCATTCGCGCCGACATGAAGCCCGGCGCTATCGCGGTGCCTTCGCAGATCATTGATTACACCTACGGCCGCAAGCACACGTTCTTCGAGACCGCTGATCAGCCGGTGACTCATGTGGACTTTACGCATCCGTACAGCGAGGACTTGCGCGCGGCGCTGCTTGGCGCGGCGCACGCGGCTGCGCTGCCGGTAATCGCGGGGGGAGTCTATGCGACCACGCAGGGCCCACGGCTGGAAACCGCCGCCGAGATCGACCGGCTCGAGCGTGACGGCGCCGACATGGTGGGAATGACCGGGATGCCGGAAGCCGCACTGGCGCGCGAAATCGGCCTGCCCTACGCCGCGATTGCAGTGGTCGCCAACTGGGCCGCTGGTCGCGGTGACAGTGCCGACGAAGTGCACCTCGACGTCATTCGGGCGGTGCTGACCGAAGCCATGGGCAAGGTGCGTTCGCTGCTTGAAAAACTGGTGGAGAGAGGCTGACCATGGCGGTACGGTCGGTGCTGCGCATGGGCGACCCCTTGCTGTTGCGGCAGGCGCAGGCGGTGGGCCAGTTCGATACGCCGGAACTACATGCCCTCATCCGCGACAGGGACGACACCATGCGCGCCAGAAGCGGCGCCGGAATCGCTGCGCCACAGATCGGCGTGTCGATGCAGGTCGTGATCGTTGGTGTCGGGGCGAACCCGCGTTACCCGGACGCCGAGACGGTCCCGTACACGGTGCTGCTCAATCCGGTGCTCGAACCGCTGGGAGAAGAAATCGAAGAAGGCTGGGAAGGGTGTCTGTCAGTGCCGGGAATGCGCGGGCTGGTGCCGCGATATACCCGGCTGCGCTATCGCGGCTTCGACCCAATGGGCAATGTCATCGAGCGCTCCGCCAGCGGCTTTCACGCCCGGGTCGTGCAGCATGAATGCGACCATCTCGCAGGAATCCTCTATCCCATGCGGATACGTGACCTGCGCAATTTCGGCTATAACGAGAGCCTGTTTCCCGGGCAGCACCTGGTCGACGACTGACGCGTCCGGCCCGCCGGGCGCCGCTGCGTCTAGGTCTGCAGCGCGTGCGTCAGCGCAGTCTCAAGCTTGATGACTTGCCGCGAATCGGCCAGCGCGTCCCCGCTGATCAGAAAGGTGTCCTCCGCGCGCTCGCCAAGGGTGTTGACCTTGGCATTATGTACGTCGATGCCGTATTCCACCAACACCCTGGCGATTCGATAGAGAAGTCCCGGCCGGTCGCCCGCAACCACGTTGAGGTAGTGGTACGTGCCTTTCTCGTCGGCGCGCAGCTCGATCTCGGGTGAAATCGGAAAATTCCTGAGCTGGCGCGATAGCCGCGTTTTTGACGGCGGCGGCAGCTCGCCCCCGGCCCGGAGCGTTTCCGTCAGGTCGTGCTCGACGAAACTGATGATGTCCCGGTAGTGGGATATGGCGTGCGCCGGATCGAACACCTGGAAACTGTCGAGCGCATATCCGTGTCGCGTGGTGTAGATCTTTGCTTCCAGAATGCTGTAGCTGATGCCGTGGAAGAAGCCGCAGATCCGTGCGAACAGATTTTTCGTGTCGCGCGCGTAGATCATCACCTGCAGTCCCTCACCGATCGGAGACAGCCGTGCCTTGACGATCGGCAGCTCCGAATCCACCCTGTAGTTCAGCAGGCGCGTGTGCCAGACGATGTCCGCCTCGTCATGGCGCAGGAAATAGCTGTCGTCCAGCCTTTTCCACAACGCCTGGTGCGCATCCTCGGGAATAGCGTAGGCGCGCAGGCGGGCAAGCACGCGAGACTGCTTTGCCTCGAGAGTGCGCTCGCTCGATTGCGCCCCGTGAATCAGTTGCCTTCGCGCGCTGCGGAACAGATCCTCGAGCAGCTTCGCCTTCCAGGCGTTCCAGACCTTCGGGCTGGTTCCGCGGATGTCGGCAACGGTCAGCAGGTAAAGCGCGACTAGGCGCCGCTCGGTGCCGACGTTCTTTACAAAGGCGGCAACGACGTCCGGGTCGGAAAGATCCTGCTTCTGTGCCACCGCGGACATGTACAGATGGTGCTGCACCAGCCAGACGACCAGCGCTGCGTCATCCGGACGCAACCCATGGTCCCGGCAGAAGCGCTGCGCGTCCGCCATGCCCAGCGCGGAATGGTCGCCGCCACGCCCCTTCGCGATGTCGTGAAACATGCCGGCGATGTACAGGACCTCGGGCCGGTCGAACGCCGCCATCAGGCGGCTGCACAGCGGGTACTCATGCGACATCTCGGCGACGGCGAAGCGCCGTAGATTTCGCACTACCTTGAGAATGTGCTCGTCGACGGTGTAGACATGAAACAGGTCGTGCTGCATCTGACCGACGATCCGGCCGAAGACAGGCAGGTAACGTCCCAGAACGCCGTACTGATTCATCCTGCGCAGGGTGTGGGTCAGTCCGACGGGGTGGCGGATGATCTCCATGAACATGCGCCGATGGGCAGCCTCCTTGCGGAAGCGCGCGTCGACCAGGTCGCGTGCATGCCACAGTGCCCGCATTGTCCCTACCGCCAGGCCCTTGATCTCCTTGTCGTGCTGCTGCCAGAGCAGGAATACCTCGAGAATCGCCGACGGGTGTCGCTGGAACACTCCCGGCCCCCGGGTTTCGAGCATCTCGCCGCGGATCTGAAAGCGCTCATTAAGCGGCCGCGGCGCAGACTCGGGCTGACCGAATACCCGCGCGCGCAGGTTGCGGACGATAATCTGGTTGAGCAGGGTGACGGCTTTTGCCGTCGTGTAAAAGCGCTGCATCAGCTGCTCGCTCGCGCGCTTGGCACGGGTATCCTTGAACCCGCAGTCAGCGGCGATTGCCGCCTGATGGTCGAACAGCAGGCGGTCCTCCCGGCGACCAACCGTGTAATGCAGCCGCACCCGCAGATCCGCTAGCGTGTTTTCGTGGCGGCGCAGCTGCCGGGATTCTTCCCGGGTCAGAATGCGCTGCGGGACCAGTTCTGACCAATTCGCGCCGATACCGGCCGCGCGCGCAATCCACAGGATGGTCTGAAGGTCGCGCAGTCCGCCCGGGCTTTCCTTGACGTTTGGTTCAAGGTTCGAGGCAGTGTCATTGAACCGGCCGTGGCGCTGCTGCTGCTCGAGCAACTTGGCCTCGATGAAGTCGCGGACATCGAGGTCTTCCCCGATCACCTTGACCAGGCGTTTGTACAAGCGCGGGCTACCGGCAATCAGCCTTGATTCGAGCAAGGTGGTGCGCACGGTAACGTCTGCGCCGGCTTCCAGCTGGCACTGCTCGACCGTCCTAACGCTGTGGCCCATTTCCAGCCCGGAGTCCCACAGCAGCCCGACCAGGTGCTCGATATCCGCGCTGGTGGCGCCGTCGGGTTCGCGGGGCAGCAACACCATCACATCGACGTCGGAATAGGGGTATAGCTGTCCGCGCCCGAACCCGCCGACTGCGGCCAGCGCCAGTTCGCCGGGGACCCGGCTTTCCTTCCAGATGTCGCGCAGGATTTCGTCCACCAGCCGGCATTGACTGAGCAAAACCCTTGCGGCATTGGGACGCGCAAGGAACTCCGCCTGGATGGCGGCCCGACCTTGCGTCAGTCGTTCCCGGTAGCCGGCCGCGAGATCCACCATTTCTCGACCGGAACGGATCTTGCGAGCAGGAACCGACATCGCTCAGGTCACGAATGCCGGAGGGCGGGGTGCGCCCAATGAAAGCGTCAGAACTTCGAATCCGCCTTCGGTCACCAGAACCGTGTGCTCCCATTGAGCAGACAGGCTGTGGTCCTTGGTTACCACCGTCCAGCCGTCCGCCAGCTGACGGATTCCCGGCTTGCCAGCGTTGATCATCGGTTCGACCGTGAAAATCATGCCCGCCTGCAGTTTCAGGCCCGTACCTGGGCGACCGTAGTGCAGTATCTGGGGCTCCTCGTGAAAGCGCCGGCCAATGCCATGCCCGCAGAACTCCCGGACAACGCTGAAACCATGCTCTTCGGCATGCGTCTGGATGGCGTGACCGACGTCGCCCAGATAGGCGCCGGCGCGCACCTTCGCGATTCCGCGCCACATGCATTCGTAGGTTATGTCACACAGGCGTTTCGCCTGAATCGATGGTTCGCCGACATAGAACATGCGGCTGGTATCACCGTGAAACCCGTCCTTGATGACGGTGACGTCGATGTTGACGACGTCGCCAGGCTTGAGCTTCTTCTGCCCCGGGATGCCATGACAGACGACATGGTTTACCGAGGTGCAAATCGACTTGGGGAAGGGCGGATAACCCGGCGGCGCGTAATTCAGCGGGGCCGGAATCGTGCCCTGCACGTTGACGATGAAGTCGTGGCACAGCGCGTCGAGTTCATCGGTTGTGACGCCGGGCTTGACGTGGGGGGCGATGAAGTCGAGGACCTCGGCGGCAAGACGGCCGGCGATCCGCATCTTTTCGACTTCTTCCGGCGTTTTGATGTTTACGGACATTTTCGATGCAGGAAGCGCAACCGGTAAATCATAGCATCGGCGAAAAGCCGCCCGTGCCGCTGCACCGGAGCGCCCGGTTGCCGCCATTGCTTTGTTCTGGGCCGGATGCCTCGAGGCCTGAGGCAGGGTTTAGGAACGGAATGCAGCGAAGAAAGGATGGCTCCCCGAGCTGGGCTCGAACCAGCGACCCACTGATTAACAGTCAGTTGCTCTACCGACTGAGCTATCGGGGAACGGCAAAGCGGCACATGATAATTATTAGTCCCGCCAGGGTCAACCGACCGTCGGAGAGCGGGTGATGCGCCGGCCCCCGCGGATGCTTCTGGCTGCCGGTGCCGTGCTGGTCCTGCTGCTTGCGACGCCGCTCGTGCTGCCCACGAGGTTGATCGTCGAGCGGATCGAGCTCGCTGCCGGTGCTCGGCTCGACGAGCAAGTCCGCATTGATTCGGCCAGTATCCACTTGCTGCCGCGTCCACGCCTTGTGCTGTCCGGCCTGGCCGTGGGCAAGCGGCCGCATCTTCGTATCGAAACGATTACCGTGACGCCGCGACTGCTGTCACTTCTGCGGGGGCAGAAGGTCATCGACCTGGTTGAATTGGTTGGTCCCCGCCTGTCACAGGTAACGCTCGAACGTCTGGGGCAGTGGTCCGCCGGCGCTGGCGGCAACGATGGGCCTTCAGTCCGCGTGGAGCGGCTGCGCGTGCGCCAGCTTGAGCTCCGCACGGAGGCACTCAAGCTTGCCAACGTTAGCGGGGATGTACGATTGTCCGCCGACGCCCGATTGCTGTCGGCCGTGCTGGAGGCCGACGGCGGCCGCTTGCAGATAACGCGAAAGACTGGCGGCTGCCGCTCAAGCCGCACTTGCATTTCACCTCGCTGCGCGCGATTGGGGTTCTTTCGGCGCATGCGCTCGATCTGAGCGAAGTCGAGGGCAGTTTGTATGGGGGTCGCCTGGCGGCACGAATTCGTTTCGACTGGCGTCCGCGCTGGATGCTGGCGGGGCGTGCCGAACTGGAAAACATGCAGGTCGAACCGCTCGCGCGCATGTACTCAACCAGCAGCTCGATCAGCGGCCGCCTTGACGCGGTGTCCGTATTCGAGGGCGGCGGCGCGAGCCCGACTGAGTTGGCCGATTCGATGCGTCTCGAGGCGCGCTTCGAATTGCACGACGGGTTGCTGCACAAGATGGACCTGGCGGCCGCCGCGACGCTGGTCCCCGGGAAGACATCACCCAAGGCCGGCGTCACGCGCTTCGACCGGTTCCGGGGACATCTGGGCGCCGACCGAAAGGGGTTCTATTTCTCCGACCTGGGGATCAGCTCCGGCGCGCTCGACGCCAAAGGCCACCTGACGGTGACCGGCGAGGAGGCGCTCAGCGGGCGCATCGACGTCGCGCTCAAAGGCACCGGCTCGATCGTCGGAACACCGCTCGCGGTTTCCGGCACCTTGGACGCGCCTCGGTTGCGCCCAACCGGGGGAACGGTTGCCGGGGCGGCCGCGGGCACCTTGCTGCTGGGGCCGGGCCTGGGCACGACGCTCGGAATGAAGGCGGGCCAGCTCACCGAAAGGTTGTTCGGGCGCAAGGACATCGCCCGAGCGCCTGCGAATGCCGCGCAACCCGCCACGGAGAAATCGGCCCGCAGTGGACCTACCGGCGGCCGCTGAGGTCTCGCCCGGTCATGCCAGCACCTTGGCGATCGAGGTTGCGACGTAGTCGATGTTGCGGGAATTGAGCGCAGCCATGCAGATGCGCCCGGTATCGATCGCATACACCGAGAATTCCTCGCGCAGCCGTCGAACCTGGTCCTTGCTCAGACCCGAGTAGGAAAACATTCCACGCTGGTTCACGACGAACTCGAAATCGGCCTTCGCAACCCGGCGCTCGATCGCGTCGACAAGCTGGCGCCTCATTGCGCGAATTCGATCGCGCATCTGGGTCAGCTCGGTTTCCCACATCGACCGCAACTCGTCCGACTCGAGCACCGTGGAGACTATCTTGGCGCCGTGCGTTGGCGGGTTGGAGTAGTTCGTGCGGACCAGTCGCTTCAGCTGACTCAGCACGCGCGCCGTCTCCTCGCCTGATTCGCCGACGACCGATAAGGCTCCCACCCGCTCGCCGTACAGCGAAAACGACTTGGAGAAGGAGTTCGCGACAAGCACCGGTCCGCCACCTTCGGCAAACAGGCGTACAACCGTGGCGTCCGCGTCGAGACCATCGCCAAAGCCCTGATACGCGATGTCAACGAATGGCAGCAGTTGCCGGGCCGCAACCACGCTCTGTACTTTTCGCCACTGATCGAGGTTCAGGTCGACTCCGGTCGGGTTGTGGCAGCAGGCGTGCAGAACGACGACTGAGCCAGCCGGCAGACCGTCCAGTGAAGAGAGCATGCCCTCAAAGTTCACCCCGTGACTTGCAGCGTCATAGTACGGGTAGGTGTTGACCTTGAAACCGGCGTTCTCGAACAGGCCTCTGTGGTTCTCCCAGCTTGGATCCGACAGCCAGACCTGTGCGTCGGGCAACAGGCGGCGCAGAAAATCCGCCCCGACTTTGAGGCCACCAGTGCCGCCCAGGGTTTGCACGGTCACCACTCTGCCTTCCGACAAGGCCCGCGCAGACTTTCCGAACAGGAGCTGCTGAACCGCCTTGTCGTAGCTGGCGAGGCCGTCGATTGGCAGGTAGCTGCGCGGCGCGGCGTTCTCGACAAGCGCCTGCTCGGCGCGGCGTACGCACTTCAGCAATGGCACCCTTCCATCGTCGTCGTAGTAGACGCCGACCCCAAGATTGACCTTGTTTTTGTTGGTGTCCGCGTTGTAAAGCTCGGTCAATCCGAGAATCGGGTCGCGCGGTGCCATCTCGACTCGGGCAAAGGTCTTTTCAGCCATGAAATCGCTCGGGAAGAAAAAGAAATCGAAGGACCAGTTCCGGCAGGACTCGCATTCTACAGCAGCCCTACAGCCGACCTATGATTTGCGGAAGGCGCGTGGGACAATAATAAATTATCTGTATGTGAACACGTACCCGTGTCGACCGTCCCGCCAAACGCACGCGAGGTGACGTTTCCAGGCAGCCCATTTCGGCTGCATCAACCCTACGAGCCGGCAGGCGATCAGCCCGAGGCCATTCGAAAGCTGGTCGACGGGCTAAGCGACGGCTTGCAGTTCCAGACCCTGCTGGGGGTAACTGGTTCGGGCAAGACGTTCACCATGGCCAATGTCATCGCCCGGTGCGGCCGCCCCTCAATCGTCATGGCCCCGAACAAGACCCTGGCGGCGCAGCTTTACTCGGAATTTCGCGAGTTCTTCCCCAACAATGCGGTCGAGTACTTCGTGTCGTATTACGACTACTACCAGCCGGAGGCTTACGTCCCTTCACGCGACCTCTACATAGAGAAGGATTCGAGCATCAACGAGCATATCGAGCAGATGCGCCTTTCGGCCACCAAGTCCCTGCTCGAGCGCGAGGATTGCGTCATCGTGGCCACCGTGTCCTGCATTTACGGCATCGGCGATCCAGTCTACTACCACGGCATTATCCTACATCTGCGCGATCGGGAGCGCATTTGTCAGCGTGGAATCATCACCCGGCTCACAGAAATGCAGTATCAGATAAACGAGCTGGATTTCCGGCGCGGAACCTTCCGTGTGCGCGGCGACGTGATCGACATCTTCCCGGCCGAGAATTCCGACTTGGCGCTTCGCGTTGCCTTGTTCGACGATGAAGTGGAGGGTCTTTCGCTGTTTGACCCGTTGACCGGCCAGGTTGCGCAGAAGATTCCCCGGTTCACGGTATATCCGTCGAGCCACTACGTCACGCCACGAGCGACTACGCTGCGCGCCATCGAGGCAATCAAGGACGAACTGCGCGAGCGCAGCGGGTACTTTCAGCGGGAGGGGAAACTGCTGGAAGCCCAGCGTATCGAACAGCGGACCCGCTTCGATCTCGAGATGCTGAATGAGCTCGGGTTCTGCAAAGGCATCGAGAATTACTCCAGGCACCTGTCCGGCCGGCAGGCCGGCGAACCGCCGCCAACTCTGCTCGACTACCTACCGCGCAACGCGCTGATGATAATTGACGAGTCCCATGTGACAGTCCCGCAGATCGGCGGGATGTACCGGGGCGACCGGGCGCGCAAGGAGAACCTGGTCGAGTATGGCTTCAGGCTGCCGTCGGCGCTGGACAACCGGCCACTGCGATTCGATGAATTCGAGTCGATGCTCAGGCAGGCGATCTTCGTCTCGGCGACCCCCGCCGACTACGAGCAAGCGCACCAGGGGCAGGTGGCCGAACAGGTCGTGCGGCCGACGGGCCTGGTCGACCCGGAGATCATTGTCCGCCCGGCGGCAACGCAGGTCGACGATCTGTTATCGGAGATCAACGCGCGCGCCGCGAGCGACGAAAGAGTCCTGGTGACAACCTTGACCAAGCGCATGGCCGAAGATCTTACGGAGTATCTTGCGGAGCACGGCGTGCGGGTACGCTACCTGCACTCTGATATCGATACCGTTGAGCGCGTCGAGATCATCCGCGATCTCCGAATGGGGAAATTCGACGTACTGGTCGGCATCAACCTCCTGCGCGAAGGTCTCGATCTTCCAGAGGTGTCGCTGGTTGCGATTCTGGATGCGGACAAGGAAGGGTTCCTGCGCTCGGAGCGATCGCTGATCCAGACCATAGGGCGGGCGGCGCGCCACATCAATGGCACCGCGCTCATGTATGCGGATACGGTGACCGAGTCGATGCGCAAGGCCATCGCCGAGACCGAGCGCCGCCGCCGCAAGCAGATGGCGCACAATGCCAGCCATGGAATTACGCCGCGGGGCGTTTCAAAGAGGGTCAAGGACCTGATCGAAAGCGTGATCGGGCAGGATGGGCAGGATGCAGCCCTGAGCGCGGCCGAGGCACTGAAGCCGTATGGTGCGCACAGTGAAAAGGATCTCCTCAAGACGCTCAAGCAGGTGGAGAAGGACATGCTCGACGCGGCGAGGAATCTCGAATTCGAGCGTGCGGCGCAGCTTAGGGATCGGTTACGTGAATTGAAGCGCGTAGCGTTCGGGGTCTCAGACCCTGAAGCCGAGCCGCAACCTTCGCGGGCCGCGGCGGCACCCGAGAGCGCGCGAAAGCGCCGGCGGCGGGCATGAGCGACGGCGCCGCGGGCGAAGCTTCCCGGATGTCCGTTTTGTTCGTATGCATGGGCAACATCTGCCGCTCTCCTGCAGCCGAAGCGATATTTCGCGCGGCCCTCCGGCAAACTAGTCTGGGTGAGGCGGTGCTCGTGGATTCAGCCGGCACCCACGACTACCACCTCGGTGAACCGCCGGACCAAAGAATGCAGAAGGCTGCCGCCCTTCGTGGCTATGACCTCAGTCCGCTGCGGGCGCGCGTGGTAACCCCGGTGGATCTTGTCCAGTTCGACTATGTGCTGGCCATGGATCGGGCCAACTTGGACCATCTCGAGCGGATGCACCACCCGGAATCAAGGGGGCCGGTGCGTCTTCTGCTCGATTACTCGCGATCGAGACCCGGCGGAGAAGTCCCGGACCCTTACTACGGCGGCCACCAGGGCTTCGACCTGGTGCTCGACCTGGTTCAAGAAGCGTGCGAAGGGCTGCTTGCCGAGGTCAGGCGAAAGCTCGGGCAGCCCCTGGGCTTTCGCTGACACGGTTGCGGTAGAAACGCCGCTCAGGCGGTTTCGCTGCTGCGGGCCGGTGTGGCCTGGCTGTCGGTTTCCACCTGGACCAGCGGTTCGTCGTCGAGCGGATCCGGAGCCTGTGGCCGCTGACGGCGCGGCCCAGGGCGCACCTCATCGGGCTGGTCATCTACCGCCTGCGTCGCAAGCTCGGGGCGGGTTTCCACCAGTTCCATTTCGGGCGGCAGTTCCACCTGCGACGTCGGTGCGGTCGATCGTGGCAACTCTTCCACCGGTCGCATCGTGCGCGGTGGGACTTCAGCGACATCGATGGCCGAAGGCAAGGTAGTCGCTGCAGGCGCGGCGGGAATCTCCAGCGCCGGCATGACAGCCGGCTCAAAGGGAGTCGCGGCAGCTTGTGCTGCCTCGCCAGTCCTGGCCTCTTCTGGCAAGCGTCTCCGGGACCCTGGCGCCTCAAATTGCACGTCGAACTCCGGTTCCGAATGCTGCCGTGGCCGCATGTGCTCTTCGCGCGGAAGGTCGGGCATTGCGGCAACAGTCTCTTCGGTGAAATCGATCACTTGAGGCATGCCCTGCGACTGCGAGGCGTCTTGCCGGGCGGCCGTCACCTGCGAATCCTCGCCTGGCGTGGGCGCCGGCGCCGGTGCTCCGCTGTCACCACGGCGCTCGCTGCCCCGGCCTCGACGACGGCGGCGGCGGCCACGACCTTCTGCCTGAGCTTCGTGACGCTGGTCAGTTGGAAGGCGTTGCTCAATGGCGGGAGCTTGTGCTTCGGCCAGTGCAGGACGTGGTTCACCGTGCGCCTCCTGCCGCTGATCGCGCGGCCGGTGCCGATCACGGTGTGCGTCTCGGCGGCCGCCCTCGGGAGCGGACGTTGCGCGGCCACGGCCCTGCGGCTCGCGCAAGCCTTCTTCCCGACCTCCGCGGGCGGATCGCTCTTCACGCCGGGCGTCGCGGCGATCACGGTCGTGACGGCGCTCTTGACCACCGGCGCGCCGTTCTTCACGTCGTTCCCTTCGCGCAGGTTCGGCCCGGGTCCGCGTTTTCGGCGCCTCCTGGCTGCCTTCGCCGGATCGGGTCAGCCAACCGAAGATTTTCTGCAGTATGGAAGGCTGCCGTTGTTCGACAGGCGCCGGCTGGGCAGGTGCCGGCTGTTCAGGTGTAATGCCCTTGACGGCCGCCTGCGGCTTGATCGGTTCCGGCTTCTGACTCGGCAGCTGGATGCCGTCTTCAGGCGGCACCTCGACCAGCGTATAGCTGGGCTGGGTGACGTCGCTGATATTGAGTTCCTCGTGACGCAGTCGCGTCACCGTGTAATTCGGCGTCTCCAGGTGGATATTGGGGATCAGCAGGCAATTGACCTTAAGCCTCTGCTCCATCAGATTGATTTCGTTGCGCTTCTCATTCAGGAGATAGGTCGCGACATCGACCGGCACCTGGGTGTGCACGGCCCCGGTGTTCTCTTTCATCGCCTCCTCCTGAAGGATCCTCAGGATATGCAGCGCGGTGGACTCGATCGAGCGGATGTGACCGGTGCCACTGCAACGCGGGCAGGCGATATGGCTCGTCTCACCCAACGAGGTATGCAGGCGTTGGCGCGAAAGTTCGAGCAGCCCGAACCTGGAAATCTTGCCGACCTGCACTCGGGCACGATCGTACTTGAGCGCGTCGCGCAGGCGGTTCTCGACCTCGCGCTGATTCTTGGCGCTCTCCATGTCGATGAAATCGATCACCACGAGCCCG
Organism: uncultured Pseudomonadota bacterium; assembly: GCA_937983055.1. Lineage (GTDB taxonomy): Bacteria > Pseudomonadota > Gammaproteobacteria > Burkholderiales > Eutrophovitaceae > CALJLA01. Next base: position 17,670 of record CALJLA010000202.1, read on the forward strand.
CCAAGGTCGCGTAGCCGAAGCTGCCGCGCAATTTCGTCCGCCGCCTCCAGATTGGTCCGCAACGCGGTCTCCTCGATGTCGCTGCCTTTGGTCGCGCGGGCAGAATTGACATCGACCGCCACCATCGCCTCGGTATGGTCGATGACGACCGCCCCACCCGAGGGCAACGGGACCTGGCGCGAGTAAGCGGTCTCGATCTGGTGTTCGATCTGGAAGCGCGAGAACAGCGGAACGTCGTCCTTGTAGAGCTTCACGCGGCTGACGTTGTGCGGCATGACATGGCTCATGAACTGCCGTGCCTGCTCGAAAATGCTTTCGGTGTCGATCAGGATCTCGCCGATGTCCTGGTGGAAATAGTCGCGAATGGCGCGAATTACCAGACTCGCATCCTGATAGATCAGATATGCGCCGCCCTGCTGGCTGGCCGCGGTCTCAATCGCCCGCCAAAGCTGCAGCAGGTAGTTAAGGTCCCAGCGCAGCTCCTCCAGCGAACGACCGATGCCCGCCGTCCGGGCAATAACACTCATTCCGGAAGGAACTTCCAGCTGAGCAATGATTTCCCTGAGTTCGTTGCGGTCTTCGCCCTCGATGCGTCGCGAAACGCCGCCGCCTCGGGGGTTGTTCGGCATCAGTACGAGGTAACGGCCAGCCAGACTGATGAACGTGGTCAGGGCAGCGCCCTTGTTGCCGCGCTCGTCCTTGGCGATCTGGACGATGCGTTGCTGGCCCTCTTTCAGGGCGTCCTGGATCCGCGCACGCGCCGGGTCGGCGTCGGGGTTGGAGAAATACGCGCGAACGACTTCCTTGAAGGGCAGAAAGCCGTGACGGTCGGCCCCGTAGTCCACGAAGGCCGCTTCCAGGCTGGGCTCAATCCGGGTGATGACACCCTTGTAAATGTTGCTCTTGCGTTGCTCTTTTCCGGTTGTTTCGATATCAAGGTCGAGGAGCTTTTGCCCATCGACGATCGCGACGCGCAGTTCTTCTGCGTGTGCCGCGTTGAACAGCATGCGCTTCATTATTTTGTTCTCCCGCGCTCACAGGGCTGGGAGGACAAACCGAGAAACCGCTGCCTGTGCAGGCGCGGTGCGCATGGCCTGGAGTCGTCTATGTATTCATGACCATTTTGAGGAGAATGAATGACGCGAGCCGTATCGGTTTGTCTTCAGGTCCTGCATGTCTCGTGGCAGGACGCATAAATCCACTGCAGTGTTGAGAGCGCGTATCTCAATTACCATCGCTACTTTTGCGGGTGAGCGAAGTTAACCCAGTGTGACGAGCGACAGATGTCTGGGCGTCGGTAGCGCCACGCAGGCGCGCGGCATTGCTCTTGCCGGAGCTTTCTTCAAGTACCGCTCGTCCGACGAAGAGTATAAGCAAAATGAATGGCTTAAGTAAAGGCACCGTCGTCTGGTCCGAGATCGGGGAGGAGGCGGCCGGGCAGCGGATCGACAACTACCTGCTCAAGCACCTGAAAGGCGTGCCAAAGAGCCACGTCTACCGCATCCTGCGCAGCGGCGAGGTTCGGGTCAACAGCCGGCGGGTAGCGGCGACTTATCGGCTTGAAACCGGCGACAGGGTCCGGGTGCCGCCGGTACGGACCGGGATACGGTCGGACCGGCCAATGCCGGCCGGCCCAAAGCTGGGCCTGACGCCGCTGTACGAAGACGAGTGGATTCTCGCAATCGACAAACCTGCCGGGCTGGCGGTGCATGGTGGCAGCGGCATCTCTGCGGGTGCAATCGAGCGCCTGCGGGCGGAGCGACCCGACGCTCGCTTCCTGGAGCTCGTCCACCGGCTGGATCGCGAAACCTCGGGTGTGTTGCTGATGGCGAAAAAGCGCGCAGCGCTGACCGCGTTGCACGCCCAATTGCGTAACGGCGAGGTCGACAAGCGCTATCTCGCCCTGGTGTTGGGCAAGTGGCGCAACGCGAAGCAAACCGTCGAACTGGGCCTGCACAAATTCGTCACCCGCGGCGGCGAGAGGAGGGTGGTGGTGGACGAAGAGGGTGCGGCCTCACGGACGGTATTCAGACTGAAGCAGCAATGGGCGGATTTCAGTCTGCTGGAGGCGCATCTCGAGACGGGCAGAACCCACCAGATCCGCGTGCATCTGGCGCACCTTGGCTTTCCGATCGCCGGAGACGACAAGTATGGCGACTTCGCGGCCAACCGCGAATGCGCCAGCCGCGCGCTCAAGCGCATGTTCCTGCACGCGGCGCGAATGACGGTGCGCCATCCGGATTCTGGTCAACGGCTGGTGCTGGAATCGCCGCTGCCGCGGGAGCTGGTTGAATTTCTTGCGCGGCTCGGGACGGTTTCGGGCTGATCCATGGAGCGCCGATTTGACCTGTTGGTCTTCGACTGGGACGGTACGCTCGTCGACTCGACCGGCAGTATCGTTCATGCGATCCGTTCCACGTGCGCGGACCTCGCACTGCCTGTGCCGTCGCGAGAAACAGCCAGTCATGTAATCGGATTAGGGTTCAAGGACGCCATCGCCCATGTGGTTCCCGGCCTGGAAGAGGCCAGGTTCGGCGAGTTTACCGATCGGTATCGGTATCATTTCCTGGCCAATGAGCAGGCGATCAGCCTGTTTCCAGGCGTTGAGGAGGGCCTTGCCGAACTCGACGACATGGGGTTCATGCTTGCGGTCGCAACGGGCAAGAGCCGCGCCGGACTAAACCGTGCCCTGGGATCTCTTAACGTCGCGAGGCGTTTTGTGGCGACCCGCTGTGCCGACGAGGGCTTTCCAAAGCCGCATCCCGACATGCTTTTATGGCTGATGAGCAAACTCGGTGTCGAGCGCGAACGTACACTGATGATCGGCGACACCACGCACGATCTCGAAATGGCCGCGAACGCCGGAACCCCGGCAGTGGCCGTCGGTTGCGGGGCGCATCCGCGGGAGAGCCTTGAGGCGCACGACGCGCTCGCGTGTCTGGACACTACCCGGGAGTTGATGCAGTGGCTGAGAGAAAACGGCTGATCGGTCGGTCCGAACAGTTGATCGAACGGGGCAAGGCCTTGAAGTTCTCGGTCGGCACTGCGAGCGGCGAAGAACTGCCGGCCTTCGCGGTGCGATTTCGCGGGCGGGTGTACGCGTACCTGAACCGCTGTGCTCATGTTTCAGTCGAGCTCGACTGGGCCGAAGGGGAATTCTTCGATATCTCGGGCCTATACTTGGTGTGTGCGACGCACGGCGCAGCCTATCTGCCGGACTCCGGGCGCTGCGCTGCCGGGCCGTGCAGAGGCGGAAGGCTTCATGCGCTCAGTATCGCCGAGGAGAATGGTTCGATCTACCTGATCGAGAGAGAGGAAAGCAAGAATGTCTGAACAGGATTCCGATGCGCGCTGGGAACGTGCCGCGCTGGAGAAACTCGCCGGCGCGGCATTGACCGAGCAGAGACGGGCGCGACGATGGGGCATCTTTTTCAAGTTCCTGACTTTCGGCTACCTGCTGCTGCTGCTGTTTCTCGCGATGGGATGGCTAGGCCGCGGCGATGCGATCAGGCCGGAGAAGCACACTGCCCTTGTCGAACTCAACGGCGTCATTGCGCCGGACACCCAGGCAAGCTCGGATAACATCGTGGCCGGGTTGAAGGCAGCGTTTGAAGACAAGCGCACGAGTGGCGTAATTCTGCGAATCAACAGCCCTGGCGGCAGCCCCGTGCAGGCCGGAAACATCAACAGCGAGATCCGGCGGCTGCGGGCGGCTCACCCCGACGTGCCTTTGTATGCTGTTGTAGAGGACGTTTGTGCGTCAGGCGGCTATTACGTCGCGGTCGCAGCCGACAGGATATTCGTGGACGAGGCCAGCATCGTAGGGTCGATCGGTGTACTTTTGAACGGCTTTGGTTTCACGGAGACGCTGGACCGCCTTGGGGTTGAGCGACGTCTGTTAACCGCGGGAGAGAACAAGGGTTTCCTGGATCCGTTCTCGCCGCTGGAGCCGCGCCACAAGCGGCATGCACAGCAGATGCTGGACGAGATTCACCGACAGTTCGTAGCGCGCGTCAGGGACGGCCGCGGCCAGCGGCTCAAGGAAACACCGGAACTTTTTTCCGGCCTGATGTGGACCGGCAGTCAGAGCGTGGATCTCGGGCTGGCCGATGCCGTAGGCAGCACGCAGTTCGTCGCGCGCGAGATCATCAAGGCAGAGGAAATCGTGAACTTCACCCGGCGAGAGAACCTGGCGGAGCGAATCGCACGCCGCCTCGGGACGGCGTTTGGCGAGACGCTGCTTCGGGCGGGAGGCCTGGAGTCGCTGCGCTGACAGGCACCCTCAGGGTATAGCGACGCCCTGCGCGCGCAGCAAGCGGCAAAGCGCGATCAGGGGCAAACCGACCAGGGCGGTGGGGTCATCGCCTTCGATGGCGTCGAGCAGGCAGATGCCCAGTCCTTCGGACTTTGCGCTGCCAGCACAATCGTAAGCAGGCTCCGCATCCAGATACCGATCGATCTCGCCGCGATCCAGGGCCCGAAACGTGACGCGTGTTGGCACTACGCTGGTGCGAATTACGCCGGTCGCGCTGTTGAGCAGCGCAATTGCGGTGTGAAACACCGCGCGACGGCCGCTCAGCCGGCGCAGTTGGTCATGCGCCTTGGTGCGATTCCCGGGCTTGCCGAAACGCTCGCCGTCACACTCTGCCACCTGGTCCGAACCGATCACCAGCGCATCAGGGTAGCGCTGCGCAATGGCTGACGCCTTCTCGCAAGCCAGGCGCAGCGCTAGCGCGCAGCCATCTTCCCCGGGGCACGGGCTCTCGTCGATATCGGGCGCGGCGACCTCGAACGGCAGGTTCAACCGTTGCAGCAGTTCCTTGCGGTAAGTCGACCCCGAGGCCAGCACGAGCGTAGGATTCTTTTCCAAGATTTTGTTTTGACAGGGTTGTTCAAACTCAATATTATGCGCGCCTTATGTCCGGACGCCTGCACTTGGACAGTGTCGAGTTTGCCCGCAAGGGCGACGTTCTGAGGGGCGAGGTGGCACTGAGAGATTGCGAACGATTGCAGTCTGCGCTCAGCGAAATCGGCGGCAGTGTCCAATTTACACTGCGTGGCCGGGTCGGCGCCGAGCGAAAGCCGAGTCTGACGCTGTTATTGCGGGGAAGGCTTCCGCTCACTTGTCAGCGATGCCTCCAGGCGTTCGAATTCAAGGTCGAAACGGATCGAGAGTTCGTGCTGATGGGCCGGACGGACGAAGAAGTTGACCTTGTGGCAGAGGATCCGGGAACCGAGCACATACCTGCCGATGCGCAGCTGGATGTGATGGAATTCGTGGAAAGCGAGCTTCTGCTGGAACTGCCGATGGTGCCGCTGCATCCTGAGGGGCAATGTTCACTCCCTGCCTGGATGAGCGAGGGCGAGGGCGAGACCAAAGGCGGAGCCTTCGGGGTGCTTGGTGCTGTAAAGAGAAATCATCGTAAGGAGTAGCAATCATGGCAGTCCAACAGAACAAGAAGTCGTCCTCGCGTCGCAACATGCGCCGCGCACACGATTTCCTGAGCAATCCACCGCTGGCGGTCGAACCCACGTCCGGCGAAGTGCATCTGCGTCACCACGTGAGCCCGAGCGGTTATTACCGCGGTAAGAAAGTCATCAAGACCCGCGAAGAGTAACGAGACGCCGACGTCGTTTCGGGTGCGGCGCCTGGAGCCCGATCCGCACGAGCGTGCCCGCTGGGCACTCTCGCCCATTACGTCCGGCGTGCGCGTGGCCACAGGCAACTGCGGGATCAGGGGATGGCGATAACCATCGCACTTGATTGCATGGGCGGAGACCACGGGGTCCCCGTGACCGTGCCTGCAGCAGCCAAGTTCCTGGACGAGCACCCCGAGGCCAGAATTGTTCTCGTCGGCCAGATCCCGGCGATCGAAGCGCAGCTCAAGAAGCTCAAGCTCCAGACCGGCGACCGCCTTTCGCTGCGCGCAGCTGAGGAGGTGATCACCATGGAGGAGCCGCCGGCGCAGGCGCTGCGCGGAAAGCGGAACTCCTCAATGCGCATCGCAATCGACCTTGTCAAGGAGGGGGCGGCCGATGCGGCGGTCAGCGCGGGCAATACTGGCGCGCTGATGGCGATTTCTCGATTCGTACTGAAAATGCTTCCGGGGATCGAGCGCCCGGCGCTCGCGTCCTTTCTGCCTACGCTTACGGGAAGGACTTGCGTTCTGGACCTCGGCGCCAACGTCGATTGCGAAGCCGAGCACCTTCTGCAGTTCGGCGTCATGGGTTCGTGCCTCGTCAGCGCGGTCGAGCACGTGGACCGCCCCAGCGTGGGCTTGCTGAACATCGGCGAGGAAGAGATCAAGGGCAACGAAACTGTCAAGCAGGCAGCCGAGCTGCTACGCGTAAGCGGGCTGAATTTTCAGGGCAACGTCGAGGGCACGGACATCTACAAAGGCACGACCGATGTGATCGTGTGCGACGGTTTCGTCGGCAACGTAGCGCTCAAGACTTCCGAAGGGCTTGCGCAGATGCTTGCACAGTACTTGCGCGAGGAATTCGGCCGGAACCTGCTAACCAAGCTGAGTGGCTTTCTGGCACTTCCAGTCATCAACCGATTCCGTTACAGGGTGGACCATCGCCGCTACAACGGGGCGAGCCTGCTCGGCCTCAAGGGCATCGTCGTCAAGAGCCATGGATCTGCCGATGCCTATGCATTCGGCTTCGCGATTGAGCGGGCGTATGAAGAGGCGCGGCACAGCATGCTGCAGAAAATTGGCGAACGCATGGCCTCGATTCGGGAGAAGACGGCCTGATGTATTCCAGGATCGTTGGCACAGGTCGTTATCTGCCGGAAAAGATCCTGACCAACCAGGATCTCGAGCGTATTGTCGATACTTCGGACGAGTGGATCGTTGCGAGAACCGGTATTCGTTCACGGCACGTAGCTGCAGACAATGAACTGGCCAGTGATCTCGCCCAGAAGGCCGCGACGCAAGCGCTTAACAGCGCGGGCCTGTCGGCATCGGAAATCGATCTGGTCATCGTCGCGACAACAACACCCGACATGGTCTTTCCGAGCACCGCCTGTATTTTGCAGGCAAAGCTTGGCATCCATGGTGGGCCGGCGTTCGACGTGCAGGCCGTTTGCAGTGGGTTCGTTTACGCGCTTGCCACGGCGGATCTGTACATCAAGGCAGGACTTGCACGAAACGCGCTGGTAGTCGGCGCCGAAGTTTATTCGAGAATACTGGACTGGAATGACCGCACGACCTGCGTTCTTTTCGGCGACGGAGCGGGTGCAGTCGTTGTGGCGGGGTCCGCGGAGCCCGGGATACTTGCTGCCAGGCTACATGCCGACGGCAGTTACCGGGACAAGTTGTCTGTTCCAGGGTGGGTTTGCAACGGAAAGGTCACTGGCCATCCCTATGTACAGATGGATGGCGGCGCCGTATTCAAGTTTGCGGTGAAGGTGTTTGAAGACGTCTCTCTTGAGGTGCTTACCACAGCGGAAAAGAAAGTCGCCGACGTCGACTGGTTCATACCTCACCAGGCCAACATACGGATCATGGAAGCGACCGCCAAGAAGCTCGGGCTAGACGCCGGAAGGCTGATCGCTACCGTGGATCATCACGGCAATACATCGGCGGCGTCCATTCCGCTGGCATTGGACGAGGCGGTCTGTGACGGCAGAATTCGGCGCGACCAGCACTTGTTGCTCGCCGGCGTGGGCGGCGGGTTCACCTGGGGTGGCATCCTCCTGCGATACTGAACTCAGAAGAAACCGCTTATGAGACTTGCATTCGTATTTCCTGGCCAGGGCTCGCAGTCCCTTGGCATGATGCTGGGCTACGAAAGGCTTCCCGCCGTGCGCGAAGCTTTCTCCGAGGCTTCCGATGTACTGAAGCAGGACCTCTGGACGCTAATGAAGGATGGGCCGGCCGACGACCTCAATCTGACGACCAACACCCAGCCGCTGATGCTGGCGGCCGGGGTAGGCGTGGTGCGGGCGTGGAGCGCCCTGGGCGGCCCCCAAGCGGCGGTGATGGCGGGTCACAGCCTTGGAGAGTACACGGCACTGGTTGCGGCCGGATCGGTCAGTTTTGCGGATGCGGTTTCTCTGGTGCGCTTCCGCGCGCAGGCAATGCAAGAAGCCGTGCCGGCGGGCACCGGGGCGATGGCCGCGCTGCTGGGACTCGACGACGACGCGGTTCACTCAGCCTGCAGCGAGGTCCGTACTGAACAGGAGATTGTCGAACCTGCCAATTTCAACTCGCCGGGACAAGTGGTCATCGCAGGGAATAAGCCCGCAGTCGAGCGGGCCATCGTGGCCGCCAAGAGCAGAGGGGCGAAGCGTGCCATGCTCCTGCCGATGAGCGTTCCGTCCCATTGCAGCCTGATGCGTCCGGCCGCCGAGCGCTTCCGCGAACGCCTTGCCGGGGTCGCGATCTCGAAACCGCTGGTTCCGGTTCTGCAAAACGCAAACCTGGCGGCGGCGGCAGACCCCGCGGACGTCAAAGAGGCCCTGGTGCAGCAATTGGTGCGCCCGGTGCGCTGGGTGGAAACTGTTCAGAAACTCGCGGCTGACGGGGCAAGCCATGTGCTTGAACTCGGTCCGGGCAAGGTGCTGACGGGGCTGAACAAGCGCATTGCCCCGCAGGTACAGACGCTGGCCCTGGCCGACGCGCCGGCATTGCATGCGGCGCTGTCGAGTCTCAAGAGCTGAGACGGGAGAACGTGCATGAAAGACAGAATTGCCGTGGTTACGGGGGCCAGCCGAGGGATCGGCAAGGCGATTGCAGTGGCGCTTGGGCGTGCAGGCGCCACTGTGATCGGGACGGCCACCAGCGAGGCAGGTGCTGGAGCGATCGACGCCGGGTTCAAGGAGGCAGGCGTTTCTGGCAGCGGGATCGTTCTGGACGTGGCTGACGCAAAGGCATGCGAGGCGGCCGTTTTGCAGGTCGAGGAGCGCTTAGGCTCGGTCGGCATCCTGGTGAACAACGCGGGCATCACCCGAGACAATCTGCTCATGCGGATGAAAGAGGAAGACTGGGACCAGCTCATGAGCACAAACCTCAAGTCGGTTTATGTGCTGTCCAAGCTCGTCGTCCGGTCCATGATGAAGGCACGCTACGGACGGATCATCAACGTGACCTCCGTGGTGGGGTTCACCGGTAACGCCGGCCAGGCGAACTATGCGGCGGCCAAGGCGGGCGTGGTGGGATTCAGCAAGTCGCTGGCCCGGGAACTGGGTAGCCGGAGCATTACCGTAAACTGCGTGGCGCCGGGATTTATAGATACGGACATGACCCGCAAGCTGGCCGAAGAGCAGCGGCAAGCCCTTGTTCAGCAGGTGCCCCTTGGGCGCTTCGGCCTGGCAGACGAGATTGCTTCTGCGGTGGCGTTCCTTGCTTCGGACGGCGCGGCTTACATCACCGGAAGCACATTACATGTCAATGGCGGAATGTACATGGACTGACGCCTGCGGCGTGGCAAGTTTGTTAGAATACGCCGCGACTTTTTCGGGTCGCCCACACACCGTCCCGGTCATTGCGATGGCGCCCGTGGAAATTCTCTACAAGAAGGGAAGGGGTACCAATGGAATCTATTGAACAGCGCGTCAAGAAAATCGTTGCCGAGCAGCTTGGCGTCAACGAAACGGACATCAAGAACGAATCAACGTTTGTCGACGATCTTGGCGCCGACTCACTGGACACTGTCGAACTCGTGATGGCCCTCGAAGAGGAATTCGAGTGCGAAATTCCCGACGAAGAGGCGGAGAAGATCACCTCTGTTCAACAGGCAATCGATTACATCAAGGCGCACGTCAACACCTGAGCCTGTCGTGACGTTGAACGTCATCTTGGAGCCGCATTGTCAAGGCGTCGCGTAGTCATCACCGGTCTCGGTATCGTCTGCCCGGTTGGTAACACGGTCAGTGAGGCTTGGTCCAACATCCTGGCCGGGACATCGGGAATCACCCGTATCAGGCAGTTTGATGCGAGCCCCTTTGCGTCGCAGATCGCTGGCGAGGTAAAGGGCTTCGATGTGACCCGCTACCTCTCGCCGAAGGAAGTCCGACGCGTCGATATCTTCATCCATTACGGGATGGCCGCGGCCATAGACGCCTTGAAGGATTCTGGTATCGAGCCTCATCCGGACTTCGCCGAGCGGATCGGCGTGAATATCGGTTCGGGAATCGGCGGCCTTCGGATGATCGAGGAGACGCACGGGCAACTGATCGAAAGCGGCCCCAGGAAGATCTCCCCATTCTTCATTCCGGGCGCGATCATCAACATGATCTCCGGTAATTTGTCGATCATGTACGGGTTCAAGGGGCCAAGCCTTGCAATCGTCACGGCCTGTACAACGGCCACGCACTGTGTCGGTGAGTCAGCACGGCTCATTCAGTATGGCGATGTTGACGTCATGGTTGCAGGCGGCTCGGAATCGACCATCTGCGCGCTTGGTATCGGGGGCTTTTCGGCGTCGCGTGCGCTCAGCACGCGTAATGACAATCCTGCCACCGCCAGCCGGCCGTGGGATGCTGATCGAGACGGTTTTGTGCTTGGGGAAGGCGCGGGCGTACTGGTTCTGGAAGAATACGAGCACGCCCGAAAACGCGGCGCGAAGATCTATGCCGAGATTATCGGTTACGGCATGAGTTCGGATGCGCACCACATTACCGCCCCCTGCGAAGACGGCGAAGGGGCGGCAAGGTGCATGGTAAACACCCTCAAGAACGGTGGGATTAATCCGGACGAGGTGGATTACATCAACGCGCACGGCACTTCCACACCTCTTGGAGATCTCGCGGAAACTGTGGCGATCAAGCGCGCCTTCGGCGAGCACGCTAAGCGCCTGGCGGTCAGCTCGACCAAATCCAGTGTCGGCCATTTGCTCGGGGCGGCCGGCGGCGTTGAAGGCGTGTTCCTCGCACTTGCCATCAAGGACCAGGTTGCGCCGCCCACCATCAACATGTTCAATCAGGATCCGCAGTGCGACCTTGATTACGTGCCCAATGAGGCACGTAAGATGAAGATCAAAGTCGCGCTGTCCAACTCCTTCGGTTTCGGCGGCACTAACGGCTCGCTCGCTTTTCGAGCGGTCTAGGCGGAGCCGGTCGGCACATGTGCCGCCCTCCGCAGTAAAAACGCGATGTCGTCGCTCTGAGATTCATGCGCAGCAGCCGGGGACGAAGGCCTGAGCTTATGTTCGGCGAACGCCGCAGCAGGAGCCCTCTTGGCAGCATACTGACTGCCGTGGTCGTGTTCGCGATCGCGGCTTCCTGCGCGATGCTGGGCTGGCTGGCCTATTTCGCCCTGGCGCCGGGACCGGTCTTCGACCAGCCGAAGCTCTTCACCGTCAACAGCGGACAAGGGCTGCGGCAAATTGCGCAGTCCCTGGAGGAGGAGGGGCTGGTCGAAAGCGCGGACAGATTTACCCTTCTGGTGCGTGTGCTCGGGCGCAGTGGGGACATCAAGGCCGGCAGCTACGAGGCGGAGGCGCCCCTGTCGCCGCTCGCTCTGCTGGACAAGCTCACTCGCGGAGAATTTGCCCAGGGACAGATCCGCTTCATCGAGGGTTGGACTTTCCGGCAGGTGCGTGCGGCTCTCGACGCGCACCCATCGCTCAGGCACGACACGCGGGACTTTTCCGCGCAGGAAATCCTGGATCGATTGGGCATTGCAGAAAAGCACCCTGAGGGCCTGTTCTTTCCCGATACGTATTACTTCGCGGCCGGCACGAGCGATCTGACGATCTTGCGTCAGGCGTACGACCGCCAAAAGTCGATACTTGGCAAGCACTGGGAGCGACGGGCAGCGGGCTTGCCACTGCGCTCGCCCTACGAAGCCCTTGTACTGGCGTCGATCGTCGAGAAGGAGACCGGTCAACCTGACGAGCGCGAGATGATCGCCGCGGTTTTTCTCAACCGGCTGCGCAAAGGAATGCGGCTGCAAGCCGATCCGACCGTGATATACGGGCTGGCGGAATCGTTCGACGGTAATCTGCGCAAGCGCGACCTGCAGACCGATCAACCGTATAACAGTTACACGCGCTATGGACTGCCGCCCACGCCCATTGCACTGCCGGGTGAGGCGGCAATTGCGGCGACGCTCAACCCGGCCTCGAGCAGTGCGCTGTACTTCGTTGCCAGAGGCGACGGATCGCATCAGTTCTCGAAGACCCTGGAAGAACACAATCGGGCCGTCAATCGCTTCCAGCGGTCAGGAAGATGACCTGCCGCTTCATTACTTTCGAGGGAATCGACGGCGCGGGCAAGTCGACCCAGATCGCCGCAGTGGCCAGTCTTCTCACCGCGCATGGGAAAACCGTTCTCGTCACCAGGGAGCCTGGCGGCACGGTGCTCGGCGAGCGGCTGCGCGAGCTGATTCTCGGTGGCGGACAGTCTCTGCAACCGGAAACAGAGGCCTTGCTGATGTTTGCGGCACGACGCGAACATGTTGCCCGGGTCATTCAGCCGGCTCTGGACGCCGGCAAGATCGTGCTGTCCGATCGCTTTACCGATGCGACTTTCGCCTACCAGGGCGGCGGGCACGCAGTGGCCCAGAGCAAGCTCGAGCTGCTGGAGGCTTGGGTGCATGACGGATTGCAGCCCGATCTGACGTTTCTCTTCGATTTACCGGTCGAGGTGGCCCGATCCCGTCTCGGTCAGGCTCGGTCACCTGACCGATTCGAGCGCGAATCCGGTCAGTTCTTCGATCGGGTCAGAAAGGCATACCTGCAACGGGCCGCGCAATTTCCGCGGCGTATTGTGGTCGTCGACGCTGAGAAAAGTGCGGTTGATATAGAGAAAATAGTTGAGAAAGAAGTCACAATACGTTGTTTAATATAAAATGATGCCTTCGAGCGCCGTTGCCTTCAAGGCCAATGCGGACCTGCTCAACCCGTTGCACATGCCCTGGCTACAGGACGTCGCCCGCAGGCTTCCCGATGAGTTGCCGGGCGCGCTCCTGCTGCGCGGGCAGGCGGGCATCGGCAAGACATTGTTTCTCATGAGTTTGGCCAAGGCTGCGCTGTGCGGGCAAGGCACCGGCTTGCTGCAAGGGTGCGGTCAGTGCGCGGATTGCACGCTGTTTGCCGCGGGCACGCATCCCGACTTCCGCCTGATTGAGCCGGATACCGGTGAGACGATCGATGAGACTGGGGAGGAGGGTGCCAGGGCGAAGCGCAAAAGAGCGCAGATTCCGGTATCCGCGGTCAGGGGTCTCTTTGACATCGTGGCCATGACGCCCAGTCGGGGTCGCGCCAAGGTCATCGTGATAACGCCCGCGGAAAGCATGCATCCGAGCGCGGCCAATGCGCTGCTGAAGATCCTGGAAGAACCAACCGCCAAGACCTATTTCCTGCTGGCCAGCAGCCACCCCCACCGGGTGCTGGCGACCATCAAGAGCCGATGCTTTCAGCTGCCCGTACCCGGCCCGCAACTGAACAGCGCGCTGGTCTGGCTCAAACGGGTGCGGGACGAGGACCGTGCCGCATCGGCACTGGCCATGGCCGGCTACGCACCACTCGCCGCGCTACAGCTGCTGGACGACGAGGAGTTCTGGGCCGCACGGGCGTCTCTGGTCGACAAGCTCGGCAGGACTCAGGATGTGGTGGCGCTCGCCGAAAGCGCAGACATACTGGATCCGCCGAGAATTGCACAGATGCTGTTGATGTGGGGCTACGATATGCTCGCGCTCAAATCGGGCTGCAATGTCCGATTCTTTACGGATCATTCGCAGGCTTTGCAAAACGCGGTCCGCAGCACCCCGGCGACCGAGATTTCCCGTTGGCTGGATCGGGCGCTGGAGTTTGCCCGTTCTTCGGGACATCCTCTTAATCGCCGGCTGTCGCTTGAGTCCCTGTTTGCGAATGTACCGAGCGCATAGGGCTTCCGGACCGAATGCGATGCAGTGCTGGGCGAAGCGGTGCGCGCCAGCGCACTTGGCCCGTGGCCGTCTTATCAGCGGCGCTTGGGCTCTCCGCCGATTCCGATGACCTTCGTAGACTCTCATTGCCATATTAATTTTCCGGAACTGCGGGCAGACCTCGACGGGGTGCTGAGACGCATGAGGGAGGCGGGTGTCGTCCAGGCACTATGCGTTTCGGTGAATCTGGAGACGTTCGACCAGGTACTCGAGATCGCCGCGGAGCACGCAGGCGTCTATGCATCCGCAGGCGTTCACCCCAGTGAAACCCAAGGTGCGGAACCGGACGTGGCGCGGCTCGTCGCCTTGGCGGAACACCCCCGGGTCGTGGCAATCGGCGAAACCGGGTTGGACTACTACCGCCTGGAGGGCGGCCTGGAGTGGCAGCGTGAGCGTTTCCGAACCCATATTCGGGCTGCTCTGGAGACCGGGAAGCCTCTGATCATTCACACCCGGTCGGCTGGGCCTGACACCCTTCAAATTCTCGAGGAAGAGGGAGCGGAGAGAGTCGGCGGAGTCATGCATTGCTTTACCGAATCGCTGGAGTTCGCGATGGCCGCCCTGGAGTTGGGTTTTTTCATCTCATTTTCCGGGATCCTGACCTTCAGGAATGCCGAGTCCCTGCGTCGGGTGGCCCTGCAGGTGCCCATGGACAGAACCCTGATCGAGACCGACTCACCCTATCTTGCCCCGGTGCCGCACCGGGGCAAGACCAAGGAGCCGGCGTACGTGCCACGGGTCGCCGAAGTACTCGCCCGGATCAAGGGGCTTTCGCTGGAAGATGTTGCCGCCGCAACGACGCAAAACTTCCGCGCGCTGTTCAAGGTGGCAAACCCGGCCGCCTAAGGCCGGACCGAGACGGTCTATTTGGCGCAAAAACGATCTGGTCGGATCCCTTAGTCGCGCATAATGTATATTATGTCAAATGCAATACGCGCCGCCATACCGGGCTGCGGCACTCGTACACCCCTCCTTTTCAGTGCAACGCTTTCCCAACCCAAACAAGGCGGACGCTGGCGCGCGAAGTTCTGTCCGGGCTCGTCAGCGAAGCGAGCCTGCTGTTGAGAGCGCCTCTCGTGCGCCGGGCCCCATCGTTGCAGCCCTGCGCTCGCGGCATGTTGATTCGCCTTGCCGGCACTCAGGAGCACCCGGCACGCGGCAGCTGGGCCGCGTCACGCGATGCGCCGTGGTCCGGGGGCTCAGATCAATCCCTTTTCGGCTTGCTGACGTCTCTCAGGTAATCCGGTTCTACGGCCTTGATCGGGGATAAATCCGTCCGCGTGGCGATGAATTCCGGGCGGGGCTTGAGGCCGAACTTGGGATTGGCCAGGGCGTTTTCAACACTGTTGTAGACGAAGAACACGTTGTTGCGCGGGTACGGCGAAATATTGCTGTTTGACCCGTGCATCGTATTGCAGTCGAAGAACACCAGAGACCCTGCGGGGCCGGTCATCGAGCGGATTCCGCCTCCGCGCTCGGCCAGAAACCGGAGGCTGTCGGCGTCGGGAACGCCGTACTCCTGCTTGCGAAGAGATTTCTTGTAGTGATCGTCCGGGGTCTCGCCGACGCAGGCGATGAAGTGCATATGCGAGCCCGGAATCAGCATCAGCGGACCGTTCGTCTCGTAATTGTCCGTCAGCAGGATCGAGCAGCTTACCGCCCGCATCGAAGGCATCCCGTCCTCGACGTGCCATGTCTCGAAGTCCGAGTGCCAGTAGAACTCCTTCCCGCCGAAGCCCGGCTTGAGGTTGGCCCGCGACTGGTGCATGTAGACCTCGGAGCCGAGGATCTGCTTCGCGATGCTTACCAGCCTGACATCTCGCGAAAGCCTGGAAATCAGACCGCTCAGCTTGTGAACCATGAAGACCGAGCGCACCTCGTCGCCGCCCGGCTCGCGAATGGCCTCTTCGCGACTCCTGATTTCCGGGGCGGCTGCAAGCCGCTCGACTTCCTTGAGCAATGCCGATGTTTCCTTGGCGGAGAAAAAATTCTTCAGAAAAATGAACCCATCGCGTTTGTATGCGTCCAGTTCCGCCTGTGAAAGACCGGGCGACTGACTGCCGGCGTCTGTGATGTATATGATGGGATCCTGTCTCAGGATGATTGCAGCGTCCCGATACGCCCGGGACTCGTATGCATCCGTAATAGGTGCCATATGTAATGCTTACCTCTCTTGCTACTCAAATTGTCACTTATCGTTCGAGCGTCTTGCTCAAGCAGCCTCGTCCGAGATCAGAGGATATACCCCCTCCTCGTCATGCACTTCCTTTCCGGTGAGCGGCGGGTTGAATACGCAGATCATGCGCAACTTCGACTTCGCGCGCAGGTAGTGCTTGTCGTTCTGATCCAAGGCATACATGACGCCAGGTTCTATTCGATACTTCTTCCCGTCGGCAATGGTTTCGATTTCGCCTTCGCCCTCTACGCAATACACTGCCTCGAGGTGGTTCTTGTACCAGATATAGGTTTCGGTTCCCGCGAAGATGACCGTCTCATGAAACGAGAATCCCATGCCGTCTTTCTTGAGCAGCATGCGCCGGCTCGCCCAGTTCTGCGTAACGACATCGTCCTCGGTTCCTTCGATTTGCCTGATGTTTCTGACAATCATCGCGCGCCTCCGCCGAATTTCACGAAGCGGATTTTCTCCGGCTGCAATCGCGCCACCCCAAGGATATCGACGATGCTGTGCTCGAGAATCTCGAGCCCGGAGCGCAGTTGCTCCTCGTCAATCGTCAGAGGCGGAAGCAGCTTGATAACCTCGTCGTTTGCGCCGGATGTCTCGATTACGAGGCCGTTGGAGAATGCCTGAGTGGCGATCCTCGCGCTCAGGTCCGGATTGCTGCATACAAGGCCCTGCATGAGGCCACGCCCGCGCACGCTGAACTGCCCGTCGCCGTAGTTTTCCACGATATGATCCAGCCACACGCGCACGATCTTCTCTTTTCTCTTGATCTCACGGCTAAGATCGTCGGAACTCCAGAAGGCGACGATGGCTTCTTTCGCCGTTTCGAACGCCAGATTGTTGCCGCGGAATGTGCCGTTGTGCGCGCCGGGCCGCCAGACATCGAGTTCCGGTTTGATCAGTACCAACGACATCGGCAGGCCAAAGCCGCTGAGAGACTTCGAGAGCGTGACGATATCGGGCTTGATGCCCGCCGGTTCGAAGCTGAAGAATGTGCCGGTCCTGCCGCAACCGACCTGAATGTCATCGACGATCATCAGCATATCGTGCCGACGGCAGACTTGCTCGAGCCGACGAAGCCACTCGAAACCGGCCACATTCACGCCACCCTCGCCCTGCACCGTTTCCACGATTACCGCCGCCGGCTTGTCAACGCCGCTGCTGGGGTCGGAGAGCATTTTGTCGACGTATTCGATGGTGTCGATGTCGGGGCCGAAGTAACCGTCATAGGGCATGAACGTCGCATTGCCGAGCGATACGCCCGCTGCCCCACGAAACTTCGAGTTGCCGGTGGTGGCCAGCGAGCCGCCCGTGACACCATGAAAACCGTTGGTGAACGAGATGACGTTCGAGCGTCCCTTGACCTGGCGCGCCAGCTTCAGCGCGGCTTCCACCGCATTCGTGCCGGTTGGGCCGGGGAACTGGAGCTTGTATCGCATGTTGCGCGGACGAAGGATGACGCGCTCAAAGGCCTCCATGAACTCCTTCTTGGCCGAGGTGGCCATATCGAGGCCGTGGACCACGCCATCCGATTCGATGTATTCGAGCACCTTCTCCTTGAGCACGGGATTGTTGTGACCGTAGTTGAGGGTGCCTGCCCCGCTGAAAAAATCGATGTACTTGTTGCCTTCTTCATCCCAGAGCTGCGCGCCGCGGGCTCGTGTAAACAGCACCGGGAAAGATCGGATGTAACCTCGAACCTCGCTTTCCAGTCGATCAAAGATTCTCAAACTCATGCACTTCTCCTCTTCCTGTTGAGTGATTCGAATGGACCTAATTTGAGCAAGACTTCCGCCTCGTGTTGTTCCCCACCAAAGGCGACTTCGTCAAAAAGAAGCTGTTCTCGGCACGCGCACGACAGAGCCCGGCTGACGGACAGGAACATTCGTCGCGACGGTGCATTGGTAGGCGAGACGGTCGTTTCCAGATAACTCACGGCGGAGAGCGATTCCCGCCCGAGCAGTTCGCGCAGCATGCGCTTGCCCAGTCCCGCGCCCTGCGCGTCGGGATGCACGGCTACCTGCCAGACAAAGATGGTGTCGGGCGACTGCGGCGGGATATAAGCGGAAACAAAACCGGCAATGCCGGCTGAACTGCGGGCAACCACGCAGGTATCGCGAAAATGCAGGCACAGCAGCAGGTAGGCATACGTCGAATTGACGTCCAGCGGCTTACAGCAGGCGATGAGATCGTGAATCTGCGCGGCGTCTTTAACGGCAGGACGCTCGAGCCTGTAAGGCGTTACTGGTGTGGGGTCAGAGCGTCCCTGGTGGTCGGTGTATGACTCGCTTGCTGTCAGGTTGCTTTCTCCTTTCGTGAGTGCCCGAGTGTTCGCGCTCAAGGCTTGACCAGCGGTCCCGTCGCAAGGATGGGTGACGCATCGATGTGCTCTGCCTCCATCAGTGCGACGATGCGCTCAAGCGAACGCGCGATCGCAGCCTGCTCTTCCTGCGGCAGCGCTTCCAGCGCTTCCGCCAGCGTTTTCTGCAGCGGAGAGGGAGACTCGCTCGCCACTCGCATGCCTTCGGCGGTCGCCGTAACGCTGACGAGCCGGCGGTCTTCGCGATCCCGGTCGCGACGTATAAGCCCCTTTTCCTCCAGCCGGTCGAGAATCCCAACCACAGTGCTCGGGCTCACGTGAATCTCGCGACCAATGGACGTAACCGTGGCCGATCCCGCCTGCACGATAGCGAGCAGGCAAACCAGCTGCGGCGTGGTGATGCCCGCGGTGGTCGCCAGTTCCTTCGAGTAAAGGTCGATGCCGCGAATGATCTTTCGCAGAGCCCTGAGAATGCGCAGATCGTCGCGCCGTGCGGATTCGCGACCGGGTTCGCTCGAAGATGCGGGCGGCACGATCGCCACGGCCGGCGCAGCTGCACCGGCCTTGGCAGTCGGGCCAGCGGCAGTCATTGGCCGCCTCGCGGTTTAGCGTCTGTTAGGGCCTTGATAGCCAAGTTATTCTGTCCAGAATCATTTGAGCACGAAATACTACCGTAAGGAGGTCTTGATGTCAAATAAGATCAACTACTTGCACTAGATTCCGGCAGTAAGTTCCGCCCTGTGACGGCGTTAACTTACGGATTCACCTCGGTGTATGAGCCGGAAAACGATGTCGGGCAACTAGTCGCCGACCGGGAACCGCGCCCCAGGAACGCGCGGGTCATCAATCACCCGCCGGCCTGCCGAAGGCGCTCGTAGCACACCATGGCCACCGCGGCGGCCACGTTCAGAGATTCCACGCCAGCCGCTAGCGGGATGTGGATCACGGCATCGGCACGCGACTGGAGTTCGCTCGAAAGCCCGCTGCCCTCCCCGCCGAACAGAAGCGCCACCGGGCCCCGCAGATCGGCGTTGAAAAGTGACTGGCCGACCCGGGGCGCCGTCGCCAACCGCCGGCCTGCAAAGCTTTCCAGTGACTTGTCCAGATCACCAGATTGGCAAGGCAGCACGAATTGCGCACCCATGCCGCCCCTGAGGCACTTTGGCGACCAGACATCGGCGCAGTTTCGGGACAACACTGCGCGGGTCATGCCGGTCGCGGCCGCCGTTCGCAGTATCGAGCCCAGGTTACCGGGGTCCTGGATGCCATCCAGCAGCAGCCAGTGCTCCTCGTCCGGCTGGGGCAGAGGCAGCGCTGGAATGTCGATCATCGCCGCGACCCCGGTCGGCGTATCCACCGGCGATACCGACCGGAATATCGCTTCTGGCAACAGTACCCGGCGAGCGCCCCGGAAGCGCTCGACAAGCACACGCACCTCGGGATCCTGCTGGGCCTTGTCGCTGACCATGAGCACTGCGGAATCCACCGCGAAGCGGTTGCTGTAGGCATCGATGAGATGGGCGCCGTCCAGCAGGGCACGGCCGGTTGCCTTGCGCTCGTGCGCGGACCGGGAGAGTTTGCGCGCCAACCTTACCAGCGGGTTGTGGTCAGAGACGATCCGTTCGAGGGAATTGGAAGGCATGCGCCGTTGGTGCCCAGGGCCGGGATCGAACCGGCACAGCCTTTCGGCTAGCGAATTTTAAGTCCGCTGCGTCTACCAATTTCGCCACCTGGGCCGCACTTCAGGGCGTGGTGGAAGGATAACGCAGGAAAAACTGGAGGCGGGGGTCGGAATCGAACCGGCGTCCACGGCTTTGCAGGCCGCTGCATAACCACTCTGCCACCCCGCCCTGCGGCGCACTGCGTTGGCGACTCGCGCGCTGCGGCGTTCACTACTGCACGGGGCGTCTCACCCGCCTGACGCAACGCCTGGTGTCGAACCGGCCACTGACTGGTCAATCAGGGAAGCACGTCGATTGGCACACACGGTCCAGGACCTGTGCTTTCCCGGGAAATCTGGAGCGGGAAACGAGTCTCGAACTCGCGACCTCAACCTTGGCAAGGTTGCGCTCTACCAACTGAGCTATTCCCGCTTGAGGAACCGGCAATTATAGGGGGCGAGGTCACCTTGTCAAGAAAGCGAATCAGCCCTGTGCCTTCCGCGCGCCAGGCGTTGCCTTGCGCAGGTAGTAGAACATCGACCAGAGCGTGAGAATCGCGGCCAGATAAACGAGCCAGGTGCCCACCCGCTGAACGTCCACCGACAGCAAAGGGTCGTGATAAAGCAGCAATATGATGGCGACCATCTGCGACGTCGTCTTGAGCTTGCCGACAAAAGACACAGCAACACTGGTCGACTCGCGGATCTTCGCCATCCACTCACGCAACGCGGAGATGGCGATTTCGCGCCCAATGATGATAACCGCGATAAAGGCGTCGAGCCGCCCCAGCCACACCAGCATGATCAGCGCCGTCGTGACCATAAGCTTGTCGGCCACGGGATCGAGAAAAGCCCCGAAGGACGAGGTCTGACTCAGCGAGCGCGCCAGGTAACCATCCAGCCAGTCGGTCACGGCGGCCACCGCGAAGATCAGCGTCGCGACGACGTTGCGGCTGTGGTCGGGAAGCCAGTCTCCCGGCAGGTAGTACACGGCCACCAGCATCGGGATCATCACGATGCGCGCCCAGGTCAAGAGATTCGGAAGGTTTACCGGCATGGGTTCAGTGCAGATGCTTGTAAATGCGCTCCGCGAGTTCGCGGCTGATGCCCTCGACAAACTGGAGCTCGTCGATGCTGGCCGCCGAAACTCCCTTGAGGCCGCCAAACCTCGCGAGCAGTTTCTGCCGGCGCTTGGCACCGATCCCCTCGATTTCCTCCAGCGAGGATCGGGTGCGGGCCTTGCCCCGGCGGTTGCGATGCCCCTGGATCGCAAAGCGGTGCGCCTCGTCCCGCACCTGCTGGATAAGATGCAGGGCGGGATCCGACGCGTCGAGGCGGATCGGCTCGGCTGAGTCCGGCAGGATCAGTTGCTCGAGACCGGGCTTTCTCGATTCGCCTTTGGCTACGCCGACGACGTTTAGTCCTGTGATTCCCAACTCGGTCAACACTTGGCACGCCGCACTGACCTGCCCCTTGCCTCCGTCGATCAGGAGAATATCCGGCAACCTGCCCTCGCCTTCAACGATGCGCCGATAGCGCCGCTCCAGCGCCTGACGCATGGCTGCATAGTCATCCCCCGGCTCTATGCCTGAAATGTTGAAGCGACGGTACTCGCCAGGCTGCATTGCCGCCCGATCATAGACCACGCACGAGGCTACGGTCGCCTCGCCCATGGTGTGGCTGATGTCGAAGCATTCGATGCGCTGAACCGTTTCACGCAGCCTCAGCGCCTTTTGCAGCGCCGATATGCGCAACTCCTGCGTGGCCTGGGTGGCAATCCGCTGTGCAATCGCCAACTCGGCGTTCTTCTCTGCCATCCGCGACCAGACCCTGCGCTCCCCGAGCGTCCGGTCAATGATTCGCACCGAATTGCCAGCCTGCTGCGACAGCAGCTGCTCCAGCGCGCCGGCTTCGACCGGTCGGTTCACTATGATCATCGGCGGCACTTCCCGGCTGACATAATGCTGGGCAAGAAATGCCTCGAGCGCAGCAACCTCGTCCTGCTCGTTCGCGTTCTGGGGGAAGAAGCTCTTGTCCCCGCGATGGATGCCACCCCGGATTATCACCAGGTTTACGCACATCATTCCGCTGGCCGCGGCAAGCGAGACGATGTCGGCGTCAGCCGCGTGATTGCTGGATACATACTGCGTCTCCCTGACTTTCGACAGCGAACGGATCTGGTCCCTCAGCACTGCAGCCAGCTCGTATTCCTGGCGCTCGGCCGCCTCCGCCATCCGCGATTCAAGACGGGTCAGGGCCTCATCTTCGCGACCCTGCAGGAACAGGGCCGCACCGCTGACATCCTCGGCATAATCCTCGGGAGATACCAGCCCAACGCATGGGCCACTGCAGCGCTTGATCTGGTAGAGCAGGCAGGGTCGGGAGCGATTTGAAAACACCGTGTCCTCGCAGGTCCGCAGCGCAAACACCTTCTGCAGCAGCTGGATGCTTTCGCGCACCGCACCCGCGCTGGAAAATGGCCCGAAGTATTGGTGCGCCTTTTCCAATGCGCCGCGATGAAAACCAAGTCGCGGAAACCGATGCCCCGAGATCATAATGTACGGATACGATTTATCATCTCTAAACAGAATGTTATAGCGTGGACTTAAACTTTTTATTAAGTTATTTTCCAGCAGGAGCGCCTCGGTTTCCGAGCGCGTGACGGTGGTTTCCACCGCTACCACCTGGTTCACCATCAGCTGTATGCGGGGCGACAGCCCGGATAATTTCTGGAAGTACGAGGCTACGCGTTTCTTCAGGTCGGCGGCCTTGCCGACGTACAGCACCTCGCCGCCGCTGCCCACCATCCGGTACACGCCCGGAAGATGCGGCAAGGCCGCTATCACTTCGGCTCTGTTGAATTCACCTGAGGCTGTTTGTTCCATTCCTACGGCCGCTGCAAGCGTGAAGTCCCGGTTTCTCTAGCGACGTGCCGACAGCCGGCCAGCGGCCCTGATCCCGCCACCGAAGAGGCAACGACCCGTTGCCCATTTGCCGGTGGTCACACAGCGATGGGCCGGCGGCCCACCGCACGAAGGGGCCGACAGCCATGCCCGCAGCTCGACGGTACACGCCTTGCGTTGCTGGCGGCGCTGAGGCTAGCCCGCGCTCGCGGTGCCGGATGCCGAAGGACGGGCAGGCTGGCAAGCAAGCGGGGGACGACGTGTGTCTGGATGCTAAAGGCCATAGTGTAAAATGCGCCGCTTTCAAAAATCGAGCAATCCAGCCCCATGGCGAAAGTCCTTGCAACCGAGATCCGCGCCGGCAACCTCATCGAGATGGACAAGCGCGTCTGGCGCGTCCTCAAGGCCTACCATGTGCATGTCGGCGGGCGCGGCGGCGCCTTCATGCAGGTGGAGATGAAGGATATCGAGGTCGGTACCAAGCGCAACGAGCGCATCCGCACCGAGGACAAGGTCGAGCGTGCCTTCGTCGAGCCGCGGGAGATGCAATATCTCTATCAGGACGGCAACAGCTACGTCTTCATGGACAAGGAAACTTACGATCAGCTCACGCTGTCTGCGGAGTTTCTCGAGGGCCAGGCGGGCTTCCTGCTGCCCAATACCGATGTTCAGGTCAACTTCCATAACGAGCGCCCAATCGGCATCCAGCTGCCGGCGTCGGTCATTCTGACCGTGGTCGAGACCGAGCCCACCCTCAAGAATGCGACGGCAACCGGCTCGTTCAAGCCCGCGAAAGTCGAGACCGGGTTGACCGTGATGGTGCCCCAGTTCGTCAGTGAGGGGGAAAAGATCAAGATCAACACCGACACCGGCGAATACATGGAGCGTGCCGCCTGACCGCGAGTCACGCCTTGAAAACCACAACTAATCTTTCGGGACGATCCTCACACTGGCCTTCACGTCGGGGCTGATGCCTCCAGCTAGTTCCGGCTGCAGAGTGACATGACCGATGGCGAATCGATCCTTGAGTACGCGCCTCGCCTGCTCGAGCACCGCGGGCCAACAGTCGAGGTCCAGGATATCGACATGTGCGGACAGCGCGCGCTGTCCGGAAGCGATCGTCCACACGTGAAGATCGTGCACCGATTGCACGCCCTCGAGCTGGGCCAGCGCAGCGCCCACGTCCTTGAGCTTAACGCCTGCCGGCACACCCTCCATGAGAACGTGCAGCGCCTCGCGCAGCAGCCGTAGCGTCGACGCAAGAATCAGCGCTGCGATCCCCATGGATAACAGCGGGTCGATAGGCGACCAACCCGTGAAATAGACGACGGCTCCGGCGGTCAGGGCGGCAACCGAGCCCAGCAGATCTCCCAGCACATGCAGGGATGCCGCACGGGTATTCATGTCGTGCTCGCCATGCCCCAGAAGATAGAGCACGCCCAGATTGATGAGCAGGCCGAGGAAAGCCACAAGCGCCACCCCGAGGCCGGCGACCGGCTGCGGATCCATTAGGCGCCTGACAGCTTCGACCACGATTACCACTACCACGGTCAGCAGTGCCAGGCTGTTGACGAATCCCGCAACCACTTCGGCGCGGGCGAATCCATACGAATGCCGGGCACCCGGCGGGCGCCTTGCAATCCACGCGGCCAGCGCGGCAATGCCCAAGGCAGCGGAGTCGGAGAACATGTGCCCCGAATCGCTCATCAGCGCGAGAGAGCCGAACCACCAGCCGCTTACAAGCTCCACCACGGCATAGGTGACCGTGACCGATAGGGCCAACGTCAGTACGTGCGAGGCGGCAACGCCGTCATCGCGCCCCGGGTGCTCGTGGTGATGGCGGTGGTCTGAGGGATTCACGTGCGTCGACATGTCCTAGGCCGGCCGCCCCGGCGCCAGCGATGCCAGCCGGACGACCTCTCGCCTGGCGGCCTGATAAGCGTCATCGTCCAGCCTGTCCGGCGCGCCGGACGGGTTGCGTCGGCGCAGTCGGATAAGTCGCGTCGCGGCGCTCTCCTTCGATTCGCTGCCGAGGGCGTCGAGCAGCCGATCGCTGAAGTCCGGCCGGTTGCACACCAGCACCATGTCGCAGCCGGCACTCATCGCCGCCTGCGCGCGCTCTACGATTCCGCCCGCGACCCCGGCACCCTCCATCGATAGATCGTCGCTGAAGATGAGGCCATCAAATCCCAACCGGCCGCGCAGGATCTGCTTCAGCCACACGCGCGAATAACCTGCCGGCCGACTATCCACGGCCGGATAGATGACATGCGCCGGCATTACTGCCGAAAGCCCTGCAGGCACCAGGCGCGCAAAGGGAACAAGATCCGCGGTTTCCATTTCCTGCAGCGTGCGATCATCCCGCGCAACGTCAAGATGCGAGTCCGCCTCGGCATAACCGTGTCCCGGGAAATGCTTGGCAACCGCAGCGACGCCCGCCCTCGCCAGGCCACGGATGAGCGCGCCGCCCAGCTCCGCCACCGCGATAGGGTCGCGGTGCAGCGCTCGATTGCCGATCACGGTGCTTCGTCCCCAATCCAGATCGAGCACGGGCGTGAAGCTGAAATCCACGCCGCAGCGGCCGAGCTCGCGGCCAATGAGGTATCCGACCAGCTCTGCCGAAGCGCTTGCCGTGGGCCGATCGCTGTCCCACAGCCTGCCGAGCTCACGCATCGGAGGCACGGCGGTAAATCCTTTGCGGAATCGCTGAACGCGACCGCCTTCGTGATCCACCGCAATCAGCAGCGGCGGATCGCGAAATGCCCTGATCTCGTCGCACAGGGTGGTCAATTGTTCAACCGATTCGAAATTGCGGCTGAACAGGATAACGCCGCCGCACTGCGCATGCTCCAACCGCCTGCGATCGTCCAGGTCGAGCGCGGTGCCAGACACGTCGAGCATCACCGGACCTGGCGCAAGCTGCCTCATACCGTCTGCTCCAGCACGACCACGGCACAGGCGAGACCCCTCTCATGCGAAAGCGACAGGTGCGCGCGGCCTACCGCCCGCTCGCGCATAAAGTCAGGCAACGCGCCATGAAACCGCAGTTCCGGCCGGCCGATCGCGTCGGAAACGACGCTGATCGAGTGCAGGGTAACCGGATAGCGCAGACCGGTCCCCAGCGCCTTTGACAGCGCCTCCTTGGCCGCGAAACGGTTTGCAAGAAACCAGACCGGCCGTGCCGATTCGGCGTAAAAGGGCCACTCCTCGGCGGCCAGCACCCGGCCGGCAAAGCGGTCTCCGTACGCAGCGCGCAGGCGGGCTATTCGCTCGCTGTCGACCAGGTCGATGCCGATGCCGAAAATCATGTGTCGGCGGCTGTTTCTATGGCAGCGAGATAGGCCTGCACTGCCCCCCGCATCCCGAGTTCCAGAGCGTCGGCGACCAGGGCGTGACCGATCGACACTTCCAGCACGCCGGGCACGGCGCGCAAGAAAAGGTCTAGGTTGGTACGGTTCAGGTCGTGCCCCGCATTCACGCCCAGCCCGGCTCGCGCTGCCGACAGCGCGGCCGATGCGTAACCGGCCAATGCAGCAGCCTCATCCGCGGTGCCAAACGCGCGCGCGTAGGGCTCGGTGTACAGTTCAACGCGGTCCGCCCCGATGTCAGCGGCCCGCGCAACCGCATCGGCGATCGGATCCATAAAAAGGCTAACGCGCACACCGCGGGACTTCAGCTCGGCGATTACCGGTCTGAGCCGATCGCCGTCACGCCGCAGGTCCCAGCCGTGATCCGAAGTGAAGGCGCCCGGATCGTCGGGAACCAGGGTGCATTGATCGGGACGCGCGGTGCGCACCAGATCCATCACCTGGTGAAAAGGGTTTCCTTCGATGTTGAACTCGAGGCCGGGCCGGTTTCGCAGCAGCGCACTCAGCACCGATACGTCATCCGCCCGGATGTGCCGCCCATCCGGCCTCGGATGCACCGTGATCCCGCCGGCGCCGGCGTCCAGGGCGAGACGCGCCAGATGAAGCACATCCGGAATGCCGATCGTGCGTGAATTGCGAAGCAGCGCGATCTTGTTGACGTTCACGCTCAGACGGGTCATCGTCGGCGGGCTCAGAGTTGTTGCAGTTCGAGCAGCAGCTGGCGCGTGTGCAGGGTCTTCGATCCCAGGTAATGCCCGACCAGATAGCGCATCAGCAACTTGCTTTGCGCGGCCGTGGCCGCATCGGAGTAATTGTCGCACGCCATGTCCAGCAAAGTCCGGCCGCTCAACTCTACGTCCACTGCGCCCGCCTCGGACAACGGGACGGGCCCGCGCTCAAGCACATAGGCATAGCGCTGCGCAGGGTCGATTGGCCGGTTGCCGCCAGCCTCGTGTTCAAGCACCAGCGCGTAACCGAGTTCCTTGAGCAGGTGCTTTTCGAATCGTCGCAGCGTGGCCGGATAGTCCGCGCCGGCCGCAAGCACCCGGATGGCATCGAAGTAACGATCGAACAACGTTTCATGAGCGTCGTCGCGCGGCAGAAACCGAAGCAGGAGCTCGTTCAGGTAGAAACCGCAGATCAGTCCCAGTCCTTGTAGCTGGGGAACGCCACCTTGCCATTCGGCGCCATGCAACGTCTTCAGTTCGCTCCTTCCGCCCCAGGACAGCATCAGCGGCTGGAACGGGAGCAGCACACCGCGCAGAGCGGAATGCGGCCGGCGGGCGCCGCGCGCGACCAGCCCCAGTCGACCAAAGTTGCGGGTGAATGCCTCGATGATGAGGCTGGTTTCGCGGAACGGATAGCTGTGAAGGACGAATCCGGGCTCCTGCGCCAACCGCCCCCTGGCTGTTGCGCACACGGTCGCTACTCGTAGCCCAGCGCCCTGAGGCTGCGCGCATCGTCCGCCCAGCCGCGTTTTACGCGCACCCAGACCTCCAGGTACACCTTGCCGCCAAAGAGGGCTTCCATATCGCGCCGCGCCCGGCTGGCAATACCCTTAAGGCGCTCGCCCTTCTGGCCTATTACGATTGATTTCTGGCTGTCCTTGTCGACGATGATGGAGGCGTAAATACGCCGCAATCCGCCCTCCTCCTCGAAACGATCCACGACCACGGCAGCACTGTACGGCAGCTCCTCGCCAAGCGCGTAAAAGAGCTTTTCGCGGATAAACTCTGCTGCAATAAAACGCTCTGAGCGGTCGGTGATTGTGTCTGCCGAATACAGAGCGGGGCTCACGGGCAGCAACGGACGAATAACCTCGATCAGCCGGTCGAGATTGTCGCCGCGAAGCGCACTGAACGGAACGACTTCTGCAAACGGGTAAAGACCGCTCACCAGCTGGACGAATGGGAGCAGCTGGCTGCGGCTCTTGAGCCGGTCGACTTTGCTGACCCCGGCGATCACCGGTACGTCGCGCGGCAGAAGCCCGAGAACGCGCCGATCCAGTGCGCCCACGCGTCCCGCCTCGACCAGCCACAGGACTACGTCCACCCCGGAAAGACTCGCGGTGACCGAGCGATTCAGCAGCTTGTTGAGCGCACCGCCATGTTCGGCCTGGAAACCCGGTGTGTCGATAAACGCGATCTGCATATTCTCGCGTGTAACAATGCCCATGATCCTGTGTCGGGTGGTCTGCGGTCGCCGGGATACGATGCTGACCTTGGCGCCCACCAGGGCATTGAGCAGTGTCGACTTGCCGACATTGGGGCGGCCCACTACCGCCACCATACCCGCCCGATGCTGCTCGCTCATTGAGTCGCTGCCAGATCGTACGCGCGCCTGGCGGCGTCCTGCTCCGCCGCGCGCCGGCTGCTCCCCTCGCCCTGTGTCCGGATATCAAGCTCGGCAACTACGCATTCCACTAGGAAAGACTGCTGGTGCGCCTCGCCACTGATCTTGACAACGGCATAGGCGGGCAGTGCGAGATGCCTGCCCTGAAGCAATTCCTGCAGCCGCGTCTT
>CALJLA010000203.1 GCA_937983055.1 uncultured Pseudomonadota bacterium
TGCAGACCTTCGTCCAGTTGCAGAAGCAGTTGGTCGGCGACGCCAAGAAGCTGCAGGACCCGGCCACGCTGTCGGCCGAGGCCGGGACGCAGATGATGAAGGGCCAGGCGCCGATGGTGCAGGCGCTGATGAACAGCTACACCGAGCAGACGCGCAAGCTGATCGAGCAGATGCAGGCGGCCGGCGCCATGTTCCCCGGGATGCCCGGTTTCCCGCCCGGCAAGCGCTGAGCGGCGGGCGCCGGCCCGATCGGCGCACCTCGGGGCCATGACCGTCCCCTTGCCCGCGGGCGCGCCGTCCAGCACGAGCGCGTCGTCGCCCACGACTCCGTCCACCGCCACCCCCACGATCGGCTTCGTCTCGCTCGGCTGCCCGAAGGCGCTGACCGACTCCGAGCTCATCCTCACCCAGCTCAGCGCCGAAGGCTACCGCACCAGCAAGACCTTCGACGGCGCCGACCTGGTCATCGTCAACACCTGCGGCTTCATCGACGATGCGGTGAAGGAGAGCCTGGACACCATCGGCGAGGCGCTGGCCGAGAACGGGCGCGTCATCGTCACCGGCTGCCTCGGCGCGAAGCAGGGCGCCGACGGCGGCAACCTCGTCGCCAGCGTGCACCCGAAGGTGCTGGCGGTGACCGGCCCGCACGCGACACAGGAGGTGATGGACGCGGTGCACCGCCACGTGCCCAAGCCGCACGATCCCTTCGTCGACCTGGTCCCGGCCGCCGGCATCAAGCTCACGCCCAAGCACTACGCCTACCTGAAGATCAGCGAGGGCTGCAACCACCGCTGCAGCTTCTGCATCATCCCGAGCATGCGCGGCGACCTCGTGTCGCGGCCGGTCGGCGACGTGCTGAACGAGGCGCGTGCGCTGTTCGAGTCGGGCGTGAAGGAGCTGCTGGTGATCAGCCAGGACACCAGCGCCTACGGTGTCGACGTCCAGTACCGCACGGGCTTCTGGGACGGCAAGCCGGTCAAGACGCGCATGGCCGATCTGTGCGAGGCGCTCGCGCGGCTGGCCGAGCCGCACGGCGCCTGGGTGCGGCTGCACTATGTCTATCCCTATCCGCATGTCGACGAAGTACTGCCGATGATGGCCGAGGGCCGGCTGCTGCCCTACCTCGACGTGCCGTTTCAGCACGCCAGCCCGCGCGTCCTCAAACTGATGAAACGGCCGGCAAACACCGAAAACACCCTGGCGCGCATCCACCGCTGGCGGGAAATCTGCCCTGGAGTCACCTTGCGCAGCACGTTCATCGTGGGCTTTCCTGGCGAGACCGAAGCCGAGTTCGAAGCCCTGCTCGACTTCCTGCGCGAGGCCGAGCTCGACCGGGTCGGCTGCTTTGCGTATTCGCCGGTGGATGGTGCGGCCGCCAACGCCCTCCCGGACCCGGTTCCCGAGGCGCTGCGGGAAGAGCGGCGCGCCCGCTTCATGGCGGTGCAGGAGCAGATCAGCGCCCGACGGCTCAAAGCCAAAGTCGGGCGCACACTGGCAGCGATCGTCGACCAGGTGGAAGGCGACACTGCGATCGGCCGTACCAGCGCCGATGCGCCGGAAATCGACGGGGTCGTGCACATCCGCAACGCCGCGAATCTGATGCCGGGCGCAATCGTGCAGGTCCGCATCACCCGCTCGGACGCCCACGACCTGCACGGCGAAACGGTGGGCTGACCATGCTTGCCCGCCTCAAGGCCTGGGCAAGCCGCCTCAAGCGCGAGATCGTCGCGCTATGGTTCGCCTGCCGCGATGCGCGCACGCCCTGGCCGATCAAGGTCTTCGCGCTGCTGATCGTCGGCTACGCGCTGTCGCCGGTCGATCTGATTCCGGACTTCATCCCGGTACTCGGTTACCTGTACGAACTCATTCTGTTGCCGGCCGCACTCTGGCTGGTGCTGAGACTGATTCCGCCGCAGGTGCTCGACGACGCGCGCCAGCGCGCCGACGCCTGGGTCAGCGAGGGGCGCCGGCTGCCGCGCAGCCTGCTCGGCCTGCTGATCATTCTGCTGCTCTGGCTCCTGCTGCTGTGGGCGGCGTGGTGGGCCTGGCAGCAGATGCTGCTCGACTGAGCCTCAGCGCAGCCCGCGGGTGAACAGGTAGTTGTTGTCTCCCAGCGGCGCGTGGCAGCTGAAGCAGGCATTCTGGTCCTTGACGACCTGCTTCGCCGGATCGCCGCCCTTGAACGCGGCAAAAACCCAACCCCCGGTGCCGGCGCCGCCCGAGGCATTGCGCAGCATCACCGCCACGACCTTGCGGTCGCCCTGGTTCAGCGTGTGGTTTTCGCCTGCGCTGATCGCGTAGCGGTCGACAACGAACATCGCCCCATCGCGATAGCTGCCGGTCTTCAGCCCCTCGACAGCCAGGTCGTTGGCATAGACATGCTGGATGCCGACGTTGCCCGCCGGCTGGTGGCCGTCCTGATTGACGGTGGTGTGGTGGTGGTACCAGGTGTGGAACCCGTCCGGGTAGGGCACATCCTGCGCCTGCGCGATGCCCCAGCACAGCGCGCCGGCCGCACCAATGGCTGATGTTCTGCTCATCTCCCCTCCTCGTCTGATCGCGGCGTGCTGCCGCCCATCTAGTATCGGCCCGGCGTTTCAGTTGCGGCCAGCAACAACTGCGCGGTTGCGGCTGCGTAAATCCACCAAAACCCGCTAGTGATTTTCTTTAACGGAGATGTCGCCGCAGGTCATGCGGCAGTATCGGCCGGGGCGGGCGTATGCCGGAAGAAATCGAGCACCTCGGACAGCTCGCGGGTACGCGTCATCGGCGGCAGGCTCTGCCAGATGCGCCGGCCGTAGGGCCGGGCGATCAGGCGCGGATCGCAGATCATCAACACCCCGCAATCGGTTTCGTCCCGGATAAGCCGCCCTGCCCCCTGCTTGAGCGTTATCACCGCCTGCGGCACCTGGTATTCGAGAAATGCATTCCGGCCCTCGCTGTTCATCCGCTCGATGCGCGCGGCCAGCACCGGGTCGTCCGGCGGCGCGAACGGTAGGCGGTCGATCACCACCAGCGACAGCGCCTCGCCGCGCACATCGACGCCCTCCCAGAACGACTGGCTGCCGAGCAGCACCGCGTTGCCCAGCCGCCGAAAGCGGTCGAGCAGCGCCGAGCGCGAAGCGTCGCCCTGCATCAGCAGCGGATAGTCGAATCCCATCCGCCGCATTCCGACCTCGATCAATTCCCGCGCCTCGCGCATTGCCCGCAGGCTGGTAAACAACAGGAAAGTCCGCCCGCCGGCTGCCTCGATCACCGGCAGCGCCGCCTCCACCACTGCCTGAGTGTACCCACCACTGTTCGGATCCGGCATTGCTTCCGGCACGTACAGCCGCGCCTGGCTCGCATAGTCGAATGGGCTGTCCCAGCTGCGAGTGTCCGCCTCCGCCAGTCCCATTTCGCGCTGGTAGTGCGAAAAATCGCCGCGCACCGACAGGGTGGCCGAGGTGAAAATCCAGGCGCGCGGATGGCCGGCAAGCTGGCGCTGGAACACCTCGGCGATCGACAGCGGCGTCGCGTTCAGGTGCAGCGCGGTGGCGAACAGCTCCAGCCACCGCACCCGCTCCGGGTCATCGTCGTCGCGCCAGCGCTCGAGCCGATCGAGCAGCACCTGCGCGCGCTCGCTGCAGTTGCGCAGCCCCTCCGAGCGGCCAGCATGCGCCTCCAGCAGCGCCGCCAGCGCCGCCAGCCGCGACTCCGCCGCATCCAGCGTCGCGCGAAACGCCCGGCGCCCGGCCACCTGCCCATCCGCCTGGCGCCCCGGCTCGCGTGGAACCACACGCCGC
>CALJLA010000204.1 GCA_937983055.1 uncultured Pseudomonadota bacterium
CCCTTCTGCCGTGCCCTGCACTTCAACGATGCCCCCGCTGCCGGTCATCACCACGTTCATGTCCGTGTCGCAGGCCGAATCCTCGGCATAGTCGAGATCGAGCACGGGCTCGCCGTCGACGATGCCGACCGACACCGCCGCCACGAAGTCGCGCAGCGGCGACGCCCCGATCAGGCCTTTGACGCGCAACCAATCCAGCGCATCGTGCAGCGCCACGAACGCGCCGGTAATCGCCGCGGTGCGGGTGCCGCCATCGGCCTGCAGCACGTCGCAGTCGATCTGCAGAGTGCGCTCGCCCAGCCCCGCAAGATCCGTGACCGCGCGCAGGCTGCGCCCGATCAGCCGCTGAATCTCCTGGGTGCGGCCCGACTGGCGACCGCGCGCCGCCTCGCGCTCGCTGCGGGTGTTGGTGGCCCGCGGCAGCATGCCGTACTCGGCGGTCAGCCACCCCTGACCGCGCCCCTTCAGAAACGGGGGCACCTTGTCCTCCACGCTCGCGGTGCAAAGCACGCGCGTGTCGCCAAACTCGATCAGCACTGAACCCTCGGCGTGACGCGTATAGCCGCGCCGGATGCTCACCTCGCGCAGCGCATCGGGGCTGCGGCCACTCGGACGCATGTCTGACTTCTCCTTGGAACTGGTTCTTGTGCGCCAGCCCGACCGGCATCGCCGGGGACGCGCGGCGCGCCCGGAACGCGGGACGTTCTGTGTTATCTTTCGGGCCTTCCCGATTTTGGTGGGAGTTCTCCCACCATGTCAAAGCGTGTTGCGATGATCTACAGCATGACCGGCTACGCGGCGGTTGCAGGCGAATTGCCGTCCGGCGGGCTCACGCTCGAGTTGCGCTCGGTCAATCATCGCTATCTCGACCTGCAGTTTCGCATGCCCGACGATCTGCGGCCGCTCGAGCCGCAGTTCAGGGAACGCATCGCGGCGCGGATCACCCGCGGCAAAGTAGAGTGCCGCATCGCCTTCAACAAGCTGCCGGCCGCCCAGTCGAGGCTGCAGCTCAACGATGGGCTGCTCGGGCAACTGGCGGAGCTCGATGAAGAAGTACGCGGCGTGTTGCCCTCTGCGGAGCCCCTGTCGGTCAGCGACGTCCTGCGCTGGCCGGGGATGCTCGGCGAGGACAGCCTGCCGGTCGACGCAACCGCGGCGCTGTGCGCCGACCTGCTGGAGCGGGCGCTGCACGACTTTGCCGCGGCGCGCGCGCGCGAGGGCGAGAAGCTCGCGCTGGTGCTGCGCGAACGGATCGACGCCATGGAGCGCATCGTCGCCGACGTGGCGCCGAGGGTGCCGCAGATCATCGCCGCCTTCCAGGAGAAGCTCGCCGCGCGGCTGAAGGAAGCCATGGCCGACGCCGACGGCGAACGCCTGCGCCAGGAACTGGTGGTATTTGCCGCAAAGATCGATGTCGACGAGGAACTGCAGCGTCTTGCCACTCACTTCGCCGAACTGCGCCGGATTCTCGAGCGGGGCGGAGTCGCCGGCAAGCGCCTGGATTTCCTGATGCAGGAGCTGAACCGGGAGGCCAACACCCTCGGGTCGAAGTCGGTCGATATCGGCGTGACCCAGGCGGCGATGAGCCTCAAGGTGCTGATCGAACAGATGCGCGAGCAGGTGCAGAACATCGAATGACCGGCAACGTCTTCGTCATCTGCGCGCCGTCGGGCGCGGGCAAGACCTCGCTGGTCAGGGCGCTGCTTGCGCGCGATCCCCAGGTGCGGCTGTCGGTGTCCTACACCACTCGCGCGTGCCGGCCCGGTGAAGTCGACGGCCGCGACTACCATTTCGTCGATACCGCGACCTTCCTGGCCATGGCCCGCCGGGGCGAGTTTCTGGAAAGCGCCGAGGTACACGGTCACCACTATGGCACCAGCCAGGCGTGGATCGATGCCCAGCGAGGCGACGACCATGACATCCTTCTGGAAATCGACTGGCAGGGCGCGAAGCAGGTGCGCGCGCTGATCCCCGACGCCATCGGCATCTTCATACTGCCGCCGTCGCTGGACGTGCTGCACGCGCGACTCACCAGCCGGCGCCAGGACAGCGCAGAAGTAATCGCCCGCCGACTGGACGCGGCGCGCGGGGAGATCTCCCATGTCGAGGAATTTGACTATGTTATTATCAATCGCGACTTCGATGAGGCCGTCGAGGATGTTGCAAGTATCGTCCGCGCCGCACGCCTGCGGCTGGCGCCCCAGATGTCCCGCCACGGCGCGCTGATCAACAGTTTGAAGTGACCGTCATATGGCACGGATTACCGTAGACGACTGTCTGAAGAGTATCGCAAACCGGTTCGAGCTGACCCTCGCGGCGACCTACCGTGCGCGCCAGCTCGCCACCGGGGCGACGCCGATGGTGGAAGCGAGCCGCGACAAGCCGACCGTCGTGGCGCTGCGCGAGATCGCCGCCGGCAAGGTCGGCATGGAAGTGCTGAAGTCCAAGCCGTCCTGACCCCGGGCCGGCCCTGATTCCGGGAGGATTCGGCCACCGCGCCAGTCGAAAGCCATGGTTCCCCTGCAGGCGGTCAATTCCGCCGCACCTTCCGGACCAATGCCCGATGCAGAGGTCCTGTTCACCAGTGCCGCCGGCTATCTCAAGCCGGAGGACGTGTCGCAGCTGAAGAGCGCCTACGAGTTCGGCGAAAGCGCTCATCACGGTCAGTTCAGGCGAACCGGCGACCCCTACATTTCCCATCCGGTGGCAGTGGCCCAGATTCTGGCGCAGTGGCATCTGGACGGCCAGGCGCTGGCCGCGGGCCTGCTGCACGACGTGATGGAGGACACCGCCGTCACCAAGAGCGAGATCAACGAGCGCTTTGGCCGGATGATCGCGGAACTGGTGGACGGCGTTTCCAAGCTCGACCGCATCGAGTTCGAGTCGCAGGAAGAACAGCAGGCGGAGAACTTCCGCAAGATGGTGCTGGCGATGGCGCGCGATGTGCGCGTCATCCTGATCAAGCTCGCCGACCGGTTGCACAACATGCGCACGCTGGACGTGATGCAGCCGAAGAAGCGCGCGCGCATCGCCCGGGAGACCCTTGAGATCTATGCCCCGATCGCCAATCGCCTCGGGCTGAACAACGTCTACCAGGAACTGCAGGAGCTGGCCTTCCGGCACCTCTACCCCAACCGCTACAACGTGCTCAGCAAGGCGCTGGCGCGCGCCCGCGGCAACCGGCGCGAAGTGGTCGAGCGCATTCTCGATTCGATCCGCCAGAAGCTTGCCGACAGCCATATCGACGCGGTGGTCACCGGCCGGGAAAAGAACATCTACAGCATCTACAAGAAGATGCAGGAAAAGACGCTGTCGTTTGCCGAAGTCTACGACATCTACGGCTTTCGCGTCACGGTGCGCGACACGCCCGCCTGCTATCTGGCACTCGGTGCGCTGCACCAGCTGTACAAGCCGATTCCGGGCAAATTCAAGGACTACATTGCTATCCCCAAGGCCAACGGCTATCAGTCACTGCACACCACCCTGTTCGGTCCGTACGGCACGCCGCTCGAGGTGCAGATCCGCACGCAGGAAATGCACAAGATCGCCGAGGCGGGTGTTGCTTCGCACTGGCTGTACAAGGAAAGCGGCGCCTCGCTGACCGACCTGCAGACGAAAACCCACCAGTGGCTGCAGAGCCTGCTGGAAATACAGTCCGAAAGCGGCAGCTCCGCCGAGTTTCTCGAGCACCTCAAGGTCGACCTGTTCCCTGACGAGGTGTATGTGTTCACGCCGAAAGGCAAGATCATGTCGCTGCCGCACGGCGCCACCTGCGTCGATTTCGCCTACGCGGTGCACACCGACGTGGGCAACCGCTGCGTGGCGGCCAAGATCGAG
>CALJLA010000205.1 GCA_937983055.1 uncultured Pseudomonadota bacterium
ACTGTGGCTATGACAAGGGGGCTGTGCTGGACGGCGGGCTCAAGGCGGGGAAGGCGGAGCAGCGCTGGATCGAAAACGGCGAAGTCACGGTCGAGCCGAAGACTTTCCTGCCGGGCGAGGCGCGCGATCTGCTCGCGCGCTGGCCGGAGGTGCTCAAGGCCTCGCAGGAAGGCGGCGCGCAGATTCTCGATGCGCGCACCACCGGGCGTTTTGCCGGCACCGAGGAAGACCGCTACCCGGGCACCCGGCCCGGCCACATTCCCAACAGCCGAAATCTCTACTGGGCTAACCTGCTCGAGCCGGATACCCGCCGCCTGCTGCCGCCGGACGAGATTCGCGCGCGCATCGCGAAGGCCGGCATCGCCGACGACCGCCCGGTCATGCTCACCTGCGGCTCCGGGCTCACTGCCTGCATTCTCGCGCTCGGCCTGCACCTCGCCGGGCGCGACGACTGGCGGGTCTACGACGGCTCGTGGGACGAGTGGGGCCGGCGCGGCGATCTGCCGGTGGCGACCGGCAAGTAGGCTCGCGGCGCCCGCTCGGCCAACGGCGAGGCCGAGAGACGCTTCGTCTGGCCGTTCAGCGGCCCTCGCTGAGCAGCGCCAGGATGTCGAGCCGCGCCTGACGCTCGTCGAAGAACGCCAGGCTGTAGATTTCGCGGATGCGCCCCTCGGCGTCGATGAGATAGACGCGGGCGGGGTGATCGATCTCGCCTTGCGGCAGCAGCCGGGTCCACTCGTCGTACGTCGCGAGCACTTTCTTCAGGCGCGAAGGCTCGTCGCGCAGAAACCGCCAGCCCGACGGGTCGGCGCCGAACCCGGCGGCGTATTTCGCCAGCACTTCCGCCGAATCGGTCTCCGGGTCCACCGTGACCGAGAGCATGCAGGCTTTGTCGGGAAACAGCCGGGGGACTTTCAGCGCCTGCTGGAGCGCGGCCATCTGGCGGCTGATCATCGGGCACACGCCGGGGCACGATGTAAAGATGAACGCCAGCACGACGACCTTGCCGCGATGATCCGAGAGGCGCACCGGCTTGCCCGCGGGGTCGAACAGCACGAAATCGGGCGCGGGCGCGATGACCGACAGGCGCGGGTTGGCGGAAAGATTCTCTGCGCGGGGAACCTGTGCAGCGGTCCCTGCATCATCCGCCACCGCCTGCAAGGCGGGCATGGCTGCCAGCAGGGCGAAGGAAATCAGTTTCCGAACGGGAAAGCTTCGCCGGGTCATCGTCACGGGTGCCTGCCTGAGTATCCCTATGCCCTCTCTGGCCGCCTGCGGCGGAGAGGGCAAATCGAGTCAGGCGGCGTCAGTTCAACAGCATGTCGTGCGGCCGTGCCGGGCCGTTCGGCGCCTGCGCGAAGTCGACCTTGAAGTTGGGATCGAGCTTCATGCGGCCGTCCCGGCCGATCTGGATCAGCTGCAGCGAGTAGCGCGGCGAGTAGTCGATCGAGCTGATCGCCGAGTTGGTGAAGTACAGCCGCCGCCCGTCGAAGGTCACGTGCATCATGTTCGGCTGCACCACACCCTGGATCGTGTCGTGAAGCTTGATGTTGTCCGGGTCTGAAATGTCCCAGGCCTGTATTTCACTGCTGGCGAAGCAGCTCACGTACAGGTACTTGTCGTCCGGAGACTGGCGCAGGTCGGCCGGACCGCAGCCGGCACCGGTATCGGCCGCCTTGCGGTAGCTGAAGCTGCCGTCGCTTTCCATCCTGAACATCCAGATCGAGTTTCCGACATTGCTGATGTTGTAGCCGTGCTTCGCGCCCGGCTTGAGCATCCAGCGCGCGGCGAGGTTGATCGGGTCTCCCGACAGCGTCTGGATGATCCTGCGCTCCTTCAGATCCCACACCAGCATCGTGTCGGGATTGGTCCAGTCCGCCGGATTCCATTTGTCGAGAGTGCTCATGAAGGTTTTCTGCGGCACCCACGAGGAAGTGATCATGCGGTTGAATTCTGGCTTGATTACCGTTTCGTAGGGATGGTTGGACGCGGCGTGGCTGGCGATGAACTCGCCGTCGTTGGTGAACTCGGAAATGCCACCCGCGCCGGTGCCGTCCGGTCCCGAGGCCATGCTGACCAGGATGCGGCCGGGTATCGCATAGGGCGTGTGCGGCCCGCTCAGGCCGGTGAGCTTCGGCACGTTGTCGATGGTGCGCACGAGCTTCGGATTCATCGGATCCGCCGCCACGTCGAAGATAAACATCCGACTGGTGTTGAGCGACGCCGCCCAGATCTTGGTGCGGTCGTCGGTGAAGCCGACGTGATGCGCCTCGTTGCCGGACGAACCGACCATGACTTTCCTGAGAATGCGCCCGTAGGTGGGCGAGGCGAGGTTTACATCGATCACGGCGAGATAGTCCGGGCCGCTGCCTGCCTTGCCGGGCAGCGTCCACAGGTACATGACTTTCTCGGGGGTGTTCAGTGCCTTGATATACGGCGAGATGCAGGTTTCGGCGAACAGTCCGCCAGCGACGCACGACAACATTGTTGCGAGAAAAAACAGCGGGATGCGTTTCATGGCCCCTCCCAGTTGACGCTTTCAGACAGCGAACCCAGCGGACCTTTGCATGCATATGCCGTACGAATACCTCCAAAGCTAGTTCAGCAACAGGCGAAGTCAAGCACATCAGTTGCCGGCGCAGGGCGCGGAGTCATCGAGAAAAGCCGACACGCGCGCGCGGGCTTCGCGACGGCCGCGTTCCGTATGCGGTCCGTAAGATTTCGCGGCCGGGCCGTCGGGCCCGACCCTTCGGTTCAACCGGGCGGCATGCGTGCGCGCGCGTTCAGACCCGGGTCAGAAACTCGAGCACGCTCTCCATCAACCGGTTGATTTCCGCATAGCGCGCATCGCCGGCGCCGAGAATCTCCGTTTCGGTCTGCACATAGGCGGCCGGCACCAGCTCGTCTCGGCAGTTCTCCACCAGGGCGCGCGCGCTGTCCGGCGTGGTCTCGAGATGGAACTGCAGCCCGATCACCCGGCGTCCGAGCTGGAATGCCTGATTGGCGCAGGCGGCGCTGCGCGCGAGCCGCACGGCGCCCGGCGGCAGATCGAAAGTCTCGCCGTGCCAGTGAAACATCGCGGTGCGCGCCGCGAACGCAAACACCGGCTGCTGCGAACCGGTCTTCACGCCCTCCACCGGAAACCAGCCGATCTCCTTGTGCGCGTTCGGGTACACCCGCGCGCCGAGCGCGCTGGCGATGAGCTGCGCGCCGAGGCAGATGCCGAGCACCGCCTTGCCGGCATCGATCGCCCCGCGGATGTAGCGCTTTTCCGCTGCGAGCCAAGGATACTGCGCCTCGTCATTTGCGCTCATCGGCCCGCCCATCACCACCAGCAGGTCGATGTCCTCAACCGGCGCGGGCACCGCGCTGCCGTTCTCGTGCCAGCGGAAGGCGTCGATGCGCGCGCCCTGCGCCCGCAGCCAGTGCCCGATGCTGCCCAGCCCCTCGAAGTGAACATGCTCAAAACAGAGTGCGCGCATCCCTCGGCCTGCCAACTCGTTTCGGGTGGCGCCAATTGTGACGTATCGAAGCGCCAATGGGTGCCGGCACCGGCTGCCTGCCTGCAAGGCTGCCGCGTAACGCCGCACGCCGGCGCAGTTCTCAACTTCTTCTTCTGCACGCACCTGGCGCAAACCGGCCGGGTGCGCATGAAGACAGCGTGGACGCGGGCTCCGGCACTTGCCGCCGGAAGCGGGTCACTGCACGATCCGGGATTCCAGCCGGAAATCGCGGTTCGCGCCGCAGTGTCTCCGGCCGAGCGAATGAAAGGACGGCAAATGATCCGCGGTGGATGCCTGTGCGGGACGGTGCGCTATGAGATCACCGGGGCGCTCAGCCCGATCACGTTGTGTCATTGCTCGCAGTGCCGCAAGCAGCATGGCTCGGCCTTCGGCGCGTATGCGCGGGTACCGTCGGCGGATTTCCGCTGGACGGCCGGGCAGGATGCAGTGGCCGGCTATGCCTCGTCGCCGGATGTCGTCCGCACCTTCTGCCGCAACTGCGGCTCGACGCTGCAGTTTCTTCGCCGGTCGCGGCCGGAGCGATTCTCGATCGCCGCCGGAACGCTGGACGACGATCCCGGCGTGCGGCCGCAGCATCACATCTTCGTCGCATCCAAAGCGCCGTGGTACGACATCGGCGACGCGCTGCCGCAGCACCCGGAACGGCCGCCGGCCGCCGGCTGAGCCGCGCCGGTCAGGAACTGCAGGACAGCATCGAGCAGCCGGCGCGGTTTCTCGCCCAGTCGGGGCGGCGCGCGGCGAAGGCTTCTCGGCCCGGCTGGTCGTCGTAGGGCCTGCGCATTACGTCCAGCAGTTCGTGAATGCCGGCATAGTCGCCCTGCTCGGCGCGGTCGATCGCCTGCTGCGCGAGATAGTTGCGCAGCACGTAGCGCGGGTTGGCGCGGCGCATCTGCTCGCGCCGCGCCGCCGCCGGCAGCGGATCGTCCTTCAGGCGCGCGGCATAGCGCGCCAGCCAGTCTGAAAGATCCTTCGCCACCGACTTGCGCCGCGACTCGTCGTAGAAGGCGTCGGCGAACAGGTCGGGCGATGGCGCCGCCGGATCGAACTGCGCCAGCGTGCGGAAGAAAATCGTCATGTCGATCTCGCCCGCCTGCAGCACGCCGTAGAGCCGGCCCATCAGTTCGGGGTCGGCGTCGCGGCACTCGGCAAATCCCAGCTTGGCGGCGATGTTGGCGCGCGCGGCGGCGTTGTAGGCGTCGGCGTAGCGGTCGAGCCCGGCCTGCAGCGGCTCGGCCGAGGCGAAGGCCGGCGCCAGGGCGTTGGCGAGCTGGCCGAGGTTCCAGAAGGCGATGTCCGGCTGGGTGCCGAAACGGTAGCGACGGCCGTGGGCGTCGGTGGTGTTCGGCGTCCAGTCGGGATCGAAGTCGTCGATCCAGCCGTAAGGTCCGTAGTCGATCGTCCGCCCGAGGATCGACAGGATGTCGGTATTCCTCACGCCGTGCCCGAAGCCGACCCGCATCCAGTGTGCCATCAGCCGCGCGGTGCGCTCGCACACCGCCCCGAACCAGTCGGCGTAAAGCGCCTCGCCGCTGCCCGACAGCTCGGGAAAATCGCGCCGGAGGGTGAAGTCGATCAGCGTTTTCAGCAGCCCGGTGTCGCCGCGCGAGGCGGGCAGCTCGAAGTTGCCGAAGCGGATGAACGACGGCGATACGCGGCACACGATGGCGCCCGGCTCCTCGCGCGCACGGCCGTCGTAGAACATGTCGCGCAGCACCGGCTCGCCGGTCGTCACCAGCGACAGCGCGCGGGTGGTGGGCACCCCGAGGTGGTGCATCGCTTCGCTGCACAGAAATTCGCGGATCGACGAGCGCAGCACCGCGCGCCCGT
The DNA here is from genome assembly GCA_937983055.1 of uncultured Pseudomonadota bacterium. GTDB lineage: Bacteria > Pseudomonadota > Gammaproteobacteria > Burkholderiales > Eutrophovitaceae > CALJLA01. The sequence goes on from CALJLA010000205.1 coordinate 5,352, forward strand.
CGGCGAAGCGCGAATACGGCGTCTTGCCGGCGCCCTTCAATTGCAGTTCCCAGCGCTCGCCCTGTGCGTTGACGGTTTCGCCCAGCGTGATGGCGCGGCCGTCGCCGAGCTGGCCGGCCCAGTTGCCGAACTGGTGGCCGCCGTAGTTGGCGGCGAACGGCTCCATGCCGTCGACCAGCGCATTGCCGCCAAACACCTGCGCAAACTCGGGCGACTCGACGTCGGTGGCTTCGAGGCCGAGGCGCTCCGCCATCTCCGGCGACCAGGCGATCAGGCGCGGCGCAGCGACCGGCGTCGGCCGCACGCGGGAATACAGTGCGCCGTGCACCTGCCGTACCTGCGGCCCTTCGACCGGATCGCCGGGCAGCTCGCGCACGAAGGCGTTGTCGAAGCGCAGCGCCTGCGCCAGTCGCGAGGGGCGCGCCGCCTGCAGAGCGTGATCGGTGCTGTTCATGGCGGTGTTGGAGTGCGTTCTCGCCTTCAGGTTCGCGCCAGCGCGGGTTCGAGCACCGTTGCCGGATCGAGCGCTTCGCCGGTGGCCCAGGCCGAATACCCCGGGAGCGTGTCGAGTATCGCGGCGAACGCGTCCGAGCGCAGCGCGCCGCGCAGCGCGGTGACCGGCGTGGAATCGAGCGCGCGTTTGGGGCAGGCAAGGCAGTAGCGCTCGCGCAGCAGCGGCACGAAATCCAGCCGGTACTGCGCCGCGGCCGCCTGCACGCCGAAGCCGCAGTCCGCCTGCCCGCCGGCAATCAGCGCCGCCACCGCGGCATGGGTGTTCTCCGCGCTCTCGTAGCCGTCCAGCCGCCGACGGTCGAGGCCGGCCTCGTCGATCAGCAGATCGAGCAGCGCACGCGTGCCCGAGCCGCGCTGCCGGTTGACCATGCGCACGTCCGCGCGCGCGAGGTCGGCGATGGTGCGGATGCCTTTCGGGTTGCCGCCGCGCACGATGAAGCCCTGCGTGCGCGCCGCCAGGGCTATCAGCCGGCACGCCGGCGGCATTGCCGCGGCATAGCGCGCGGCCATGGCGGCGCCGACGCGGCCCTCCGGCAGGTGAAAGCCCGCCAGGCCGCACTCGCCGCGTGCCAGCGACGCCAGCGCGTCGAAGCCGCCGCGGTATTGCACGTCGAGGTCGAAGCCAAGTGGCGCCGTCAACTCGCGCAGCGCCGCCACCGCGAAGTCGTGGCTTGCGTGCAGGGTGAGCCGCTGCCGTGACGGCCGGTACGCGGCATTCAGCGCGGCGGCGAACTCCGATGCCAGGCTGTCGAGATCGGGCGCGAGGCGGGCGCGGGCGCGCTGGCCCGCCCACAGCAGGCGCTCGCCCAGCGGGGTAAGCGTGCTGCCGCGCCCGCGCGTCATCTCCACCAGCGGCGCATCGAAGAACTGCTGCCACTCGCCGATCAGGTTCCAGGCGTGGCGATAGGAAATGCCGGCGCGCGCGGCGGCACGGGTGAGCTTCGGCTCGGCGTCGAGGGCCTCGAGCAGGGAAATCAGCATGAAATCGAAATCCCGCTCGCGCCCGTCGATGTTGAAGCGCCACACCGGGCGGATGTCGATGCGGATCATGCCGCGATTATCGCAGCGAATCCGCCCCGGCGCTGCGCGCTCAGCGCGCGGCGTTCGGGAAGAACAGCTGGTGGCCGTCGATGCGGTAGGCGGCGATCGCGGCCTGGCCCTGCGGCGAAACGATCCAGTCGATGAATGCCTGCCCGGCGGCCTGCTTCACATGCGGATGCCGCTGCGGATTCACGAGCATCACGCCGTACTGGTTGAACAGCCGCTCATCGCCTTCCACCAGCACCACCAGCTCGGCACGGTTGCGGAAGGACAGCCAGGTGCCGCGGTCGGTGAGGGTGTAGGCATTCATGCCCGCGGTGACGTTGAGCGTCGGGCCCATGCCGGCGCCGGCTTCGCGGTACCAGTCGCCCTGCGGCGCATCGATGCCGGCGGCCGCCCAGAAGCGCAGCTCGGCGGCATGGGTGCCGCTGCGGTCGCCGCGCGACACGAAGGGCGCGCCCGCCTGCGCGATGCGAACAAGCGCCTGCGCCACGTCGCGGCCGCGCGCGCCGGCCGGATCGGCCGCCGGGCCGACGATGACGAAGTCGTTGTACATCACTTCGATGCGTTCGACGCCAAAGCCTTCTTCCACGAACTTGCGCTCGGCGGCGCGATCGTGCACGAACACGACGTCGGCGTCACCGCGCCGGCCAACGTCGAGCGCTTGGCCGGTGCCGAGCGCGACCACCCGCGCCTCGATGCCGGTGGCGGCGGTGAACTTCGGCAGGATGGCCCTGAACAATCCCGACTGCTCGGTCGAGGTGGTGGAGGCGATGGTGATCCAGGGCTGCGCCGCCGCCAGGGGCGGCAGCAGCAGCAGCGCGAGCAGCAATCGCTTCATCACCGTCATCACGGCAGTTCTCCCTGCAGGTATCGCTGCGCCTCGGCGGAAGCAGGCGAGGAAAAGAAGCGGTCGGTCTCCGTGCGCTCGGCGACGCGGCCCTGTTCGAGGAACACCACCTCGTCGGCCAGCCGCCGCGCCAGCCCGAGATGGTGGGTGGCGAACACGATCGCGGTGCCGGCGGCGTGAATGCCGCCGATCAGGCGCTCGATCTCGGCCGCGGCATTGGGGTCGAGGCTGGCGGTCGGCTCGTCGAGAAACAGGATCTGCGGGCGCAGCGCCCATGCGCGGGCAAGCGCCAGGCGCTGCTGCTCGCCGCCGGAGAGCACCCGCGCCTGGCGGCCGGCGAGATGCGACAAGCCGACCCGCCCGATCGCCTCCAGCGCGCGGTCACGGCGCTCGTCGCCGCGCACGCCGTTGACCGCCAGCGCGTACTCGATGTTGGCGAGCGCCGGCCGCCGCAGCAGCACCGGGCGCTGGAACACCATCGCCTGCGCCGGCCGCCGACCGCTTTCGCCCCAGGCGACGCTGCCGGCATCCGGGGCGATCAGTCCGTGCAGCACCCGCAGCAGCACGCTCTTGCCCGCGCCGTTCGCGCCGAGCACCGCGGTGCGTGCCCGCGCGCCGATTTCCAGCGATACGTCGTCCAGCGCGCGGTGCCCGCCGAGCGATACCGATACGCCGCGCGCGCGCAGCGGAAACATCTCTGCTTCAGCCATGGCGTTTCAGGCTCCATTCGCGGATGGCGTAGGCGGCGGTGTTTACCGCCAGCACGGTGCCGATGAGCACCGCGCCCAGCCACAGCGCGAGCGGCAGATCGCCCTTGCTGGTTTCCAGTGCGATCGCGGTGGTCATCACCCGGGTGACGCCGTCGATGTTGCCGCCGACGATCATCACCGCACCGACCTCGCTGGCGGCTCGGCCAAAGCCGGCCAGCACCACGGTGAGCAGCGAATAGCGGGTGTCGCGCAGCAGCGTCGGCACCGCGCGCGCACGCGATACGCCGAGCGAGGTGAGCTGTTCGCGATAGTCGGTCCAGGCGTCTTCGACGATCTGGCGCGCCAACGCCGCGACGATCGGCAGCACCAGCAGGGTCTGCGCGATGACGATCGCGGCCGGCGTGAACAGGATGCCGAGTTCGCCCAGCGGCCCGGCGCGCGACAGCAGCAGATAGACCGCCAGGCCCACCACCACCGAGGGCAGGCCGAGCAGCGCGTTGAGCACGATGATGACGCCGCGGCGCCCGGGAAAACGGCCGACCGCCACCAGGGCGCCGAGCGGCAGCCCCAGCGCACAGGCGATCAGGGTCGCGGCGAGGCTTACCTCCAGCGACAGCGCGACGATGCGCCAGAGATCCTGCGGAAATTCGGGCATGACGCATTGTCCCCGGCCGCGCGCCGGCCGCCGATATGAACAAGAGTGCATATCTGGCCGGCGCTAACGGCGCCCGCTGGTATGCTGTGGCGCGATGCTGGTCGATTATCCCGATCCCGCCTTTACTGCGTCCGAGCGCTCGCGCGCGAATTTCCGCCTGGCGCTGAAGCTTGCATTCGCGTTCGTCGTCGCGCTGTGGGCGATCCAGCTGATCAACTGGCTGCTCGGCCTGGACCTGCAGCGGCTGGGCGTGACGCCGCGCAGTTTTGCCGGGCTGGCCGGCATCGTGCTCGCGCCGCTGCTGCACGGCGATTTCGCGCACCTGCTCGCCAACAGCGTGCCGATGCTGGTGCTGGGCACCGGCATGCTTTATCTGTATCCAAATTCGGCGGCGACCGTGCTGCCGGCGGTGTACCTGGCGCCCGGCGCCGTGGTCTGGCTGTTCGGGCGTGCCGGCACCCACGTGGGCGCCAGCGGGCTGGTGTACGGACTGGTGAGCTACATCTTCTTCGCCGGCGTGATCCGCCGCGATCGCCGCGCGATTGCCGCGGCCATGCTGGTGTTCTTTCTGTACGGCACGCTTGCCTGGGGCGTGCTGCCGATCCGGCCCGGCATGTCCTGGGAGACGCATCTTGCCGCCGCGCTGGTGGGCGGCGGGCTGGCGTTTGCGCTGAGGGCGCTCGATATTCCGCCGCGGCGTCGCTACAGCTGGGAAGACGAGCCGCCCGCGGGCGACGACGATGGGCAGCCTGGCTCAATCGCGGAGGGCGATCGGGAAGATTTCCCGCCACGTTAGCCTTTGATCCGATTGAACCTGATGCGATGATGCGCGGTCTAGTCAACGGGCGGCTGCGGCATCCTGGCCGCATGAACAAGAAAGGAGGAGGTTCCCGATGAAGTGTTCGATTACCTGCCGTACATTGCCGGCGCTGCTGCTCGCAGCAATCGTATCGGCCGGCTGTGCGTCGGCTGGCGCCGGCAGCGGCGAAGGCAAGGGCAAGGCCTATGTGAGCAACCAGAAGGGCGAGGTCACCATCATCGACCTGGAAACCTTCGAAGTCGTCGGCGAGATCAATGCCGGCGGCGACGAACCGCGCGGCATCGGCGTGACCGACAACGGCAAGTGGCTGATCACCGCCAATGGCGCGTCGGGAAATCTTTCCATCATCGACCGCAAGTCCGGCGCGCTGCTCAGGCAGATCCCGATCGGCGAGAACCCGGAATTCGTGCGCATTCGCGGCGACTATGCCTTCGTGTCGTTCGAGCCGGCGGCCATCGGCGGGCCGCCGCCGAAGCCCGGTTCCGAGGAGGCCGAGGAGCTCGCCCGCCAGCGCGAGGAAGAGGAGGAAGAGCCGGCCCGCATCGC
>CALJLA010000206.1 GCA_937983055.1 uncultured Pseudomonadota bacterium
TTGTCCACATCAGCATCAGCGGGCACCCGGTTTTTGACGATGACGGGCGCTTCTGCGGCTACCGCGGTGTGGGCAAGGATGTCAGCGAGCGGATTCGCGCGCAGAAGGCGCTGATAGAAAGTGAGAACCGCTATCGCACGCTGGTGGATCTGTCGCCCGATCCGATCTATGTCCATCGCGACGGCGTTTTCCGATTTCTGAACCGTGCAGCAGCCGAGTTCTTCCGTGCGCCGGAGGCCCGGGTGCTGGAAGGCAGGCAGGTGCTGGAGTTCGTGACCGAACCGTTCCGCGCACTTGCCAGAGAACGAATCACCCGCCTGATGCGGGGTGAATCCCTGCCGAGAGTCGAAGTCCAGTTCCGCGCGCTCGACGACACCATTCACGACGTTGAGGTCTCTGCCTCGGTAGTCGACGAAGCGGGGACGCCCAGCGTCATGGCGGTCCTGCGCGACATTACCGATCGCAAGCGGGCCGAGCGGGAACTGCAGCAGCTCAACGAGGATCTGGAACGCCGAGTGCGGGAACGCACCGCGCAGCTGGAGGCGAGCAATCGCGAGCTCGAGGCGTTCGCCTATTCCGTTTCTCACGACCTGCGCGCGCCGCTGCGCTCGATTGACGGCTTCAGTGCCGCCGTCATCGAGGACCATGCCCCGATTCTGAACGAGCAGTGTCAGGACTACCTTCGGCGCATCCGCGGTGCAACCGAGCGGATGAGTGAATTGATCGACGATTTGCTCGCCTTGTCCCGGGTTACCCGCAGCGAGATGCGTCGCCAGCCGGTCGACCTCGCCCGCATTGCCGTCGAAATCTGGGATGAGCTGCAGCGCTTGGATCCCGGCCGGCAGGTAGATTTCAGCGTGCAGGCCGAGATGATCGTTCAGGGCGACCCTGGACTGCTTCGGGTCATGCTGCAGAATTTGCTGGACAATGCCTGGAAGTTCACCCGTCGCGAGCCTGCGGCAAGAGTCAGCTTCGGGCGCATGAGCACGAGCGGCGAGGCGGTTTTCTTCGTCCGCGACAACGGTGTTGGTTTCGATATGAGCTATGCGTCGAAACTTTTCGGTGTGTTTCAGCGACTGCACGCGCAGAAGGATTTCGAAGGAAGCGGGGTCGGCTTGGCCACCGCGCAGCGTATTGTGCGCCGGCACGGCGGCCGGATCTGGGCCGAGGCACGGCCTGACGGCGGAGCCACATTCTTTTTCACGTTGGCGTGAAGTGCCCGGTGCCGGACACCAGGGTAGGGGCGGCGCAGCACAATGGAGTGACTGACAATGATCCGCGCATTGCTGGTTGAGGATTCAGAGGACGACGCACTGCTGGTCGAGCGCGAGTTGAAACGCGGCGGCCTGGAGCTTCAGGCTTTGCGGGTGGATACTGCCCCGGAGCTTCAGGACGCGCTGGCCAGGGGCGGCTGGGATGTGGTGCTTTCGGACTACATGATGCCGTCGTTCTCCGGGCTGCAGGCGCTTGGCATGGTGCGTGCGGTGGATGCCGACCTGCCTTTCATCATCGTTTCGGGGGCGGTCGGCGAAGAGGTCGCGGTCGACGCGATGAAGTCCGGCGCCCACGACTACGTGATGAAAAGCAATCTCGCGCGGCTCACCCAGGCGGTCAGACGCGAGATCAGCGAGGCGGAAAGCAGGCGCCGTCGCAGGCAGGTCGAAGCGCAGCTCGTTGAAAGCGAGGAACGTCTGCAGATGGTTGTGCGTGCCACGCGCGACGCCGTGTGGGACTGGAACCCGGTCACCGGCAAGAGCTGGGTCAACCAGGCGTTCCGTGCGTTCTTTGGCGTGCCGGAGGCAGTTTCCGATACTCATGACTGGTGGTCGAAGTGCCTGCATCCCGAGGACCGAGAACGGGTCCTGCGCCATTTTCTGTCCGCCGACATGCTGCGCGGCAGCGGCGAGATCGAGTACCGCGTGCGTCGTCCCAACGGCGAGTACGCGCATGTGCTCGACCGCTGGTTTGCCGTCATTGGCCGCGACGGCCGCCCGACGCGGCTGATCGGCGCCATCATGGATCTTACCGAGCGCATCCGCATGGAAACCCAGCTGAAGGATGTCAACCTGAGGCTCAAGCATCTGTCCGCACGGGTCATGTCGGTGCAGGAAGAAGAGCGGCGCTCCATCGCGCGCGAACTGCACGACGATGTTGGCCAGGTCCTGACTGCGTTGAAGATCAGCCTGGAGACGCTCGAGCGGTCCGGCGGCGCGCGCGTGGGCATCTCGCTCGGGGAACTGTCGGACATGGCGAACCGGGCGCTGAACCGCGTGCGCGACCTCACGCTCAGCTTGCGCCCGCCGCAGCTCGACGATCTCGGGCTGGAGGCGGCGCTGCGCTGGCACCTGGACCAGCAGAGCCGGGTGTGCGGCTGGGAGGGCGTGTTCGAGGCCGATCCGCTGCCGGGGCGCCTTGATCCCGACCTCGAGACGACCTGCTTCCGAGTGGTGCAGGAGGCGCTGACCAATGCCGCGAAACATGCCAAGGCGAGCAGGGTCGATGTCGCTCTGCGGTTGGTGGAGGGGCAGATGCACCTGAGCGTGCACGACGATGGCGAAGGCTTTGACCTCGACGATGTCCGGGGGCGCATCCTGCGCGGCACCAGCGTTGGACTGGCCGGCATGGAAGAGCGGGTACGGCTGGTGGGCGGCAGGGTGGATGTGTTCTCGGCGCCCGGTGCTGGCACGCGCGTCACCGCGATGCTGCCGCTGGCGGCCGTCGCCTAGGAGAAGCGCGTGGACCGCAGCATGCGCATCGCGATTGCCGACGATCACACGCTGGTCAGGGCGGGGCTGAAGATCCTGCTGTCGACGCTGCCGGGCGTCGAAGTGGTCGGCGAGGCGAGCGATGGTGCCGATGCAGTGGAACTGGCCGAGCGCTGCAAACCGGACGTGATGCTGATGGACATCGCGATGAAGCGCGTTAACGGCCTGGACGCCGCCGCCCGCATCAAGGCCAGGCACCCGTCGATTCGCATTCTGATGCTGTCGATGCACGCGAACGAAGAGTACGTGCTCCAGGCGCTCCGCGCCGGTGCCTCCGGCTACCTGCTGAAGGAAGCTGCCACCGCCGAGCTGGAAATTGCACTGGCCGCAGTCGCGCGCGGCGAAACCTACCTCAGCCCGCCGGTGTCGCGGGCGGTGGTCGACGGTTACGTCAGCCGAACGGCGGCCGAGCGCAGCGGAGACGACGGCCTTACGCCACGTCAGCGGCAGATCCTGGAGCTGATCGCGAAGGGTCAAGGCACCAAGGAGATCGCCTTCAAGCTCGATCTCAGCGTGAAGACGGTGGAAACCCATCGGTCGATGCTGATGGAGCGGCTCGGCATTCGCGACGTGGCCGGTCTTACACGCTATGCCATTCGCCAGGGCCTGGTATCGCCCGACGAATGAAACGGCACCGGCCGTGAAAGCGGCGCCAGCGCCTGGCGGCGGCAACCTGCGTGGCTATAATTCCGGCGACCGGGCGGCAACATTGCATCGAGGGAGGTGTTGCATGGAATCATCCAGGGAAACGCGAGGCAGGCGGTTGTTCATGCTGCGAATGGCCGCGGCGGCGGCCGGAACCGCAGCATTCGACCTCGCCGGCGCCCAGGAACGCGGGCCCGATGGCCGTTACAAGCCGGAACTGCGCAAGCGAACCCGTGAGGATGTCCAATATCAGAACGAGCCGTACCTGGGCCGTACCTGCGCGAAATGCGTCCTGTACCAGGGCGACGGGGTATGCGTGATCCTCGAGGGCGCGGTGAGCCCGCAGGGCTGGTGCAACCAGTGGGTGCCGAACACCATGGGGTAAGGGCGGTCACTGGGACCCGCGGGGCGTTGGCACGCAGCGTCGAACCGGTTTCGCGCGCCGACCTCAGGCGGCTCGCCCGCCTGGCACTCGAGGAGCGCGACGACTTCTTTCACCGCCATCCCGAGTGGTCTGCGCTGTATCGCCGACGTGTCATCGCGTCCGCCCTGTGCGGCGATGCCGCATTGCACTTCGTCAACGGCGCTTCCGGTTTTACCGAATTCGAGGTGTGGACTTTCTACGCCGAGCATCCTGAAGCGCCGTTTCCGCATCATCGGGTCAGCCATCGGGACTTCGGTCCATCCCGGTTCGGATGCGCGCCCGGTCAGGACGCCTACCTGGGCCGGCGGGTCATTCTTACCGGTCGCTCGATCGGTTGCGCGTCCGGCGAGGATGCGGTTGCTGCGGTGCAGGTGCACTTGCAGCGCGGCCAGACCCCGTCGGCGCGCAGCCTGCGCCGAAAAGCGGTGGTGATGATCGAGCCGAAACCCTGTCTCGGCTTGGTGGTGTGGCCGACGCTTGTCGTCAGCCCGTCATCGTGACCGGCGCTGCGCGCCGCGCGCTGGAGGCGGCGTTTCTGGGAACCTGCTACCGGGCGCAACTGCCCGACGGACCGGTCGATCTGCGCATCGGCGTCGGAAATGCTCGGCTCGATCAGTGGCTGGCCGAGGTCGGCGCGCACGACTGGGCCTTCATCAGCGCGGACAATCCAGGCGCGCGTGCAGCGGGCGCGCAATTCAACCGCCGCCGCCGCGAGGCGCTGGCGAAGCGGGTGCACGCAGCGGGTTGGACGGCAGTGAGCGGCGAAGGCATTCCCGCCGCAGGCAACTGGCTGCCGGAAAAAAGCCTGCTGATCGCCGGTATCGACAGGTTCGAGGCGGAACGTCTCGCGCGCGCGTTCGACCAGCTTGCGATCATCGTGGGTCAGCGAGGGGGCGTGGCGCGACTGCATTGGCTGGACAGCGAAGCTCAGCACTGACTGCCACCGCCCGTCAGCCGTCACCGTCGTGCTCTCGTCACCCATGGGTGTCGGCTTTTCGGCGAAGCATGCCTGGTCGAATGCAGGCTCAGGCCCTGCAAGCGATTGTTCCCGTGTCGTCTTTTTCGTCAGGCTGCACTGGTATGCAGCTTGCGACATCTGCCATGCGCCCGCCGCCCCTGTGACCTTAAGGGAGGTCGGATCACTGGTATTCGCATCCGGGGGTGGTCGGGCGCCCTTTTTGATTGAGTTTACTGACTGCCGGCGTTCGATCCATGTCCATCCTCTCCAGTTTCCTGCGTTGTTGCGGCCTAAGCGTGTTGCTTCTGGCGGGAATTGCCCATGCCGAGACCGCAGGCCGCGTCGATTTCGCGGTGGGCGACGTGACCGCCCGCAACGCAGAAGGTATCGTTCGCACGCTTGCCAAAGGCGACGGCATCGCTTCCGGCGATACCGTGAGCACCAACCGCGGCCGCGCCCAGCTTCGCTTCAGCGACGGCGGATTCATTTCCCTGCACAGCGATACGGTGTTTCGCATTGACGACTACCGCTGGGCAGGGGTCAGCGACGGCAGCGAGCGCAGCCTGTTTTCCCTGCTGAAGGGCGCCCTCAGAACGGTGACCGGGCAACTGGCCAAGGTCAATCGCAAGGCATATGTGATGACCACCACCGTCGCCACCATCGGCATCCGCGGCACCGAGTACACCATGCAGCTGACCGAGCCTTCGCTGTCGGGGGCCGTGGCCGAAGGCGAGATCGAGGTGTGCAATGCAGGCGGATGTCTGGCGGTGCCGGCGGGGCAGGGCTATTTCGTGGCCAACGCCAACACCAGGCCGGTGCTGTCCGCCAACCAGACATATCTGCCGCCCACTGCGCCGTCCTCGACGCAGGGCGCGCTGGCCGGTACCGTCGAGGGCGCAGGCGAACTTCTGGGCGGAACGACCGGCGCGCTGATCGACGGTTTGCAGTCGACAACCCAGGGCCTGGTCGGTGTGACGCAAAACCTGGCCGGCACGCTGCTTGGCGGGGGTGCGCCCGGCCAGCCTCTGCAGGGCGCAGTGGGCTCGGCGGGCGGGGCGGTGGGTGGAACGCTCGACGGCGCCGGGGCCTTGACTGGCGGTGCCCTCGGCGGTGTCGGCGGTGCGCTGGGCGGCACGACCGGCACGGTCGGCAGCACCCTGTTGAATCTCGGTTTCTAGCCCCCGGCGGCAGGGCCGCCGGTTTCCTGCGCGGTATTTCATTCCTGCGGGTACACGCCGCGCCGACCGGTGCGCCTTCGGCGCTGCGGTGATCAGGCGTGGATTGACCGATAGCGGCGCATGAAGCGCCGGTCGATCCAGTCCTTCCAGTGCCACACCCACGCCCCTTCGGCGGCCAGCCAGCCGCGCGACGCGACCGCATTGCGGTTGCCGGTGCTGATCAGGGCCAGCGCCTCGCGCTGCGGCGCGAATGCGGCCAACGGCTCGCCCCGCAGCGTGCGGCGCAGATTGGCGGCGAGCAGCGGTCCCTGGCGAACGGCGTAAACCCCTGACTTCGGCGCGGGCGAAGGTTCGATTGCCGCAATGTCCCCGGCGGCAAACACACCGGCACGGTTCACCGACTGCAGCGAGGCGTCGACCCGGATGAAGCCTCCCGCGTCGACCGCCAGACCGCAGGCGCCAGGCCAGAACGGCGCCGACGCAGTGACTGCCCATACCACCAGGTCGGCGGCGACGCGTTCGCCGCCTGCAAGCACCACCGAGCGCGCGGTCACCTCCACCACCGCGCGGCCGCAGTAAGACTCGATACCGCGTTCGCGGAGGAGTCGGGTGAAGATGCGCCGCACCCGGCCCCGGTGGCCGGGCAGAATCTGCGCCGTCGCGCTGACCAGCGCGAACCGCGCTTCGGCGCCCGTGCGCGCCATGCGGTGCTGCATCGACAGCAGCGTTTCCACGCCGGCGGCACCGGCGCCTACCATTACGATGCGATAGCCGCGGGGCAGATGCCCGGCGCTCGCGCGGTCGAGCGCCCCCTGCCAGCGCGCCAGAAAGCGCTCCAGCGGCTTGACGCCGAGCGCATGGGCGCACGCCCCCGGCACATCAAGCGTACCCGGCCGCGAGCCGATATCGATCGAAGCGATATCGAATTCCAGCGTCTGCCCGTTGTTGCAGAACGCCAGGCGGGCATCGGGGTTCAGGCCGTTGACGGTGCCCGGTACAAAGCGGCAGTGCGAGGCGCCGGTCAGGCGCGGCAGGTCGATATGGGCGTCGTCAAACGCGTAATGCCCGGCAATCAGGCCGGGCAGCATGCCGGAATAGCCGGCGTAGCGGCCGGGGCTCACCAGCATCACCTCGACGCCCGGCTCCGGCGCGCGCCCGAAGCGCCGCACCACCTCGACATGGCTGTGCCCGCCGCCGATCAGCAGCAGGCGCTTCATCTCGGCGCATCGACGCGCTGGCCGGCGAAACTGATGTCGCCGAAATAGGCGAGGGCCCGCCCACCGGTATTGTCGCTGTCGGAAGCGATCGCGATCGCGGATATGCGTGGCGGCGTGCCGCCGAAAGCGGCGCGGTAGTCGTCGGCGACGTTACGCTCGAACGCCGTCCACTCGCCGAGCCGGTGCTGTCCGGATGCCACCACGATCAGCTGCACCCGGTCGGTGTACGCGCTCCAGGCTCGGGCGCCGGCCGGGTCGTCGGTCGACCACACGTAGCACAGCGCCGCCAGCGGCAGCTCGTCGCCGTATAACGCCCGTGCAATCCGCAGTTTGGTGCGTTCGAGAAAAGGCAGGCTGCGAAGATCGGCATCGAACATCACGTATAGGCGGGCGGCGAAATCGTCGGTGTCCCGGGAGCGCAGCGAGCCGCCCGCGACCAGTTCGTCGACGCGCCAGTGCCAGCGCAGCCAGGGGTGGGTTGCCGGATCGATCTCGACGCGTCGCAGCAGGCTGGCCATCGAGGCCTGCGCCTCGGCGCGCACCAGCGTCCGGCCGTCGAGCCTG
>CALJLA010000207.1 GCA_937983055.1 uncultured Pseudomonadota bacterium
CGGTGATGCTCGGAGACCGGCTGCTGAACCAGGCCTTGCTGGCGCTGGGTTCGGCAAACCAGGAGGTCAGCGATGCCCATTGGGAGAAGTTGCTGAAGGAATCGGGCGCGAAGACGCGCTCCGAAGTACTGGCGGAGATCGGGCTGGGCAAGCAGCTCGCAATCGTGGTCGCGCGCAAGCTGCTGTCGATCGGTGATTCGCGTGATGCCGTCAACCGGCTGCCGGGCAGCCTGGTTATCCGCGGCTCGGAGGGCATGGCGCTGCAGTTCGCCAAGTGCTGCCACCCCATTCCCGGGGACCCGATCATCGGCTACCTGCGCAAAGGCCACGGCCTGATAATTCACACGCACGACTGCCCGGTCGCGCGCAAGACGCGGGCCGATCCGGACAAATGGCTCGACGTAGAATGGGCGCCCGACACCAAGAAGCTGTTCGCGGTCAACATCAAGATGGTGGTGTCGAACCAGCGCGGCGTGCTCGCCAAGGTTGCCGCCGAGATCGCGGAGACCGACTCCAACATCGACAATATCAGCCTGGAGCCGGGCGATTCGTCGGCCTATAGCATCATCCACTTCACCATCCAGGTGGCGAACCGCCTGCACCTCGCCCAGATCATGCGCAGCCTGCGGCGCATCCCGGAAGTCATTCGCATCACCCGGCTGAAGGGGTAGGCGTCAGCGCTGCTTGACCTGGGTCAAGGTCGTCTGCGCCGCACGGATGGCTATAATCCGGGTGCGAAATCAGTGCCTGAAAGCCCGACCATGATGCGCCTGTCCGTAATGCTGCTGTGTGCGCTCCTCGCCCTGCCGGTGACTGCCGGGGATCTGGCCCAGGAGGCTGCGCCGACGCGAAACGGATCGACGGTGGTGCGCAGCGACTCGCTGGAGATACCCGGCCTCACGGCCGGCTGCCATGTCTGCGAGTGGCGGCCGAAGGCCAACCAGCGGCCGGCCGCGCAGGAGTGCGGCATCGACGATGCAGGCCAGGCGCGCATCGGGCTGTTCGAGTGCGGCTTTTCGCCTGATTGCGAACGTATCTGCAACTTCGTGCGCTGTGCCGACCTCTGATTTCGATTGCAGGAACCGGCCGGTTCCGGCGCGGTCCACCCTGCGATGCCGTGCATCGCCCGCTTTCCCCGTTGTGCCTGCGCTGGGCTGCTGTTGCTGCTTGCGGCCGCCTGCGGTCGGCCCACGGACGAAGCGCACTCAACCGACGCCGGGCCCGCGCCCGCGGAAACCGCTGCGCAAGACCGGACGTCCGGCGCCGACTTCTCTCAGCTGGTCGAGCAGGTGGGGGCATCGGTGGTGAACATCAGTACCACCCGTCGACTGAGCGGGCGGGATCTGCCCGCCCTTCCTGGGCTGCCGGACTCGGGGCCGTTGCGCGATTTCTTTCGCCGTTTCCTGCCGCCGGAGGGCGATGCCTGGAGCCGGTCACTGGGTAGCGGTTTTCTGATCAGCGAGGACGGCTACCTGCTGACCAACGCGCATGTGGTGGAGGGTGCGACCGACATCGTGGTGCGGCTGAACGACCGTCGCGAGTTCGCGGCCAAGCTGATCGGCAGCGACGCGCTGTCCGATGTTGCGCTGCTCAAGATCGAGGCGCGCCAGTTGCCGGCCGCCACGATCGGCGATCCCGCCAAGATCAAGGTGGGCGAATGGGTCATTGCCATCGGCGCGCCCTTCGGCTTCGAGAACTCGGTAACCGCCGGCATCATCAGCGCCAAGGCGCGGTCACTGCCGGACGAGGGTTATGTGCCCTTCCTGCAGACCGACGTCGCGGTCAATCCCGGCAATTCAGGCGGTCCGCTGATCAATCTGCGCGGCGAGGTCGTCGGCATCAACGCACAGATTTACAGTCGCAGCGGCGGTTATATGGGGCTGTCGTTCGCCATTCCGATCGACCTCGCCATCGATGTCGCCGACCAGCTGCGCATGCACGGTGAAGTCCGACGCGGACGCATCGGGGTGCAGATCCAGAGCGTCGATGCCGCCCTGGCCGAGTCCTTCGGGCTGGCGCCGCCGCGCGGAGCACTGATAAGCCGGGTAGAGCCGCACAGCCCTGCGTCCCGTGCCGGCCTGCGCGCCGGCGACATCATTCTCGAGGTGAACGAGGAGCCGGTGCATGAGGCAGGCGACCTACCCCCCATGATCGCCGCGCTCGCGCCGGGCGCACGCGCCCGTCTGCTGGTCTGGCGCGACGGTCAGAGCCGAACACTGCGCGTGCCGATCGGCAGAATGTCCGGCGAACGACGCTCGCGCTGAGGGCCGCGTCGCTGCGCGGCGACGGATTCGCGGTCGAAATCCCGGCCCGAGCGGTGCAATCGTCGATCGGCTGGCCTATCTCCTTGAATCCACGGCATCGGTACAGGGTGGCATGGCGGTTGCGAAAACAGGTGCGAATCCCGATTCACTTCCCTTGCGAGGCCGTCATGCTGGATCCCCTGATCAATCTCTCCGACCGTACCTGGCGCTCGCTGTCGAGCATCGTGCACGAAGGGCTGCACACCCTGCTTCAGTTGCTGTTCCTGTCGCTGCTCTTGCTCGGCCTGGGCGGGCTGGTGTTCAAGGCCGTGCGCCCGGGCGGCTGGATCGAATCGGCGCTCGGCGGCGCCTGGAACGTCCATCCCGGTTATGCCTTGGCAATCCTGGGCGCATTGATCCTGGGGGGTACCTGGGCCAAGCGCGCGGCAGAACGTCTGCCGCTGTTTAACCGGCGCGGCGACTGGCTGGTGTACGGCTGTCTCGCGCTCGGGGCGTACTTCGCGATTCAGCTGTCGGTCACCGGCGGGCTATGACCGGGCCGCACCTGCGTCGTCACCCACCGACAGCACAAAAATCTTTTAAAACATAAAGTTGTCGAAAACCGCCGGCCCGCCGTCTCCCGCTGGCGACGATGCGGCGTAGCGGACTGACATGCAGCACCTCAGCCGTAAGAGCGCGAACCTGCTCCTCCCATGACGCGCTGGCGTTCAGCGCGTTTGACAAGGCCGCGGCCCGCCGCCGCGGCCTTTTTCTTGCCGGCAGCGGCTCAGCCTGGCCGCTCCATCTTGCAGGTGGTCGGCAAGACGGTATCGGTTGCCTCGACTCGCGCATCGGTCCGAAACCCCATCCCGGTACGCTCGATATCGAACTGCACGCTCTCCTCGCCCTGAGGGCGTAGCGTGGAGATGAACAGCGGCTGTAACAGCTGATGATTCTCCCGGCGCATCCACACTTCGCCCGTCGGGCCCTGGTGCCTCATGTCCTCAAGCGCCAGCGCGATCTTCAGCGGGTCGGTGCCCTGCGTTTGCTCGATCGCCCGCACCAGCATCTCCGTCGCATGCTGCAACGTCATGAAGAAGAAGTCGTCGTTGCTCTCGGGAAAACGGGAACGGTAGGCGGTAACCAGAGCATCGGACGCCTCTCCGCCGGCGTTCGTGTGCCACATGCTGACCTGCTTGACGTGGCCGATGCCTGCCTCGCCGATAGCAGCGGGGCCACCCACGATCCCCGCGTAGTAGGTGAAGTAATCGACCTGCAGCCCGGCATCCTTGCCGGCCTTGACCAGCAGGGCGAGGTCCGCACCCCAGTTGCCGGTCACCACCGAGTCGGCGCCCGAAGCCTTGATCTTGGCGATATAGGGCGCGAAATCCTTCACCTTGCCAAGCGGATGCAGGTCATCGCCGACGATGGCGATGTCCGGACGCTTCGCTCGCAGCATTTCGCGGGCAGCCTTCGACACCGCGTGACCGAAGGCGTAGTCCTGGTTGATCAGGTACACCTTGCGGATGCTCTTCTGCGCCGCCATGTAGTTGGTCAGCGCCTGCATTTTCATGTCGGCATCGGCATCGAAGCGAAAGTGCCAGAAGTTGCATTTATCGTTGGTCAGCGCAGGGTCGACCGCGCCATAGTTCAGATACAGCACGGTGGCATCGGGATTGCGCTCGTTGTGCTTGGCCACCGCTTCGCTCAGCGCGCCGGCCACCGCGGATGAATTGCCCTGGAACATGAAGCGCACCTTCTGGTCGATCAACTGGCGCAGCGCGATCAGCGCCTCTTGCGGGTTCGCCTTGGAGTCGAGCGCGACGATCTCGAACTTGCGTCCGTCAAGCACGCCGCCGCGACTGTTGATCTGCTCCACCACCAGTTGCAGCTCACGCTGGCCGTGCTGGCCCACGTTGGCAAATGCGCCCGACAGAGGGTCGATATAGCCGATCTTGATGGTTTCCTCCGCCTGCTGGCAGCCGGCGGCCACTACGGTGAATGCGCAGGCGAGCAGGCCGCGAAGCAACGATGTCCGGATCATGAATGTCCTCCTACCCTGAAGATACTTGTGTGCGGCGGACGCAATGCCCAGTGGGTATCCGCCAGATTCCGGGCGATGTTAACTCAGGCAAGCCCCCGACCGGTGTCAGCCCTGTGCCCTGCGCACCGGATTGGCCAGCTGCCCAAGGCCGCCGATCCTGCACTCGGCAACGTCTCCGTCCTCGATCACCACGGCACCCGGCGTGCCGGTGCTGATGATGTCGCCGGGATAGAGCGTCGCAACGTGCGAGTGAAACGACACCAGGTAATCCGGCGGGAACGCCATGTTGGCGACGACGTTCTCACGGTGCAGCGTCGCGTTCTTCCACGTGCCGACCTTCAGCGCCAGCACGTCGCCGACTTCGTCCGGCGTGACGAGCTCGGGCCCGAACGAGAAGAAGGTGTCGAAGTTCTTCGCGCGGGTCAGATACCGCGGGTTCTTCTGCAGGATGTCTTCCGCAGTCATGTCGATGATCAGGCAGTACCCGGCAATATAGTCGGGCGCATCGGCCTCCGCGATGCGGCGGCAGACACGGCCAATGATCACGCCCAGCTCGGCCTCCGCCGTCACCCGTTCGGACTGCGGCGGCAGCTCGATGGCGTCTCCCGGGCCGATCACGGTGTTGTCGCATTTCATGAACGATGCCGGCTCGGTGGGATAGGGCGCGTTCAGATCGGCGGCATGATCCCGATAGTTCAGGCCGATGCCGAGGATCTTGCGCGGATGACGATACAAAGGCCCGGCACGCACCGCGGAGCGCGCAAGCCAGGTGGGGGTCGCTTCGGCATCGCGCACGATCTGCGGCGACAGTCCGCGCGCGATGAGCCCGAACAGGTCTTCCGGCCATGCACGGCCCAGCCAGGCATTGATCGCCCGCACCGGCACCACCCGATCACCCGTCACTACCGCAGCCTGCTCGCGGCCTTCGTGATGGATCGTGCACAGCCGCATCGGTCGCTCCGGCGTCAGGGCAGAGACCACGACGCCGGCAATTGCCGGCGTCGTGGTTTCTGTTGGATGGTAGGCGGTCGGGGATTCGAACCCCGGACCAACGGATTAAAAGTCCGCTGCTCTACCGGCTGAGCTAACCGCCCAAAAAAAGAGCGCGCATTTTAGCGGCGTCGCGACCTGCGCGTCAACGAATGAGCATCGATCAGCGCGCGCTTAGTGCCTGATTCACACAGATTTTCGTCGACAAAAGCGGTGCTCGCCCACTTTGCGCACCTGCGTCGGCCGACTCGCTGCTCAGCGTCGGGCGGCCCCCGACCGGGCCGTGATATAGCGCGTCGGATCGGGCAGCCCCGCGTCCTCGAAGCCTTTGCGGCGCAGGCGGCAGGCATCGCACGCACCGCACGCGGCTGCATCGGCAGCGGGCTGATAACACGACACGGTGATCGAGAAATCCACGCCGGCATCGGCGCCGGCCTGGATGATCTGCGCCTTGCTCAGGCTCACCAGCGGCGCGTGCAGTTCAAGCGCAGCGCCCTCCACCGCCGCGCGCGTGGCGAGATTTGCCATTGCCTCGAAGGCGCGCAAATATTCGGGCCGGCAATCCGGATAGCCGGAGTAGTCGACCGCGTTGGCGCCGATGAACAGGTCGCGGGCGCCAATGACTTCGGCCCACGCCAGCGCCAGGGACAGCAGGATGGTGTTGCGCGCGGGCACATAGGTGACCGGAATGCCGGCCGTGGGCTGCTCGGGCACGGCGATCGATTCGTCGGTCAGCGCCGAACCGCCAAACGCGCGCAAATCCAGCGAGATGATTTTGTGTTCGACCGCGCCCAATGCCGCCGCCACGCGGGCCGCCGCGTCCAGCTCCACCCGGTGGCGCTGCCCATAGTCCACCGACAGCGCATGGCAGACAAAGCCGTCCCTGACGGCCAGTGCGAGCACTGTGGCCGAATCGAGGCCGCCCGATACGAGCACGACCGCGTTCTTGCGCAAAGCGGATTCCAGGGCCACGTCAGCGCTGCGTTTAACGCCCCGGCTCGTCACCCCACAGCTGCTTGTGCAGCTGAAGCTGGAAGCGCACCGGCAGCCGGTCCCGCAGAATCCACTCCGCGAGGGTTCGTGCCGCGAGCTCTCCATGCACCGGGGAGAACAGCACCGGGCAGCGCTCGCTCAGGCGGTGCCGCTGCAACATCTCGCATGCCCAGCGATAGTCGGCTTCGTCGCACAGGACGAACTTCACTTCGTCGGTCGGCTGCAGCACGTCAAGGTTGGCCCAAAGGTTGCGCTCGCATTCGCCCGACCCCGGCGTCTTCAGGTCGACGATGCGCGATACCCGTGTGTCGACCGGGCCGATATCGATGGCGCCACTGGTTTCCAGCGACACCGAGTATCCGGCATCGCACAGGGCGGTCAGCAGCGTCAGGCAGTGCGGCTGCGCCAGCGGCTCGCCGCCGGTAACCGTGACGTAATGCGCCCCGTAGGCGGCCACCTCGGCCAGGATTTCATCGGCAGAACGCCTGCTGCCGCCATGAAAGGCATAGGCCGTGTCGCAATACCGGCAGCGCAGCGGGC
>CALJLA010000208.1 GCA_937983055.1 uncultured Pseudomonadota bacterium
GCCGGATGGCGCCGCAGCCTTGCGCTTCCACGGGCGGCCGGAAACACGAGAAACCGGCACCGCTCCATGCGCCTGAATTCTCCGGACTCGAACATGAACAGAACCCTGCTGGGCCTCCTCATCGGGCTGGTCGTCGGTGCCGCCGCCGGCGCGGCTGCCGGGATTTTTGCCTATCCGAAGCTGTTTCCGCCGCAGATCATTCCCGCGGAGAACGGCGAGCCTGCGCAACAGACCGGCGCACCGCTCGCCACCGCCGCCTTCGTGTTCGCCGATGTCGGTACGGCCCCCGCGGCGGGCCAGGGACAGGCGCGCGCCTATCCGCAGCAGATCCTGTTCGAGCCGGACTTCAGCGTGCGGCCGGGCCCGGATTATCGTGTTTACCTGGTGCCGGCGCGCAGCGTCAATGCGCTGACCAACGTGGAAAAGACCCTGTACGTTGATCTGGGCGCGCTCAAGGCATTCGCCGGCGCGCAGGCTTATGCGATTCCGGCCGGCGTCGACCTCGGCGAATATGTAACCGTGGTCATCTGGAGCCGGCAGCTCGACAGCCTGATCGCCGCGGCGGAATTCAAGTCCGGCTGAGCGGGCTCGCGCGGCCCTCAGGCGAGCTCGCCACGCACCGCCATTTCGAACATCCGGCGCATCTCGGGGGCGCCCGCCGGCACCGGATTGCCGCTTGTCGAAGGATCGTCCACCGCCATCGGCGTGAGACGGTCGATGTCTGCTTCGCGCACGCCCAGGTCGGCCAGGGTATTGGGAATGCCGATCTCGCGGCGCAGGGCCAGCACCCAATCGATCACCGCGGCGGTCCCGCTGCCCGGCAGGCCGAGATACCGGGCAAGCCGGACCATGCGCTCTTCGATCGCCGGGCGGTTGAAGGCCAGCACGTAGGGCATGACCACGCCGTTGGTTTCGCCGTGATGGCTGTTGTAGAGCGCACCCACCGGGTGCGACAGGGAATGGATCGCGCCCAATCCTTTCTGGAAGGCGGTTGCCCCCATGCTTGCCGCCGCCAGCATATGGGCACGCGCCACCAGGTTCGCACCATCCTTCACCGCCACCGGGAGCCACTCGCGAATCATCCGCATCGCCTCCAGCGCGATGCCGTCGGCCATCGGATGAAAACCGGGCGCGCAGTAGGCTTCGAGGTTATGCGCCAGCGCATCCATGCCGGTGGCCGCAGTGATGCGCGGCGGCAGCCCCACTGTCAGCGCCGGATCGGCAATCACCACCGCCGGCAGCATGCGCGGATGGAAGATGATCTTCTTCACATGGCTGCCCTCGTCCAGAATCACCGAGGCACGCCCCACTTCCGAGCCGGTGCCGGCGGTGGTCGGCACGGCAATGGTTCTTGCCATGCCGTCCACGCTGACGCGGGTGAACCAGTCCTCGCGGTCCTCGAAATCCCACAGCGGCCGAGTCTGCCCGACCATCAGCGCGATGGTCTTGCCCACATCGAGCGCACTGCCGCCGCCGAGGGCGATGACCCCGTCGCATCGCAGGGCCCGGTAAGCCGCGACGCCGTCGTCGACGTTTTTGCCGACGGGGTTGGCGCGCACGTCGGAGAACACGGCATCGCCCAGCCCCGCCGCCTTCAGCGCCGCCAACGCGCTGGCGACCATCGGCAGGCCCCGCAGGCCGGGATCGGTCACCAGCAGCGTGCGCCGCATGCCGACCTCCCGACACACCGCCGGCAGCTCGGCGATGCGCCCAACGCCGAAGCGCACCGCGGTCGGGTAGTTCCAGTTACGGGTCAGCGATTTCGGATCGATCATGTATGTTCCAGGCTCTGGTAGACAAAAGGCAACAGACAACCGCGAGACACCACGGCACGAAGACACGAAGAAAGCCGGATTGACGTTTGCATTTCCAATGTCGCCTCGGGATGCCAGGTCAGTAAGAACGTCCTGATCGCGGCCTCATGCTGAAATTATCCGGGCGCGCGTCTGCTCCAGAGGCCTTGCTCTACTTCGTGTCTTCGTGTCTTCGTGCCTTCGTGTTTCGCTCTTTGCGCCTTCAGGTCGTAACGCGCAGGTGATACGACTTGGGACGTGTGAGCTGCTCGTAGCCGACACGCGACAACGTGCAGCCGCGGCCGGAATCCTTGACACCGGTCCAGGCCAGCGCCGGGTCCAGGTAATCGCAGCGGTTCATGAACCAGGTGCCGGTTTCGACCCGATCGCCGATCGCGATCGCCGCCTCCGGGCCCTCGGTCCAGATGGCGGCCGTCAGCCCGTAGCGGCTGTCGTTCATCAAGGCGACCGCTTCCTCGTCGCTGCGCACTTTCATGATGCCGATCACCGGCGCGAAACTCTCCTCGGTCATCAGCCGCATCGAATGATCCACGCCGACCAGCACCCGCGGCGCCATGTAGGGCGTGCCCTCGCGGTCTCGGTCAAAGTGCCGGGGGTCGACCAGCGATTTCGCGCCGCGCGCCACCGCTTCGACCACCTGCTCGCGCGCCGCCTCGGCGGCACGCGCGCGCACCATCGGACCGAGGTTGGTCCGTGGGTCGAGCGGATCGCCCAGGCGGTACTGCCGGGTCAGTTCGACGAAGCCTTCGACAAAGCGATCGTAGATCTTCTCGTGCACGTAGATGCGCTCGATGGCGCAGCACGACTGACCGGAGTTGAAGAACGCACCGTCCACCAGATTTTCCACCGCATGGGCGAGGTTGGCATCCGGGCGCACGTATGCGGGATCCTTGCCGCCCAGCTCCAGCCCGACGCCAATGAAACGCCGCGCCGCCGCCGCCTGCACCGCATGGCCGCCCTCCACCGAGCCGGTGAATGCAACGAAATCAATGTGCGGCGAACCAACCAGGGCTGCGGTCTGCTGGTGGCTGCAGTGCAGGTACTGGAACACGCCCTCGGGCAGGCCGGCTTCCTGAAAACACTCGAAGTAGCGCTCAGCGCACAGCGGCGTCTGGTTCGAGTGCTTGAGAATCACCGCGTTGCCGGCAAGCAGCGCGGGCACGACCGTGTTCACCGAGGTGAGGTACGGATAATTCCAGGGTGCCAGCACCAGCACCACCCCGAGCGGCTCGCGCCGGATGAAGCGGCGAAAGCCCTCCTTCGGACCCGCGTTGATTTCGGCCAACGCCTGCGGGGCGATCGCCAGCATATGGCGGGCGCGCTCCTCGAAGCCGCGCACCTCGCCGGGTGACTGGCTGAGCGGCCTTCCCATCTGCCAGGAAATTTCCTCGGCGATCCTGGCGCCGCGCGCGACGAAGGCGTCGATGAAGCGGGCGACGATGCGGCTGCGCGCTTCCAGCGGCGTGCGGCGCCAGGCGGCCTGCGCGGCCTTTGCCGACTCGGCTACCGCCTGCACCTGCGCATCGGAGGCGAGCGGCCGCTCGATGTAGATCCGGCCGTCGACGGGGGAGATGGTTTTCTGGATTTCGGGCATTGCGGGAGCGAGGTGACTCAGTGACCAGGTGACTAGTTAATCAGGTAACTCGGGACCCGTACTGCCGGCCCCAGGCCGGCCACAGAAGCGATACACGAAGGCACGAAGGGAGCAACGGCTTTTGCCACGACTGCGCTGCGGCTGCGCGCCAAATGACTCGAACACTTGATCACCAATCGCCTAGTCACCTAATCGCCCGCTCACCCAGTCACCCAGTCACCCCGCAAACTAGATAATCTCAAAATACCGCTGCAGCTCCCAGTCGGTGATGCACTTGCGGAACTGCCGCTCCTCCCATTCCCGGGTGGCGGCGAAGTGCTCGACGAAGGCATCGCCGAACAGCGCGCGTGCCGCCTTCGACTGTTTCAGGCGCTGCGCAGCCTCCCACAGCGTCGCCGGCAAAGCCCCTTTCGCCGCCGGCTTGCGGTCGTAGGCGTTGCCGGACACCGGCGCCCCCAGCTCAAGTCTGTGCTCGATGCCCCACAGGCCGGAAGCCAGCGCCGCCGCCAGCGCGAGGTAGGGGTTGGCATCGGCGGACGCAATGCGGTATTCGACCCGCTGGCTCTTCTCCGAACCCGGTATCACCCGCAGCGCGCAGGTGCGGTTTTCTACGCCCCAGGTCGCGTTGGTGGGCGCCCAGAAACCGGGTACCAGCCGGGTGTAGGCGTTGATGGTGCTCGCCACCATCGACAACAGCTCCGGCATCAACGCCTGCTGCCCGGCCACGAAGTGCTTCATCAGCGCACTCATGCCATACGCATCGCGCGGGTCGTGAAACACCGCGCCGCCATTGAGGTCCTTGAGCGAGACATGAATGTGGCCGCTCTGGCCCGGATAGTCGGGCGACCACTTGGCCATGAAAGTTGCCATGCGGCCACGGCGCTGCGCATGCACCTTGATGAAGGTCTTGAACAGCCCCGCCTTGTCAGCCGCAGACACCGCCGCGTCGACCGCGATCGCCGCCTCGAGCACGCCCGGCCCGGTTTCCTCGTGCAGGCCTTCCAGCGGAAAGCGCATCTTCTCGCACAGGTCCAGGGTTTCCAGGTAATGGTCGGAATGCACCGAGTTGCGGATCATCGAGTAGCCGAAGAAGCCCGGCGCCATCGGCTTCATGTCCCGGAAACGCTTGGCGCGCACCGAATCGGGCGTTTCGTCGAACACGAAATACTCGTACTCCAGCCCGGCAAAAGGCTCGAAGCCCATGCGCCGCGCCTGCTCGACCACGCGGCGCAGCACTCCGCGCGGGCAGATTGCCTCGCCGTCCTCCACGAACTCGGCGAGAAACAGCAGCATGCCCGGCTCGAAGGGGATATCGCGGCAGGTCTCGGGCAGGATGCGCACCGGCGCATCCGGATAGCCGGTGTGCCAACCGGTGTAGCGCACGTTGTCGTAGAGCTGGTCGTTCGAATCCCAGCCCAGCACCACGTCGCAGAAGCCGAAACCCTTGTCGAGCGCGCCGAAGAACTTGTCGCGCGCCATGTACTTGCCGCGCAGGATGCCGTCGATGTCGAACACGGCGACCTTGACGTGGGTGAGCTTGCGCTCGTCGACGATCTGCTTGGCGTCGGCTGCGGTTCTGACGTCCTCGGCTTTCATGGCCACCTGCGGAATGGATGTTGCGATGCGCGGAAGGTCCGCAGCGCCGGCACGGCGCCGCGGACACTGCCGGGCAGATTACACCGTCTCGATCTTGTCGATGCCGACCTTGGTGCGCGCCTTCACCGCGAAATCCTCTTCGGGCGAATACACCAGCGTCTTGCGACCGTAAACCGCGAAATAGATCACGCCGGCTGCGTACCAGATCGCCACGCCGATGACCCCGCCGCGATACGCAGGATCCTGGAACTGCATATAGAGCGTGACCAGCGCGATGATGATGGTGATGTAGGCGCTCGCCACGCCCAGCGGGTTGCGGTAGGGCCGCTCGATGTTGGGCAGGTTCTTGCGCAGCAGGATGAAGGACAACGCCTGCAGGGCGTACGAGATCATCGCGCCGAACACCGCCATGTTGAGCAGCTGGGCGCCGATGAACGCGCCGGCGTCCTCGCCCTTGATCACGTACACCGTCATCATCACCGTGAAGCCGAGAATCGCGCCGGCAACCAGCGCGACGTGCGGCACACGGTGGGTGCCGTGGGTAATCGACAGCCAGTGCGGGAAATAGCCGGCGCGAGACAGCGAATAGATCTGCCGGCCGAAGGCGAAGATGATGGTGTGGAAGCTGGCGATCAGGCCGATCACCGCGCACAGGGACAGGATCTTGGCCGCCTCGGTGCCGTACAGAGCGCGGAAGCCGTCGAGCAGCGGCTCGCCGGAACTGCCGAGCGCAAAGGCGCCGCTTGCGGTGCCATCCGCCGACTGCACCGGAATGCTTGCGTTCAGGAACGAGATCATGAACGCCGAGAACACCAGGGTGGCGATGCCGAGCAGCAGGCCCTTGGGCATGTCTTTTTTCGGGTCGTGCGACTCTTCCGCCGCGAGCGGCAGTTCCTCGATGGCAAGGTACAGCCACACCGCGAACGGCAGCGCCGCCAGGATGCCGTTGACCCCGAGCGGCAGGAACTCGCCCCCGCCCTCGGGCAGTTCGACCAGCGTGCCGTCCGGGCCGACGCCGATGTTCAGCGCCCAGCGCGAGAAATCGACCTGGCCGGAGAAGATCGCGCTCACCCAGAAGATCGTCAGCACACCGAGTGCGAGCAGCGTCACCAGCACCGATACCTTGAACGAAAGCTCCACCCCGCGCAGGTTCAGGCCGACGAACACCACGTACATCGCGATCCACCACAGCGGCTGCATGCTGTCGGCGGTGCCGAAAATGCTGCCGAGGTAGGAGCCGATGAAGAAGACGATCACCGCCGGGGTGAGCACGTATTCGATGTTCTCCGCCAGCCCGGTGACGAAGCCGCCCCACGGGCCCATGGCGCTGCGGGCGAAGGAGTAGGCGCCTCCGGTGTGCGGCAGCGCCGGCGACATCTCGGCCAGGCAGAAGCACAGACAGACGTACATGATGCCGATGATGATCGCGGCAAAGAACAGTCCGCCCCAGCCGCCGGCGCCGATGCCAAAGTTCCAGCCGGAAAAATGCCCGGAGATCACCGCCCCGACCCCCAGCGCCCACAACGACCAGACCCGGGCATGTCGCCGCAACTGGCGCTGGGCGAAGTAGTCTGCCCCCGGCTCGTGGTACTCGACGCTGCCCACCTTCTTTTTCTGCATCTTGACCCCCTGGATGAAACGCCTTGAACACGTCGCCGCGTCCGCAGACGCGGAACACCCCCGGAGTCGCAGCCGGCGTGAAGGCCGAATGCGGCACGGCAGTCCGGCGGCGGGACGATTCCGGCATGACATCCGGGTAAACCCGGGCCGGCCGCAGACTGCCGGCGCGAGTATGTCGGAAGGCCCTGCCAACGGCAATTGTTTCGGTGTTGCGCCGCGCGAGAGCGTCGAATTCCTGCCCCGGCGCTAGAATCTGGTCCGATTCTCTTACCAGATGGGAAGCCTGTAATGCCGCGCCGCACCCACCCCCTGATCGGCCTGACCACCTACGGCCGCAGCAATGACAACCGCTATGCCCTGCCCGCCGACTATCTGGATGCGGTGCGCCGCGCCGGCGGCATCCCGGTTCTGGTCGCACCGGGCGAGCCGCGCTGGGAAGCGCTGCTGGCAGAGGTCGATGGTTTCATTCTCACCGGCGGCGGCGATATCGACCCCGGCCACTACGGCGGCCGCCGACACGAGACCAACTACGGCATCGACCTGGAACGCGACGCACTGGAACTGGCCATCGCCCGCCAGGTGATCGAGGCAAGGCTGCCGACGCTGGGCATCTGTCGCGGCGCCCAGGTGCTGAACGTCGCCGAGGGCGGCACCCTGATCGAGCATATTCCCGAGGAGCACGGCGAGTCGGTGCTGCACCGCGCGCCGCCGCGCGAGCCGGTGCCGCACCGCATCCGGGTCGACCCGGAGTCGATGCTGGCGGACATCCTAGGGCAGCCCGAATTCGAGGCCACCTCCTGGCATCACCAGTCGCCGCGCCAGGCCGGGCGGCGCCTGAAGGTCTCGGCAACGGCGGCCGACGGCGTGATCGAGGCGCTGGAAATGCCGGACCATCCCTGGCTGATCGCGGTGCAATGGCATCCCGAGATCACGGCTGCCAGCGATCCGCTGCAGCAGCGGCTGTTCGACGCGCTGGTGTCGGTGGCGCGCGGGTGAAGTCGCGCCCCAGGGCAATATCAGACAAGCAGGGAGCGTTCGTCAGGTGCCGCTGTCCGGAATACATTGCACGGGTGAATTATCTATTCCGTACGTCCGGGCCGGAGACGGGCCCGCGACTCACCCGCCACCGATCTGAACGTAACGCCGATGCCCATCGATCTCGCCGCCGCCCTGCCCCGCCTGCTGCCTAAAGCGGTGAGCTGGGCGCAATTGCAGTCGCAGGCGGCGCTCGAGCGCGGCCGGCCGCTGTCGCCCGACGAGCAGGCCGACGCGCAGGCCGCCGGGGTGCAGCGCCCACACCGGGTCAGGGTGGCGGTGGTCGATGCCATTCCGCGGCCCGACGACGAGGAACTGCGCGCAGCCGCCGAGCAGGCGGGCCTGCTGGGCCCGGACACCGTCGGTCTCGCGCTCGGCTACGCAATTGTTCTGCGCTCCGACTTTGCCGGCAGCAGCGCGCTGCTGAAGCACGAGCTGCAGCATGTGCGCCAGTTCGAGTGCTACGGATCGATCGAGGCCTTCCTGTCGGTATATCTGCACCAGGTGGTGCAGTTCGGCTACGCCGATGCGCCGCTCGAGCGCCAGGCCCGCGACGGCGGACATGACGGCGCGCCGCGGTGCGAAACCTCCGCCACCGATCGCTGATCCACGGTCGCGACGCGGTGCAGGCCTCTAACCCGGATCGATCGAAACGCTGGCGCCGCATGGCCCTGGCTATGGCGGCGGCGCTCGCGCTGCTGCTGTTCGCGCTGGACCGCTACGCCGCGCTCGTGCACCGGCCGGACGCGCAGTCCACGCGCATCGCGATCTACACCACCGCCTGGTGCCCCTATTGCGCCAGGCTGCGCGCTGCGCTGACAGCCAGCGGCATCGACTTTCGCGAGTACGATGTCGAGCAATCGCTCTCGGGCCAGCTCGGCTTCTGGGCGCTGCTCGCCCGTGGCGTGCCGGTATCCGTCGTTGGGCCCGAGATCATCTACGGCTACGACATTGCACGCCTGGACCAGGCCCTGCGGCGACTCGGCCATCGCTTCACGCCGGTTTCGCCCTCGGGGCCGGTGCAGGGCAGCATGAGCCGGCTGTCGCCGGACGCGCCATGATCCGCCGCCATGTGTTCCGCTTTACCGGGGCCGCCGACGCGGTGCGCGCCCGGCTGCTTGCCGCAGCCGGTACGGCCGGCGCCGTCACGGTGGAAACCTCCGGTGCGGAGGTCAAGATCGCGCGCAGGCATGCGCTGCCCCTGCTCAACGGATTCTCCCCGGTGTTCGTCGGCAGCCTGCGCGAGGACGCCACCGGAACCGAACTGAGCGGCCGCTTTCGCTTCCACCTCGGCGCGATCGTGGCGATCGCGGGATTCCTTGGCCTGTCGGTCTGGTATCTGATTCAGTTGCTGAGCGGCGAGCCGCCGGCCGGCGCGCCGCCGGACTGGCGCGCGACGCGCATTCGCTTTGAACTCCAGTTTCTCGGCTTTTCACTGGCGGCGCTCTGGGTTGCCTGGCTTGCCGGCCGGCCGGTGCGCGAGCAGATCATCGCGTTCATCGACAGCCAGCGTCAGCCGCAGCGACCGTCGCGCCGCAGGGGATGACCGGACCGACCGCCCCCCTCGGAGCCGCCGTTCGATGATAGCCTAGGCGGGGCCATGGCCCGGGACTTGTGCCGCCCCGACCAACGCATGCGGCGCGACGTGGTCGGAAATGCAGGCTGCCGCGGCAACACGCCGCAGCCGCATCGTGCTGTGTGACAATGTAGGCATTGCCCGAACAAGAATATCGAGGGATTCCACGATGAATGATGCATCGTTTCCCCGCCGCGCACGGACCCAGAGAAAGAACGATCCGATCGCGTTTTTCCTCGGATTCCTGCGCCGGCCGAACACGGTGGCGTCGCTGGTACCGAGTTCGCGTTTCCTGGAACGGCGGCTGGTCGACGTGGCCGCGGTTCACAACGCGCGCCTTGTGGTCGAGCTCGGCCCCGGCACGGGGGGCACCACGCGGGCATTGCTTGCGCGCCTGCCGGAAAACGCGAACCTGCTTGCAATCGAGCTCGATCCCCGGTTCGTGGAACTGCTGCGCGAGGTGAACGACCCGCGTCTGATCGTGCACCTCGGCAGCGCGGAAGATCTGCGTGGAGCGCTCGACCGTTACGGCCTGCCGGCACCCGATGCGGTGATCTCCGGCATTCCGTTCTCGACGATGTCGCCTTCGCTCGGCCGCCAGGTGCTGTCCGAAGCGTGGAGCTGCCTCGCGCCCGGCGGCCGATTCGTCGCCTATCAGTTCCGCGATCGCGTCGCAGTGCTCGGGCGCAAGCTGCTCGGCAAGCCCGACATCGAACTGGAGCTGCTGAACGCGCCGCCAATGCGCGTTTATCGCTGGCGCAAGCCCGCGGGCGCGGACTCGTCGCACGCCTGCCGCGCCCAGAGCGCGGCGGCGGCGGCGCAGGAAGACAGGGTTTGAGCCTCGGCAAACAGCAGATCGCGTTGCGCGAATCGAGCCGCTGGGATTTCTCCGACCTGCGGGCGGTATTCCTGAACTGTACGTTGAAGCGCTCGCCGGAGCTGTCTCACACCGAAGGCCTGATGAAACTCTCGCAGGCGATCATGGAAAAGAACGGCGTCAAGACGGAGATGCTGCGCGCGGTCGATCATGACATCGCCTACGGCGTCTACCCGGACATGACCAAGCATGGCTGGCGGACGGATGACTGGCCGCCGATCCTCGCCAGGGTCAAGGCCGCCGACATTCTGGTAATCGGCACCCCGATCTGGCTGGGCGACAAGTCCTCGGTGTGCACCAAGGTGATCGAACGGCTTTACTCGGCATCTGCAGAGCTGAACGAGGCGGGACAGTACGCGTACTACGGGCGCGTCGGCGGCTGCATCGTCACCGGCAACGAGGACGGCGTGAAGCACTGCGCGATGAATATTCTCTATTCGCTCCAGCACCTCGGATTCGTCGTTCCGCCGCAGGCCGATGCCGGCTGGATCGGCGAAGCGGGACCCGGTCCGTCCTATCTCGATCCGGATTCCGGCGGCCCCGAGAACGACTTTACCAACCGAAACACCACGTTCGCCGCCTGGAACCTGATGCACCTGGCGCGCATGATCAAGGATGCCGGCGGCATTCCGGCGCATGGCAACCAGCGCTCGCAATGGGAAGCCGGTTGCCGCTTCGATTTCCCGAACCCGGACTACCGCTGATGCTTCCGCAGCACCGGGCTGCAGTCCTTCCGCGCAGCACACGCGGCTCAACATGAACTCACCCCTGCAGCAGGCCCTTCTCAGCCCGGCGAGCGCGCTGTGGCGCTGGATCGACCTGAACATCCTCAGCCTCGGGCGCGAGATGCGCCTGACTTATCTGCCCCCGCTGATGGTGTACGCGGCCGCCGGCATCTCCGGCCTTACCAGCATCGTCGGCACCTTCTACGTCAAGGAACGGCTCGGCCTGTCAGCGGAGTTTCTCGCCGCGCTCGGCTTCTGGGCCATGCTGCCCTGGGCCCTGAAGATGCCGCTCGGCCATCTCGTCGACTTGATGTGGCGCTGGAAGAGCTGGCTGGTGTATGCCGGCGCCAGCCTGATCGCGCTCAGCATGGTGATCATGATCCTGCTGCTCGGCCACACGAGCGCGATGCTGGC
The DNA here is from genome assembly GCA_937983055.1 of uncultured Pseudomonadota bacterium. Taxonomy (GTDB): domain Bacteria; phylum Pseudomonadota; class Gammaproteobacteria; order Burkholderiales; family Eutrophovitaceae; genus CALJLA01. Next base: position 11,252 of record CALJLA010000208.1, read on the forward strand.
GATCGCACCGGCTGGCACTTGGTACGTGGCGGCCGCGCTGCTGGCGCCGATCGGCTATGTGCTGCAGGACGTCGTCGCCGACGCGATGACCGTGGAGGCCGTTCCGCGGGTGGACGCGCAGGGCAACGAGATCGGGCTCGAACAGCGCAAATCCATGCACACCACGATGCAGACGCTCGGCCGTGTCGCGATCATCGGCGGCGGCGTGCTGGTATCGGTCGTCAACGTCTACCTGCTGCGCGGGGTCGGCGCGCTGCCCATGGAGGAAAAGGGGCAGGTCTATCAGCTCATCTACGAGCTGGCGCTGGTGATACCGGTGGTGTCGGTGCTCGGCGTGGCCCTTGCCGCACTCCTGCGCGCCCGGGCGGTGCGGCAGCTGCTGTCCAGCGGGCACTCCCGGCGCGAAGCGGAGGCGCTCGTGGACGTCCGGGGCGCGGAGCGTCCTCCCGTCAACTGGTGGATCCTCGGCGGCGGGCTGGCGTTCACGGTCGTATCGGTCGGCGTCGGCCTGAGCGACATCGGCCTCGGCCAGGAGCTGGTGTTCGCACTGTCGATGGCGATCGTGATTTTTCTCATCGTCAAGCTCACCCGCGAACTCGAGCCGGAGGCGAGACATGTACTCGTCGGCACGGCAATCGTGGTTTTCGCGTTTCGCGCCCTGCCCGGCCCCGGCGCCGGATCGACCTGGTGGATGATCGACGTGCTCGGCTTCGACCAGCAGTTTCTGGCGGAGCTGTCCTTGATCGCCTCGACGCTTACGCTGCTCGGGATGTTCATCTTCCGCCGCTTCATGGCGGAGAACTCGATCGCTTACGTGGTCGGTTTTCTCACGGTTGCCGGCACGCTGCTGTGGCTGCCGAACATCGGCATGTACTACGGCCTGCACGAATGGACGGCAGCCGTGACCGGCGGCGTGGTCGACGCGCGCTTCATCGCCCTGATCGACACCGCGCTCGAATCCCCGCTCGGACAGATTGCGATGATCCCGATGCTGGCCTGGATCGCGAACTCCGCCCCGGATCGGCTGAAAGCCACGTTCTTCGCGGTTATGGCCTCGTTCACCAATCTGGCGCTGTCGGCGTCGCAGCTGAGCACCAAATACCTGAACAAGCTGTTCATCGTTACCCGGGAGGTCACCGATCCTGCGACCGGCGCGATCGTCGTGGCGGCCGATTACTCCGAACTGGGCTGGCTGCTGATCACCGCGGCGGTGATCGGTTTCGTGCTGCCGTTCGCCGCCATCCTCTTCGTCAAGACGACACGGTTTCGCAATGCCTGACCCGACGCCATTCGCCGCCCTGTTCTGCCGCGCGCTTCGCCGGCTGCCCGTCGCATTGGCCGCTGCGTCGCTGTGCGCCGGTTGCGCCGGCGGCGGCAAGCCTTCCAACGACCTGAAGCCAGGGCAACCGCTCCTGCTGGAGGGCTACTCCTTCATGCCGCCCGCCGACGACGGCTGGATGATCGTCGAGCGCGGTCCCGATCACATCGTGCTCGCAAAGCCCGGCAAGTACGCCGGCGAAGCACACTCCGTCAGGAGCGCCCGCGTTCCGGTGCCGCAGTCGCCCGCCACCCTGGTGCTCGTCAACCACGTGCGCGCGCTCGAGGTCGCCGCCCTGCCGGCGCCCCGGTTCCGGATCCGCACGCTGGAAGTGGAACCCGCCGAAACCGATGTCGCAACCTGCGCGCGCGCGCACGTCCTCGCGGAGGACGGGGAGCTCGGCGGCACCGCCGGGCCGATCGTGGCAGTGCTTCTTGAAAGTTTCAGCTTGACCTGCCGCGAGGGCGACCGTCCGGGCAGCGCGGTGCGCTTGGGCTACATGCATCGCGCCTTTCCGGAGGACCGCGATCCCGGACTGCGGGCGCGCGCCCAGGCGGTCACCGATTCGCTGATACTGCATGGCACGCAGCGGTGAAGCGCGCGAGGCCGCGCTATCTTCGACCAGCCCGTGCCGCGCGGCGAAGCGCGGCGGACGCGGCCCGGCCTGATGCTAGACTGCCGGCTGCGTCAGCAACATAGCGATCTGGCATATGGAGCCGCATGTCTCGGATGTAGCGCGGGTGATCCAACTGGCAGTGGCACCGGTGTTCCTGCTCACGGCGGTGGGCACCATCATCGCCGCCCTGAACAACCGGCTGGGACGCATCATCGACCGCCGCCGGGTGCTGGACGACCGTCTGCGCGCACTGGCGCCGGAACAGGCCGACACCGCTGGCGAGTATCTGCGCGAGATGGACGCGCTCGCGCGGCGGGGCCGGCTCATCTACTACGCGATGATTCTGGCGGTGCTCAGCGCCCTGCTGGTGTGTCTGCTGGTGGCCGGTGCCTTCGTCGGCGCGTTCGTCGCGGTCGACCTGTCGAGATCGGTAGCGGCCCTGTTCGTGTGCGCGATGTTTTCGCTGAGCGGCTCGCTGGGTGTGCTGTTGCGCGAGGTGTTCGTTGCGGTGCAGAGCAGCGCCCACGGATTCCTGTCCGCCCGACGCCGCACATGAGCCCGCAGGTCGAGGCATGGCAACGCTGATCGTGTTCAGACTCTCCATCAAGAGCAGCTACGCCGGCGACACCGAGGAGCCGGCAGATGCTGACGATTTCGACACGTTGCAGTGGTGGCTCGGCGAATCGGAGTGCTGGCGCGTACGCACCTACGCGATGGATGACGACATCCATGTCTATCTGCTGGAACAGCCGATCGACGCCGATCACGCGATCGAGGCGACCCTGCGGCACTATGCGGACGTTGTCGGCGACCGGTTCCAGGTCGAGATCGACGATCCGGGCGACGATGACGAGGTCGAGCGCAAGCTGGCGGACCGTGGCGGCGCCGAAGCGCTGGAGGTCGCGGCGAGCGGACGGCTTGCCTTCTGGAATTACGATGGCCGCCGCTACCGCACGCTGAGCACACCCGATGACTGAGCGCGCCCCCCGTCCGAACGGTTTCGGTCCCGATCAGCGCATCGAGCTGACGGGGCACGACAGCGACTGGCGCGCGAAATTCGACGAGGAGTCGATCCGCCTGTCGCACGCGCTGGTCATTTCCGGTGCGCGCATCGCCCATGTCGGCAGCACTGCCGTGCAGGGCCTGGCCGCCGCCCCCTCGATTGACGTAATGATCGGCGTCGATCGCTACCCGCCGACACCGGCGTTCTTCGAGCCGCTGGCCGAGCTGGGCTATGTTGCGGGCGGCGAGCGCGGGTTGCCGGGACGTCTGCTGTTCATGAAGCGCGCCGACAGCGCCTTCGACGTGCACCTGACGCAGTTTCGCGGTCCGGTCTGGCGAGATGCGCTGATGCTGCGCGACTATCTGGCCGCAGACGCGGCCGCGGCAGCGCGCTACGGGCAGCGCAAGCGCGAGATTCTGGCGGCAGCGCAGGCCCGCTTGGAGGACTACGCGCGGCTGAAAACAGCGCTGCTCGCGCAGCTGCTCGACGATGCCCGACGCTGGAAGCCGGGCGAGGCCGCGCTGCGCCAGTCGGGCTGATGCGCGGCCCTAACTGCTGAGCCAGACCCGCAGTGCGCCGGACACCGCATCCGGCTGCTCGAGCGTGGACAGATGGCCGCAGCGCTCTACGATTTCGAGACGGGCACCAGGAATGAGCGCGGTCATTTCTTCATGGCGCGCGAGTGGCGGGATGGCGTCTTCGCGGCCGCACAGGACCAGGGTCGGCGCTCGGATCTGCGGCAGCGCAGGGCGGCTGTCCGGCCGCCCGATGATCGCGGTCTGCTGGCGCACGAAGCCGTCGATGCCGGTGCGCTCGGCCATCTCGCGGATGCTGTTCACCAGCGGCGCATCGCCGAGTCGCGAGGGGTGCACCAGCAGCGGCAGCATGCGCCGGGTAACCGGCGTGAATCCGCGCTCGGTTTCGGCCAGGCGGATCAGTTCGCGGCGTCGCTCGGTTTCTTCCGGCGCATCCGGCGTCGCCCGGGTATCCAGCAGGGCCAGCCGTGTCACCCGCGCGGGCGCACGCCGCATGATCTCCATCGCCACGTAGCCGCCCATCGACAGCCCGGCCAGCGCGAAGCGCTCGGACGGCGCTTCGCGCAGTACCGCCTCGCCCATGGCCGCAATGCTCGATTGCGCGCGCAGGTCCGGTATCCAGCAGTGCGCGAGATCCGCCAGCGCCGCGATCTGCGGCGCCCACAGCGCGCTGTCGCACAGCAGCCCCGGCAACAGAACCAGTTCGACCCGGCTTGCCCGATTCGCGCCTGGCACCACTGTCAGCCGCCTTTGACCCAGGCCTTCATGTCCCAAGGCTCATACAGCGTCCAGATGTACTCGCTGGTCGAGTTCTCCCGCAAGTGGTGGATGTTCTGCTTTTCCGCCTCGTCGAGAAACGCCTGGAATACGTGCTCGCTGGGGAACTCCACCACGATCATGTAGCGGCGCTCGGTGTCGCCGTGCATGTTGCGGATCGGCTTCCAGCCGGAGGCGGCGATGCGCCCGCCCATGCCGAAGATGATGCGCCCGGCTTTCACGGAGTAGTCGCGGTAGTCGCCTTCCTTGCCCGGCCGGAGATTGAACACGTTCAGTGCGTAGACCATGCCGCCCCCTGTTGTCGTCAATCGATATCGGTCAATGCGAAAGGCCGCATGGTAACGCGCCGCGAGGTCACGAAACTGCCGATGCCACTACAATGTCGTGATCCACCCCGATAATCGCGGAAGGTCCAGATGACACGCAATGTTCAGGTGCAGCTCGCCAGCCGGCCGGAAGGCTGGGTCAAGGAATCCGATTTCCGCATCGTCGAGACCGATCTGCCGAAGGCCGGCCCCGGCGAGTTCGTCGTGCGCAATCACTGGCTTTCGCTCGATCCCTACATGCGCGGCCGGATGAATGCCGCCAAGTCCTACGCCAAGGCGGTCGAGATCGGCGAGGTGATGACCGCCGGCGCCGTCGGCGAGGTCGTCGAGTCCAACCATCCGAAGTTTCGAAAGGGGGAATTTGTGGTTGGCGCCTTCGGCTGGCAGCACTTTGCTGCGAGCAGCGGCGAAGGCGTGATGCACATCGACCCGAAGATCGTCCCGATGCAAGCCTATCTCGGCGTGTGCGGCATGCCCGGCGCCACCGCCTGGATCGGGCTGCTGGAGCACTGCGCGCCGAAGGCCGGCGAAACGGTGCTGGTGTCCGCGGCCACCGGCGCCGTCGGCAGCGTCGTCGGCCAGCTGGCAAAGCTGTCCGGCTGCCGCGCGGTCGGGATCGCGGGCGGACGCAGGAAGTGCGACTACGCGGTGAAGGAGCTCGGCTTCGATGCCTGCGTCGACTACAAGGCCGGCAAGCTGCTGGACGACCTCAGGGCCGCCTGTCCCGATGGCGTCGACTGCCTGTTCGAAAACGTGGGCGGCGAGGTGATGGACACCGCCTTCCGGCTGTTCAACCCCTTCGCCCGCGTCGCGCTGTGCGGAATGATCGCGGATTACAACGCCACGGAACCCTACGGCGTGAAGATGCTGCGTGCGCTGCTGGTGAACCGCGTGCGCCTGCAGGGCTTCATCGTGTTCGACCGCCCGGACCTGTACGCAAGAGCCGTGCGCCAGCTCGCACAGTGGGTGGCGCAGGGCAAGATCAGATACCACGAGACGATCGCCGAGGGCCTGCACAGCGCGCCAAAAGCCTTTATCGGCATGCTGAAAGGCGAGAATCTCGGCAAGCAGCTTGTGAAACTGATCTAGACGCATTGTTGCGGAAGGAGTCCGTCATGTCGCGCACGCTCACGCTGGTTGCCGCTGCCTTTGCCTGCTTTCCCGCGTTCGCCCAGTCGCTGCCCGCAAAGGTGGACGCCCGTATCAGCGTGCTGGAACCGCGCATCATCGAGTGGCGCCGGCATTTCCACCGGCACCCCGAACTTTCCAACCGCGAGTTCAGGACCGCGGAGACCATCGCCGCCCACCTGCGCGGACTCCGCCTGGAGGTGCGCACCGGCATCGCCCACACCGGCGTGGTCGGCCTGCTCAAAGGCGGCCGGCCCGGTCCGGTCGTGGCACTGCGCGCCGACATGGACGCGCTGCCGGTAACCGAGACGCTCGACCTGCCCTTCAAGTCGACGGCAACCGCGGAATACCTCGGCCAGACCGTGGGCGTGATGCACGCCTGCGGCCATGACGCCCACATCGCCATCCTGATGGGCGTGGCGGAGGCGCTCGCCGCGGTCAAGGACGAATTGCCCGGAACGGTGAAGTTTATCTTCCAGCCGGCGGAGGAAGGTCCACCGCCGGGCGAGCGCGGCGGCGCGCCGCTGATGGTGGAAGAAGGCGTGCTCGACAACCCGCGGCCGGACGCCATCTTCGGCCTGCATGTGATCGCCGGCATCCCCGCCGGCACCCTCACGTACCGTCCGGGGCCGCTGATGGCGAGCGCCGACTGGGTCTACATCACGGTTAAGGGCGCCCAGACCCATGGCGCCTGGCCGTGGAAAGGCGTCGATCCGGTGATCACCTCGGCGCAGATTCTCACCGGCCTTCAGAACATCGTGTCGCGCCAGATAGACGTATCGAAGGAGCCGGCGGTGGTGACCATCGCCACCATCAACGGCGGCACGCGCAAGAACATCATCCCCGACGAGGTGACGATGTCCGGCACCATTCGCGCCTTCGACACCGACATGCAGCGCGACATCCACGCGCGCATCCGCCATGTCGCGGGCGCGATCGCCGAAGCCAACCGCGCGCACGCCACCGTCACCATCGACAAGGCAGTGCCGGTCACCAGCAACGACCCTGCACTCACCGAAAAAATGCTGCCGACGCTGAAGCGCATCGCCGGCGACGGCAAGCTCAGGTTGCAGCCGCGGGTAATGGTCGCGGAGGATTTTTCCTACTTCCAGGAGAAGGTGCCCGGCCTGTTCTATTTCGTCGGCATCACGCCGCCCAGCCAGGACATGGCGCAGGCCGAACCGAACCACTCGCCGCGGTTCTTCATCGACGAATCGGGCTTGCTGGCCGGCGCCCGGTCGCTGGCGGCGCTGGCGGTGGATTTCCTGATGGCGCGTTGACAACCGCGCGGATCCGAAGCCCGCACTCCGGCGTTCAGGCCATCAAGGAAGCGCGCCGTCCTATATAACGGTGCCCCCTTCAGAAAAGCCGGTAGTACCCGCTTTTCAGCACCACGACCTTGCCACCCTCCATCCGGTAATCGAAGCCCACGTCGTAGAGCTGATGGTCGAGCTCGTCGCGGTGATCCTCGGCGAAACGGCAGAGCTCATCGGGGTACGCCATTCGTTTGAGGAAGAAGATCAGCTGGTCGATGCTGATGCGCGAGAAGTAAATGCCGTCGCTGTGCTGCTTGTTGGCGAGAATGATGATGTGGCAGTTGCGCAGTTCCGGCCAGAGCAGCAGGTCCAGGCTGGCGCGGGTTTAGTCGAAATGTGCCGAATAGCCGGCCTTGCCTTCGAAAAATGGCGCCCGTCAATGTCGATCGAGGCCATGGAGTGCGGCAGAATCTCGTTCACCGGCTCATTGCATGTGACGAGCGACCGGATTGGCTCCAGCAGCGAGGCCGTCGATCGCAATTGTCACCATGTCCAGATTCGCCTGCCTGCACACCGGCCAATCGGATCCGATCTTCAGTCGTCGCCGAATACCGGTGGCCTTTTCTCGATAAAGGCCATCACTGCCTCCCTGAACTGCGGCGTCTTGTGCGCGACCGCCTGCAGGCCGGCGGACAGCTCGAGCAATGAATCCAGCCGCACATGCTGCCCCTCGCGCAGCAGGCGCTTGGTCATGCGCAAGGCCGCGCCGGAATTCTTCGCGATGCGCGCGGCCAGGGCATTGGCCTCTTCCATCAGCCTTTCCGGCGGCACCACGCGCGACACCAGACCGCAGGCAAGCGCTTCCTTCGCGTCGACGGCATCGCCGGTGAAGCTCATCTCGGCGGCTTTCGACAGACCCACCGCACGCGGCAGCAGCCAGGCGCCGCCATCGCCGGGGATGATGCCGACCTTCACGAAGCTCTCCGCGAAGCTCGCCTTCTCGGAGGCGATGCGGATGTCGCACATGCAGGCGAGGTCGCAGCCCGCGCCGATCGCCGGGCCGTTGACCGCGGCAATGGTGGGCACCTCGAGGTTGTAGAGCGCCAGCGGAATGCGCTGGATGCCCTGGCGGTATTCCTCGCGAATGGCGGCCGGGGCGATGTGCTGTTCGAAGAATCGGCGCATGTCCTTGACGTTGCCGCCCGCGGAGAAGGCCGGGCCGGCGCCGGTAACGATAACGGCTTTCACCCGCGGGTCGGCGGCGATGCGCGTGCAGGCGTCGACGAACTCCGCCGCGGCAGTGTTGCCGGTCAGCGGATTGCGGATGTCGGGCTGAGTCATGGTCAGAGTGACCACCGCGCCCTGCTGCTCGAACAACAGAAACTGGCTCATGTCGGATCTCCGGGTTGCGAATCATCGGACGCCGGGCCGGGCGCCGCGCCCGGAAACAATGCCGGCAGCATGAATTCAAGCGTGGACGACGCGGAGGATGCGAGCAGCGCGTCGCCGAGGCGTCGCTGCCAGAAGCCGGCCGCGCCATAGTCGGTTCGCCACTCCAGCAGCCGGCGGGTGAAGAGCTGGAGGTCGTATTCCTCGGTGATGCCGATGGCCGCGTGCACCGCATGCGCGATGGATGCCACCGTGCCTGCCGCCTCGGCCGCCGTGGCCTTCGCGGCGGCGGCCAAAAGCGGGTCGGGCACGCCGGGGGCGGCTTCGCGGCAGCCGAGCTCGGCCGCGATGCGGGTGGCCATGCTCAGCTCGGCCAGCACGGCAAGCTGCTGCTGGATCGCCTGGAAACTGCCGATCGGCCGGCCGAACTGGCTGCGCTCGGCTGCGTAGCGCAGCGTCAAGGCAAGCACCGCCTCCATCGCGCCGGCCATCTGCGCCGCGGTGATGGCGGCCGCGATGTCCAGCCAGGGCAGCGGCGCCGCGAGCACCACACCGGACGACGGCGGCGCCGACCAACGCAGATGCGCCTGCAGGCTGCCGTGGATGCCGGTGTCGCGGCAGTTCTCCACCCCGACCGGCAGCAGCCTCGCCGCTGCGCCAGCTGCCGGACTGTCCTGATACACGACGACCCATTGCGCCACCCGCCCGTACGGCACGTGACGGCAGAGCAGCGCCCCATCCGCGCTGGCCACCGGGTGCGGCGCGATGGCAATCGGCCCATTCGGGGCTTCGACGCCGGTCCGCGCGCACAGACTGCGCACCGCCAGGGTGTGCGCCAGGGGCAGCGGCAGCGCATGTCGGCCGCAGAGGGCAAACAGGGAAAACGCGTCGTCCAGGCGCGCGCCGCCGCCGCCCCGGGCCTCTTCGACCATGGCGTCGGCAAGCCCGGAGTCAACGATCTGGCGCCACAGCGCCTGCGGCGTGCCGCCCGCCTCGATCTCGCGCACGGTGCCCGGCGGCGACGCTGCGGCAAGCAGACGGTCCAGCGCGTCGTGCAGCAGGCTGTCCATCGCCACCCTCAGCGCAGTCCCAGCCCGCGGGCGATCACGCCCCGCAGGATTTCGCGGGTACCGCCGCGCAGCGAATAGGTCGGGCAGATCTGCGTCACGTAGGCCAGCGCCTGCGCGAGACCGTCGGGAATCGGCTGGCCCGGTTCGCGGCCGAGCGATTCGGCGAGCGCATGCGGGATGAACTGCTCCAGCTCGGTGCCGAGGTCCTTCACCAGCGCGGCCGCCACCACCGGGCTGTCGCCGCGCGCGAGCATGGCGGTCACCGACACCGACATCGCCCGCAGCGCCATCAGCCGCGCCAGGACCCGCCCCGCCAGCTCGCGGGTTGCCGTGTCCGCGCCGCCCCGCGCGCGCAGATAAGCCAGCCACAAATCGAACAGCGCGATGCTGGAATAGAAACGCTCCGGACCGCTGCGCTCGAAGGCGAGCTCGGCGGTCACCTGCTCCCAGCCGGCGCCCTCGCCGCCGATCAGCGCGTCTTCGCCCAGTTCGACGTCGTCGAAGAACACTTCGTTGAAGTGCGCGTCGCCGGTCAGGTCCCGGATCTGACGCACACTCACACCCGGCGCCGCCAGATCGACGATCAGCTGCGAGAGGCCTTTGTGCCGGTCTTCCGGGCCGCCGGACGTGCGCACCAGCGCGATCATGTAATGCGAGCGATGGGCGTTGGTGGTCCAGATTTTCTGGCCGTTGAGCCGCCACCCGGATGCGCTGCGGGTTGCGCGCGTGCGCACGCTGGCGAGGTCCGATCCCGATTGCGGTTCGCTCATGCCGATGCAGAAAAAAGCCTCGGCGCGGCAGATGCGCGGCAGGAAAAACCGCTTCTGCGCCTCGGTGCCGAATCTGAGAATCAGCGGGCCGCTTTGCCGGTCCGCGATCCAGTGGGCGGCGACCGGCGCGCTGCTGCCCAGCAGCTCTTCAATCACGACGAACCGCGAAAACGCATCCAGCCCGGCGCCTCCGTACTGCTTCGGCAGGGTGAGTCCTACCCAGCCGCGCCGCGCCAGCGCCCGGCTGAAATCGGCATCGAAATCCATCCAGGAGCGCGCGCGCGCCTCCAGTGGCACTCGCTCGCAGTATTCGCGCACGAAGGCGCGCACCGCCGGCCGCAGCGCCGCGGAGTGCGACGGAAGGCCGCAGATCGGCAGCAGCTCGATCACCGTGCCGGCTCAATCCGCGCCGGGCAGCACAGACCGCGAAACGCCACCGCGTTCACAGGCTCTCGATGTACATCCGGTTCCACGTCGGACTGATGATCAGCTGATTGATGCACACATGCGGCGGCAGCTCGGCGATGAACCGGATGGTATTGCCGAGATCCTCAGGCTGCAGCATGCGTGCCCGATCCTCCGCGCTGGGCGGCACCGGGCGCCGGTCGAGAATCGGCGTGGCCACTTCCGCCGGGCAGATCGCGCAGGCGCGGATGCCATTCACGCCTTCTTCCATGTTGATGGTTTCGGTCATCGCGACCACCGCATGCTTGCTGGCGTTGTAGGCGGCGCCGGTCAGCTTGGGATGAAACACGCCCGCCCAGGACGAGATGTTGACGATCAGGCCGTTCTTGCGCACCCGCATGCCCGGCAGCACCGCATGAACGGTATAGAAGCTGCCATCCAGGTTGATGCCGACGACATCATCCCAGCCTTCCGGCGTCTGATTCTTCCAGTAGCGGTTCGGCGTGTTCAGTCCGGCACTGTTGACCAGAATGTCGACGCCGCCGTGGCGCGATACGATCCGCTCGGCGCATTTTCTGACCGCCTGCCTGTCGGCGACATCCAGCGGCTCGATCTCTGCGCGAAACCCGCGGATGGCGAGCTTCTCGGCTTCGGGCGCCAGCGTCTCCTTGCGCCGGCCGCTCAGAATGACCGCGGCCCCGGCCTCGGCCAGCGCCCTGGCGCCGGCCAGCCCGATGCCGCTGCCCGCGCCGGTAATCCATGCGACCTTGCCCGTCAATGCAGCCATTTTCGTTTTCCTCGTTGCGGACTGATGTCTGAAAAGCTTACAAACGAAACACGAAGACACGAAGGGAATTCGAGCGTGGCGGACGCGCGGGAGTTTCGGTTCGGCGCCGAACCGGTATCGACGCGCGCAGCGCCACTCATGAAGCTGACCCGTTTCGACTGGCGGATCCACGTGACGCGATTCAGCGAAAGTCGACGCGCAGTCTCCGGGGGCCCGAGCAAGAGACCTTCTCGTCTTCGTGTCTTCGTGCCGTCGTGTTTCGCCATCAAGAAGATCATTCAGCGCGACGCGGCCAACGCCTCGCGCAGCAGCCGCGCCGATTCGGCCACCGCGTGCTTCGCCAGATCGACCGCGCCGCCCATCAGGTAAAAGCCGTGGATCGCGCCCTCGTAGTTCATCAACGTCACGCGGTTGCCGGCCTCGATCAGCTTCTTCGCATAGTCCACTCCTTCGTCGCGCAGCGGGTCGTAACCCGCGGTCATCACCAGTGCCGGCGGAAGGTTGGACAAGTCCTCGGCAATGAGCGGCCCGAACCTGAAATCCCGGGTATCGGCCCGGCTGCGAAGATACTGCTTGTAGAACCAGGTCACGGTATTGCGGGTGAGCACATAGCCCTGGGCGAACTTGTGGTGGGACGGCAACTCGGGTTCCGGCGCGGTGCACGGATAAATCAGCAACTGGAAGGCAAGCTTCGGATAGCCCGCATCGCGGGCCAGAATCGCCACCACGGTCGCCAGGTTTCCGCCGGCGCTGTCGCCGCCCACCGCAATGCGCTGCGGGTCGCCGCCCAGCTCCGCCGCATGCTGCGCCACCCAGCGCAACGCTGCCTGGCAATCTTCCACTGCGGCGGGGAATTTGTACTCCGGCGCCAGCCGGTAATCCACCGCTACGACCAGGCAGTCCGCCTGGTTCGCCAGCAGCCGGCAGGCTGAATCATGGGTTTCCAGATCGCCGATCACGAACCCGCCGCCGTGGTACCAGACCAGCACCGGCAGCTTCTCGCCGGGCTTCGGCTCGCGCGGCGTGTAAATGCGGATCGGCAGTTCGCTGCCCGGCCCGGGGATGCGCCGGTCGACGCTGCGGTGAATGGGCTCGCGCGCCTTCAGCTTGTTGACGCGCAGCAGGTACTGCTCGCGCGCCTGATCAGGCGTGAGCTGCCAGAACTCCGGCGCGTTGGCCTGCTTGACGAGGTTGACGACGGTTTCAATCTGCAGGTCGAGCGGCATTGGTGTCCCCGTTTATTGTTTGGCTGACTCTTTTCGATTTTGAACCACGGCGCCCACCCAGGGCACTCAAGGAAGAACAGCAAACCACGAAGACACGAAGGCACGAAGGCACGAAGGAAAAAACCACGGCGCCTGAATCGACGGCAGGCAATACTTCGTGCCTTCGTGTTTCGCTTCGAGACCTTGGTGTTCAGTCCGCGTACTCCGGGGTTCAATCATCTTTCTGCGGGTACAGCAGCTTGAAGGTGCCGGTGGCCTTGGCCAGCAGGGTGCCGTCTTCGGCCGTGAGCTCGCCCTCGGAAAAGATCAGGGAGCGGCCGGCCCAGCGGGCGCGGCCCTCGCCGAGCACCGGGCCCTTGGCAGCGGCGATGAAGTTCACCTTGAGCTCCACCGTCACTGCGCCGTTGCATTGTTCGTCGAGCGCACGGCCGGCGCTGGCCAGCGCCACGTCCAGCAGCGTCATCAGCACGCCGCCGTGCACCGAGCCCCAGCTGTTCTCCAGCTCCGGACGGGTTTCGAGGCGCACCCTGACCAGGCCCTCGCGTTTCTCGGTAATGCGAATGCCCAGATGCTCGATGAAGGGTACGTGGATGTTGAACCCGGCCTTCTGGCGGCTTGCCGGCATAGGCGCCTCAGATCGCGGAGAAGCCGCCGTCGACCGCAATGGTCTGGCCGGTGATGTAGGCCGAGGCATCGGACGCCAGCAGCACCACCGCCCCCTTGAGGTCCTCGTCGCCGCCCAGCCGCTTGAGCGGCGTCTGGTTCAGGATGTATTCCTCGGCGCGATCGATCATGCCGGCCGACATTTTCGACGGGAACACGCCCGGCGCAATCGCGTTGACGGTGATATTGAAGCGCGCCCACTCCGCCGCCAGCGACCGGGTGAAGTTCACCACGCCGCCCTTGCTGGCGTTGTAGGCGATGGTCGGCATGAAGCCGGGGTCGGTACCCACCAGGCCGGCGACCGACGCGATGTTGATGATTCGGCCATAGCGGTTCGGGATCATCGCCAACCTGCCCACCGTCTGCGACAGCAGAAACACGGCGGTGAGATTGAGATTGATGACCTTGTGCCAGGCATCCAGTGGATGCTCCTCGGCCGGCGCACCCCAGGTCGCGCCCGCGTTGTTCACGAGCACGTCGATACGGCCGAAGCGCCCGAGGACCGACTCCACCATCGGCTTGACCGCGTCGCGGTCCTGCAGATCATTCACGACGGTGAGCGCCTCGATGCCTTGCTTCGCGAGATGCGCCCTGGCTTCGTCCAGCTCGGCGGCCTTGCGGGCGGTGATGACGACTTTCGCGCCCATCTCGCCGAGGGCTTCGGCCATCTGCAATCCCAGACCGCGCGAGCCGCCCGTGATCAGGGCGCACTTGCCCGACAGGTCCAGCAATTTCTTCACGCTCATCGTCGCGACTCCCGTGTTGCGCGCGCGGATCAGAACCAGCCGTCCTGCATCTCGAAGCAGGTGCGATCGATCGAGATCAGCAGGTTGTACCAGTGCTCGGTCTTCGGCAGCTCCCAGCGAAAGAAGTACGCGCAGGCCTGCAGCTTCCCCTGGTAGAAGTCGCTGTGCGTGTCCGGATCGGCGGTCAGACCGTTCAGCGCGGCCAGCCCCTGCCGCAGCCACAGCCACGCAAGCACCGTGTGCCCGACCAGGTCGAGATAGACGCTGGCGTTGGCCAGCGCCAGATCGGTCTCGCCACGACCGCTGGCGCACAGCAGCGTGCGGGTGACGTCCATGACCCGGTCCAGCGCCGCGACCAGGGCCTGCGCGCTGGCGGCCAGCTCCGGCGAGTCGCTGGCCTCCGCCTCCCGGGCAGTCAGGGTGATCTCGCGCGCGAGCAGCTGGATCGCCGCACCGTCGTCCATGGCGGCCTTGCGTCCGAGCAAGTCGAGCGCCTGGATGCCGTTGGTGCCTTCGTGGATCGGATTCAGACGGTTGTCGCGATAGAACTGCTCCACCGGGTACTCGCGGGTGTAACCGTAGCCGCCGAGTACCTGGATCGCCAGGCTGTTCGCCTCGACACAGTACTGGGACGGCCAGGCCTTGGCCACCGGCGTGAGGATGTCGAGCAGAAGGCGGGCTTCCCGACGCGTCTTGTCGGCGGGCGCGGTCTTCTGGTCATCGACCAGCCGCGCGCAGTACAGGCACAGCGCCAGCGCCCCTTCCACATACGCCTTCTGCGCGAGCAGCATGCGGCGCACATCGGCATGCTCCACGATGCGCACCGGCGGCAGATCGGGGTTCTTGTTGCCGGGCAGCCGCCCCTGCACGCGTTCACGCGCATAGGCGAGCGAATGGAGATACCCGGCATAGCCGAGCGCCGCCGCGCCGAGGCCGACCACGATGCGCGCCTCGTTCATCATCTGGAACATATGGGCAAGGCCCTTGTTCGCCTCGCCGATCAGTTCGCCCCAGGCGCCGCCTTTCTCGCCGAAGTTCAGCACGCAGTTGGTGGTCCCGCGATAGCCCATCTTGTGATTCAGGCCGGCCAGCGCGATGTCGTTGCGCTCGCCCAGGCTGCCATCGTCATTTACCCGGTACTTCGGGACCGAGAACAGGGATATGCCTTTGACCCCCGGCGGCGCGCCCTCGATGCGCGCCAGCACCAGGTGCACAATGTTCTCGCTCAACTCGTGCTCGCCGCCGGAAATCCACATCTTGCTGCCACGCAGCCGATAGCTGCCGTCCGGCTGCGGCGTCGCGAGCGTTCGCACCTCGGCGAGCGAGGAGCCGGCCTGCGGCTCCGACAGGCACATCGTGCCGAAGAATCTGCCCTCGAACAGCGGGGGCAAATAGCGCGCCTTCTGCGCGGCGCTGCCGAACGCGTCGATCAGGTTGGCGTTGGCCATGGTCAGGAAGGCATAGGCCGACGTCGACACATTGGCTGCGTGAAACCAGGCCATGCATGCCTGGGCCACCACGACGGGCAGCTGCATGCCGCCGCGCTCGTAGTCCTGCATCGCGGCGATGAAGCCGGCCTTTCGCAGCGCGCCCAGCGCTTCGCCCACTTCCGGAATCATCTGTACCCGCCCGTCCACGAAGCGCGGCTCGCTGAGATCCGACTTGCGGTTGTGCGGCGCGAACTTTTCCGCGGCGATCTGCGCGGCAGTGGCCAGTGCGGCGTCGAAGGTCTCGCGGCTGTGCTCGGCGAAGCGTTCGCGCGAGATCAGCGCCTGTACATCGAGCAGCTCGTAGAGCAGAAACTCGACATCGCGCGCGTTCAGCAGCCGGGAACTCATGCGCGCCGGACCTCGGCTGTCCGCCTGCGGGCGGCGCGCATGCGCCATTCGGGTCGGGCTCGGAGCGACATGCCGGGGCCTCAGACCACTTCGAACAGCCCTGCCGCGCCCATGCCGCCGCCGATGCACATGGTGACGACGACCCGCTTCGCGCCGCGCCGCCGGCCTTCGATCAGCGCATGTCCGACCAGCCGGCTGCCGGTCATGCCGTATGGGTGGCCGACCGCGATCGACCCGCCGTTGACGTTGAGCCGGTCATCGGGGATGCCCAGCTTGTCGCGGCAATAAAGCACCTGCACCGCGAACGCCTCGTTCAGCTCCCACAGGTCGATGTCCTCGATCTTCAGTCCGGCGCGCTTCAGCAGTTTCGGCACGGCGAACACCGGCCCGATGCCCATCTCGTCCGGCTCGCAGCCGGCGACCGCGAAGCCGCGGAATGCCCCCATCGGCGTGAGTCCGCGCGCCGCCGCGGCGCGGTCGCTCATCACTACCTGGGCCGACGCACCGTCGGAGAACTGACTGGCATTGCCGGCGGCGATGACGCCGCCCTCCAGCGCCGGCCGGATCTGCGACACGCCTTCGTACGTCGTATCCGGCCGAATGCCTTCGTCCTGCGAGACCGTGACCTCTTTCACCGACTCCCGGCCGGTTTCCTTGTCCACCAGCTTCATGCGGGTGGCGATGGGCGCGATCTCGTCGTCGAACTTGCCCGCCGCCCGGGCCGCGGCGGCCCGCTGCTGGCTGCGCGCGCCATAGCGGTCCTGCGCCTCGCGCCCGATCTTGTAGCGCTTCGCCACGTTCTCGGCGGTCTGCAGCATCGTCCAGTAGATCTCGGGCTTGTGGGCGTCCAGCCATTCTTCGTGAAGAAAGTGCGTGTTCATCTCGTTCTGCACGCAGGAGATCGACTCGACGCCACCCGCCACAAAGACGTCCGCCTCGCCGCCCAGGATGCGCTGCGCGGCCAGCGCCACCGTCTGCAGGCCGGAAGAGCAGAACCGGTTGACCGTCACGCCGGAGACGGTCACCGGGAGGCCGGCGCGCAGCGCGATCTGCCGCGCGATGTTCATGCCGGTGGCGCCCTCCGGGTTGGCGCAGCCCATGATCACGTCTTCGACCTCGCCCGGCTCAACGCCGGCGCGCTCCAGCGCCGCCCTCACCGCATGCCCGCCCAGGGTCGCGCCATGGGTCATGTTGAACCCGCCCTTCCAGCTCTTCGCGAGCGGCGTGCGGGCGGTGGAAACGATGACTGCCTCAGCCATTTCACTCTCCCCGAAATTTCAGGACTCTCACCGCGGAGCACGCGGAGGACGCGGAGAACATCAAAAGCATGATCGAACCACCAAGACACCAACGCCACCAAGAAAAGCATTCGGCGTGCTTGTGCCGTTTCTTGCTGTTCTGGGTGTCTTGGTGGTTCGTCCTGGTTTCTCTGAGGTCATTCCCCGTGTCTTCCCTGTCCTCCGTGGTTCACTCCTAACCGTTGAACTTGCCACCTTCAGCCGCGAGCTTGGCCAGCAGCGGCGCCGGCTGCCAGTGCTCCGCCCGATAGCCTTCGCGGAAATGGGCGATGGCGGAAACAACGTGCTCCAGGCCGACGGTATCGGCATAGAACATCGGGCCGCCGCGATAGCGCGGAAAACCATAGCCGAAGGCATAGATGACGTCGATGTCGGAGGCGCGTTGGGCAATGCCTTCCTCCAGAATGCGCGCGCCTTCATTGACCAGGGCATACAGCAGCCGCTCGACGATCTCGCGTTCGGAGATCTGGCGCCGCGCGATACCGGCATCGCGCGAGGCCTGCACGATCAGCGCCTCGATATCCGGGTCGGGCAGCGCATCGCGCTTTCCCTTCTCGTAACGATAGTAGCCGGCGCCGGTCTTCTGCCCGAAGCGGCCGCGCTCGCAGATTGTGTCGGCGATCTTCGAATAGCGTTCCTGCGGCGGGCGGGTGGCCGCCTGGCGTCGACGGATGTACCAGCCGACGTCGAGACCGGCGAGGTCGCTCATGCGGAACGGCCCCATCGCGAAGCCGAAGGCCTCGATGGCAGCATCCACCTGCTGCGGCAGCGCGCCCTCTTCCAGCAGGAAGCCGGCTTCCTTCAGGTAGGGATGAATCATGCGGTTGCCGACGAAGCCGTCGCACACCCCGACACACACCGGCACTTTGCCCAGGCGCTTGCCCAGCTTCATGCCGGTGGCGAGCACGGCATGCGAAGTCCCGGCACCGCGCACCACCTCCAGCAGCCGCATCACGTTGGCCGGGCTGAAGAAGTGCAGCCCAAGCACCGACTGCGGCCGCCCGGTCGAACGCGCAATTTCGTCCACGTCCAGGGTAGAGGTATTGGTCGCGAGAATCGCGCCGGCTTTGGCGGTCTTGTCCAGAGTGGCGAAGACTTCCTTCTTGACCGCCATGTCCTCGAACACCGCCTCGACCACGATGTCCGCGTCCTTGACGGCAGCGAAATCCGTGCTGGATGAAATCAACGCCATGCGCTGATCCATCTTTTCCTGCGTGAGCCGCCCTTTGGACACCGTGGCCGCATAGTTGCCGCGAATTGTCTCGAGGCCCTTGTCCAGCGCGGGCTGCGCCATTTCGATCACGGTGACCGGAATGCCGGCATTGGCAAAGCACATGGTGATGCCGCCGCCCATGGTGCCCGCGCCAATCACCGCCGCTTTTCTGATTTCGAGCGCCGGCGTTTCCGCCGGCAGGTCGGGAATTTTCGCCGCCTGCCGTTCGGCGAAGAACAGATGCCGCAGTGAAGCCGACTCCGGCGTGCGCACCAGCCCGAGAAACTGCTGGCGCTCGAAGGCGATGCCCTTGGCGAAGGGCATACCCACCGCAGCCTCGACGCAGTTCACGATGGCGAGCGGCGCCGGGTAGCCCCGCCACGTTCTGGCGACGCGTTCACGCGCACCGGCAAAGAACGCTTCGGCCGGCTGCTCCAGCGCCGGCGAGAGCGTGCTGACGCGGCGCACGCCTGCCCCGTCCTGCAGCCTGCGCCTAATCCAGGACAGTGCCGCCTGGCGCAACTCGCCGTTCACCAGTTCGTCCACCAGGCCGAGTTCCTTGCTCTGCTCACCGCCGATCGGGTCGCCACCCACCATCATCTCCAGCGCTCGATCGACGCCGATCAGGCGCGGCAGGCGCTGGGTGCCGCCGGCCCCGGGCAGGATGCCAAGCTTCACCTCCGGCAGCGCGAGTTGCGTGCCGGGCGCGGCACAGCGGTAATGACAGGCCATCGCCAGTTCCAGGCCGCCGCCCATGGTCGGCCCCGAGAGCGCGGCAAAGATCGGCTTGGTGACCGTGTCCATGTATGCAAGCAGGTCCGGCAGCGTGGCCCTGCCGGGACAGTAATCATTGCCGCACTG
>CALJLA010000209.1 GCA_937983055.1 uncultured Pseudomonadota bacterium
CACCATGACCTCGGCGCGCACCACCCGGCAGACGCGCGTCCAGTCGATGACGATGATGGCGATCGCCACCGTGGTCAGCCCGGCCCCGAGCACCGCGGCCAGCACGATACACAGCAGCACCGAGGGAAAGCTCATCCAGATGTCGACCAGGCGCGAGATCGCGGTGTCGGCCGCGCCGCCGAAGTAGCCGGCCGCCAGGCCCAGCACGGTGCCGAGCAGGCCGGCGAACAGCGCCGCGACGAAGGCCACCGCCAGGGCGGCGCGCGCGCCGTAGATCAGCCGCGACAGCACGTCGCGGCCGAGGCTGTCGGTGCCGAGCGGATGCACGGCCTCGCCGCCGGCCCACACCGGCGGCGCGAACGCGTTCGACAGGTTCTGCGCCAGCGGATCGTGCGGCGCCAGCCATGGCGCGGCCAGGGCTGCGATCGCCAGCAGCGCCACCACCGTCAGGCCGGAGGCGACGCGCGGCGCGCGCAGGACCGGTCGCGCCCTGCCGCTCATGCCTGCACCCGCGGATTGATCAGCGCATAGGTCATGTCGACCAGAAGGTTGGCGGCGATGAACAGCACCGCGAAGGTCAGCACCAGGCCCTGGATCAGCGGCAGGTCGCGCTGGATCACCGAGGCGATCGCCAGGTTACCCAGCCCCGGATAGGAGAAGATGTGCTCGATCAGCACGGTGCCGCCGATCAGAAAGGTGAACTGCACGCCGGTCAGCGTCACTGTCGGAATCAGCGCATTGCGCAGCGCCACCCGCCACAGGATGCGTGCGCGCGAATAGCCCTTGACCTGCGCCAGGGTCACATAGTCCTGGCTCATCGCCTCGATCAGCGAATTCTTCAGCACGCGGGTGAGCGCCGCCGCCAGCGGCAGCGCCAGCGCCGTGGCCGGCAGCAGGATGTGGCGCAGCAGGTCGCCGAAGGCGCGCAGCTGACCGGTCACCAGCGCCTCGAGCAGATAAAAACCGGTGACCGGATCGAAGCTCACCACCGGGTCGATGCGGCCGGAGATCGGCAGCACCGGCAGCAGCACGCCGAGCAGCAGAATGAGCAGCAGGCCCCAGAGAAAATCCGGGATCGCGAGGGTGAACCCGGTGGCGCCGTCGACCGCCAATTCCGGCCAGCGGCCGCGAAACAGCACTGCCGCCACCGCCGCCAGCAGGGCCAGGGCGCAGCCCGCCGCCATCGCCACCAGCACCAGTTCCAGCGTCGCCGGCAGGCGCGACAGCACCAACGACACCACGCTCACCCGCAGGCTGATCGAGTTGCCAAGATCGCCCTGCGCCAGCGCGCCGAGCCAGTTCACGAACTGCTGGAGCAGCGGCGCATCCAGCCCGTACAGCGCGCGCAGCCGGCCGACATCCTCGGCGGTGGCGCCCGGGGGCAGCATCATCGCGATCGGGTCGCCCGGCACCACCCGCACCAGCACGAATACCACCACCGCCACGCCGAACAGCGTCGGCAGCGCCCACAGCAGGCGCCTCAGCAGATAGCTGGTTGACATCAGGAATCAGCGCAGGAGGGACTTCATCACAGGGCGGCTTCGCTACAAAACGGCTTCACCACAGAGACACAGAGGCACAGAGGAAAACAGAAGTTGCGTTTCAACTACTACGGCCCGGACACGTCCTGACGTTTGGTGCCGACTCGCACCGCGCGTCATGCCGTCCAGGTCAGAAAAATTCCGTGTACGCCTTATGTCTTTCTCTGTGCCTCTGTGCCTCTGTGGTGAACGCCTTTGCGCCCTAAGCCGGCTTGATGTCCTGCGGCAGGATGAAGCCGGCGGTGTGCGGGGTGAACTGCAGGCTGTCCTTGTGCACCACCGGCTGCGCGTACTGCAGCAGCGGGATGACGAGCCCCTCCTGCGCGATGTAGCGGTCTGCGGCCTGGTAGCCGGCGATGCGCTTCGCCTCGTCCTTTTCGCCCCACAGCGGACCGATCAGCGCGTCGACGTCCGGCGTCTTCCAGGCCGAATGCGGGGAATAGCTGAACATCGCGAAGCCGGTCGAGGTGGACGGGTCGCCGATCGAATTGCCCCAGTTGTAGAACGCCGCCGGCGCCAGCGCATGTCGGGTGCGCAGCTCGAAGTGCTTGGCAATCTCGTAGGTTTCGATCGTCGCGTCGATGCCGACCTCGCGCCACATGCCGACGACGGCCTCCATCATCTCGTAGTCCTTCGGCTTGAAACCGCGGGTGGTCTGGACGGTGAAGCGCACCGGCTTGTCTTTCGAGTAGCCGGATTTCGCCAGCAGTTCCTTCGCGAGGCCGGGGTTGTACTCCACCTTGATCGAGGCGTCGAACGCGGCGTACTGCGGCGCCTGCAGGGTGTCGATCGGCGTACCGTAGCCGCGCAGCAGGTTCTTCACGATCGAATTCTTGTCGATGGCATGCACCATCGCCAGCCGCACGTTGCGATCGAGCATCGGCGCGCGGTTGGAGATGAAGATCATGCCGATGTCCGACACCGGGTAGGCGGCCCCGGCAAGGCCGGATTTTTCCTTCAGGCGGTCGAATTCCTCGTAGGGAATCTGCAGCGTAAGATCGGCCGAGCCGCTCTCGATTTCCGCCACGCGGGCGGAGGCATCGCCGACCATCTTGATGACGACCGTATCGAACGCCGGCTTCGGGCCCCAGTACTTGTCGAAGGCCTTCAGCCGCACAAAAGCATTGCGCTCGAATTTCTCCACCATGTACGGCCCGCTGCCGATCGGCTTTTCTTCCCAGCCCTGGGGGCCGGCGGCGGTGTAGGCTTTTTTCGGCAGCACGTAGCCGGTCAGGAAGGCCATCCACTTGAACAGCGTGGGCTCGAACTCCTTTACGTCGGCGGTGATAGTCTGGCCGCTGATGCTGAAGTTGCCGATCTTGCCCCACACGAACTGGATCGGATTGCCGCTGGCGGGATCGCCGGCGCGCTCCAGCGACCACACCACGTCTTCCGCGGTGACCGGCGAGCCGTCGTGCCAGAAGGCGTTTTCGCGCACCTTCATGATCACCTTCGACCTGTCGTCGTTCCAGCCCCATTCGGTCAGCAGCCCGGGCTTGAACGACAGGTCGGGATTCTGGTCGACGTAGGCGTCGAATACCGCCTTGTAATAAGTCTGGATCGTCGGGTTTACCGACGAGGGGCCGGTGGTCGGGTCCCAGGACGGCAGCGCGACGTTGTAGGCAATGGTCAGCACCTGCTCCTGCTGCCCGCAGCCGGACAGCAGCAACGACCCGGCGAAGGGCGCGGCGGCGGCCACCCCGGTCGCCTGCAGGAAGCGGCGGCGTGAAAACGGTGTCATCTCGGACTCCCCCTGATTGGTTGTTTGTGCGGGCCGGCGGCGCGCCTTTTCTTCGTTGCCCTGGACGGTCAGTGCCGGACCCGCGGCAATCTATGGGCCGGCGCCGGAGGTGTCAAGAAACCCCCGCCACCGCCGTTTGACACTGCGCGCACGAGCGGGTTAAAAGGCGTGCAACTCAGCAGCCCGAACGACAGAGGAGAACACGCAATGCCTGGACAGTGGATCGACATTCCCGCCGCGGACGGCGGCAAGTTCCGCGGCTATCTCGCGGTGCCGGCATCCGGCAAAGGCCCGGGGATCGTCCTGTGCCAGGAGATCTTCGGGATCAATACCTACATCCGGGAAGTGGCGGACTACTACGCCGAGGAGGGTTACGTGGTGCTGGCGCCGGATCTGTTCTGGCGCATCAAGCCGGGTATCGAGCTGGGCTACAGCGAAGCGGACTGGAAGCAGGCCTTCGAGCTGTTCCAGAAGTTCGACACCGACAAGGGCATGAACGACATCACCGCCGCGGTTCGGGTGCTGCGCACCCGCGACGAAACCATCGGCAAGGTGGGCGCGCTCGGCTTCTGCCTCGGCGGTCGGCTTGCCTACCTGGCAGCGGCGCGTTCCGGCGTGGACTGTGCGGTGTCGTACTACGGCGTGACCATCGACCAGTACCTGAAAGAGGCGCCGAAGATCAAGGTGCCGATGGCGCTGCACTTCGCCGCCCAGGACCAGTACGCGCCGATGGAGAAGGTCGAGCAGATCAGGGCCGCGTTCAAGGATCGCGACGACGTCGAGTTCCATGTCTACCCCGGCGTGGACCATGCCTTTGCGCGCCCGGCATCGCCGCACTATCACAAGCCGTCTGCGCTGATGGCGCATCACCGCTCCATTGCGCTGTTTCGACGGGTGATGGGTCCGCACTACGATTTCTCGTCGCTGTGGGACAAGCACTGCGAATACGAATTCGCCATCCGCGACGTGGAAGCCACGATGAAAACCATGGTGGCCGAGCCGTATGTGAACCACATCCCGACGATGACCGGCGGCGTCGGCCACAAGCAGCTCAAGCGCTTCTACAAGCATCACTTCATTCCGAAGACGCCAAAGGACACGAAGCTCATCCCGATCTCGCGCACCATCGGCGAAGGCATCCTGGTGGACGAGATGGTGTTCTGCTTCACCCACGACATCGAGATCGACTGGATGCTGCCCGGCATCGCGCCGACCGGCAGGTACGTCGAGGTGCCGCTGGTGGCGATCGTGAAGTTCCGCGGCGACAAGCTCTACAACGAGCACATCTACTGGGACCAGGCGTCGGTCCTGGTGCAGATCGGCAAGCTGGACCCGAAGGGCCTGCCGGTCGCGGGCAAGGAAACCGCGGAGAAGCTGGTCGACGAGAAGCTGCCGTCGAACACGCTGATGGCGAACTGGGCGACAAGCGAAAATAAATAGGCTCTAGGCTCTAGGCTCTAGGCTCGTAAGAAAACCAGACACTCCAATTCACTCGTCAAGGTGAGCGATGCCGTCTTCAATTTTTTTGCTGGTGCCTAGCGCCTAGAGCCTAGTGCCTAGTGCCTGGTTTCAATAATGATCTTCCGCCAGCTCTTTGACAGCACCTCCAGCACCTACACCTACCTGCTTGCGGCGCGCAGGGGCGGCGAGGCGCTGATCATCGATCCGGTGCTGGACAAGGTGAACCGCTACCTGCAGCTATTCGACGAGCTGGGCGTGCGGCTTGTGAAGGCGCTGGACACGCACGTGCACGCCGACCACATCACCGGGCTGGGCGCGCTGCGCGATCGCACCCACTGCATCACGGTGATGGGCGAACACAGCAAGGTCGATCTGGTATCGATGCGGGTGGCCGACGGCGACGAGATCGACGTGGACGGCCTGCGGCTTACCGCGATGTACACGCCGGGCCATACCGACGATTCGTATTCGTTTCTGTGCCACGACCGGGTGTTCACCGGCGACACGCTGCTCATCCGCGGCACCGGCCGCACCGACTTCCAGAACGGCGACGCGCGCGCGCAGTACGACTCGCTGTTCAACCGGCTGCTGAAGCTGCCGGACGACACCCTGGTTTATCCCGCCCACGACTACAAGGGCGACACGGTCAGCACCATTGCCGAGGAAAAGGCGTTCAACCCGCGGCTGCAGGTGAAGTCGGTCGACGAGTACGTGGCGCTGATGAACAACCTGCACCTGCCAAACCCGAAGATGATGGATGTCGCGGTGCCGAAGAACCTGCACATCGGCCTGTCGCAGGCCGAACTGGAGGCGCGCGGCTGCGCGCTCTCCGCCGGGCAGGCGAAAGCGCTGGTCGACAGCGGCAAGGGGGTGTTCGTCGACCTGCGCGAAGACCGGGAGCGCGCCCGCCACGGCGTCATCCCCGGCGCGCTGCACGTGCCCTATCCGCTGCTGCCGCGCGAGCTCGCCAGCGGCGGCGTGCTGCACGAGCTGATTCCCGCCACCGGCAAGCAGGTGGTGTTCTTCTGCGCCTTCGGCGAGCGCTCGGCCATGGCTGTCGATGCCGCCGACCGTGCCGGGCTGGCCGGCAGCGTGCATCTCAAGGGCGGCATAGACGCCTGGAAGAAAGCCGGCGGCCCGATCGGCAACACCGGCTGACGACTACGGAGCGAACGACCGCGCGCGGGTGACCCGGCCCGGTCAGCTCAGCAGGCGCGCGACATCCATTGCGCCTCGTTCGAGCCGGCCGCCGGCTTGACGTAGTCGCCCGCGCCGGGCGGTACCACGATGGTCTTGAGCATCCGCCCGCTGTCGTCGTACAGCGTGACCCCGGCAATGGCAAGCTCGCCGGCGGTGCAGCGCGCGGCGTAGCGCACCTTGCGCTCGGCGGCGCTGCCGGGCGTGCGCTCGCTGGGCGGGCGCGCGGTGATCATCACCTCGAAGCGGGTGAGTTCGCCCAGGGTGCGCACCGACTGGGCGTCGTAGACGACTCTTTCGCCAAACTGAACGGTGGCGAGTTCATCGGCCGAGTAGCTGGCCTGGGCAAGCACCGGCAAGGGAGCGAGCGCCGCCAGCAGCGGCAACAAACGACGATTCATTACGGTGGCCTTTCCTCTCTGGTTGACCTCCCCGACAGGTAAGGCCGGCAGGCGGGCGCGAAGTTCCGCGGCGGGCGTCGGCTCAGCGGATGTCGCCGGCTCTGACCTTTTCGGCGATGGCGTAGACCAGGGCGCGGATGCGGCGCATCGCATTCTCGTCGGGCTTGCGCTTGAGGTGCTTCCAGCGCTTCGCCTCGAAGAACAGCGCGTTTCGGAGCTGGGTCAGGGTGGACGGGGGCTTTTCCGCCTCGGCAGCACAGCGCTCGATCGACCCCCAGTGGCGGAAGCCGTCGAAGGTGTAGGCGAACGGCTCGATCCGTGCCCAGGCTTCCTTGAGCGACGGGATGTCGCCGGGGCTCAGTTCGTTGTTGGGGATCAGGACCATCATGTCGGCAGCCTCCAGGCCGCGCTCCGAAGGCGGCCTCGGGGGGAAGACGGAGCAAGTTGCGCACCCGGCCGCGCAGGTGCCTGTCCGGCAACACGATTGCTCTGCAAAGAAGGCCTGCCGCCGGCACCGCCCTGTCGGGCCCCGGCAACAGCCGGGTATCGGGTCGCGCCCCCACCACGTCTGCCGGCCGCGGCGCGGGCCATCAGTGCGGTACCGAGCGGGAAAACAGGTTTATGACCAGCACCCCGCCCACGATCAGCCCGATGCCCAGCAGCGCGGGCCCGTCCAGCACCTGGCCGTACAGCAGCCAGCCGGCCAGGGAGATGAGCGCGATGCCGACGCCCGACCAGATTGCATAGGCAACGCCCAGCGGGATGACTTTGAGCGTGAGTGACAGAAACAGGAAGGCGGTGCCGTAACCCGCCACCACCAGGAGGGCGGGCCCCCAGCGGGTAAAGCCCTCGGCCGCCTTCAGCGCCGAGGTGGCCACCACCTCGGCGACGATGGCGATGAAGAGATAGAGCCAGTGCATGGTCGCGCGCTCCGGGCTGCGGGCCGCGACAGATTACCCGATTGTCATGCCCGCCGGCGGCCGCCTCAGCGATAGGCGCGCCGCACCCGGCGCTCGGCGTCGCGTGCGGCATCCTTCGGCGTGCGCTGGCCGGACACCGCCTGGGCAAACATGTCGACCACGATCCAGTCGGCCAGGGCGGCGGCGGATTTTTCCCCCACCTCGCCGGCGTAGCCGGACCAGCGCATGCGCGCCACCACGTCGCGGAAAGGCGTGAGCTTGGGGTCCTGCTTCCAGAAAGGCGTCTCGGCGTAGGCCTTGAGCGGCGGGCACATGTACGACAGTGCCGCCGCCTGCCAGGGCTCGTACTGCTCGCGCTCCCACATGAACTTGAGATAGGCCATGCAAGCGTTCGGGTAGCGGGTGTAGTTGAACACATAGCCCTGCGACAGCAGGTGCAGCTCCGCCGGCGTGCCGGCCGGGCCGACCGGATACTGGGCATGGTTCATGTCGCGCGCGATCTCGCGCTGGCGGGGCGCCTTGGCATTCTTGGCGACGTAATAGATCGACGGACCGTTCGAGGTCAGGCCGATCTTTTCTTCCAGGAACGAGTTGTTGTTCGACACTCCGGTCCAGGCGAGCGTGCCGTCGATAAAAGTGGAATGCAGCTCGCGCATGTACTCGATGGCGTCGATCGTCTCGCGGCTGTTGATCGCCGGCCGGTTGTTCTCGTCCACCATGCGCGCGCCGAATCCCCACAGGATGTTGTGGCTCCAGGTCTCGGCGTCGCCGGTGGCGTGCGACAGCGCGAAGCCCGGTGGATGGCCGTTCTTCTTGAGCGCACGGCACAGTTTCAGATAGTTCTCGAAATCGGTCGGCATGCGCTCGAAGCCGGCTTCCTTCAGCCAGGAAACGCGATAGTTGAGCAGCGCGCCGCCGGCGCCGAGCGGCAGCCCGATCCACTTGCCCTTGTCCGCGCCGCTGCCGATCGTGCCGTAGCGGCGCGCGGTGTCGTACCAGCCGCCGTACTTGCCGCCGAGATGCTCGGCGAGCGGTGTCAGCTCGATCAGCCGGTTGCGAAACAGATGCGGATCGTCCATCCAGCCGAGCACGATGTCCGGCCCGGCGCCGACGTTGGCGGCCATCGCCGCCTTCGGGCGCACATCCTCGAAGCCCTCGTTGTCGACGCCCACTTCGACGCCGGTCAGCCGGGTGAAGCGCGCGGTGTTCGCCAGCCACTGATCCTCGTCGCCCTGGATAAAGCGCCGCCAGCGCATCAGGCGGATCTTCGCGCCCTTCTCCGGCTTCGGGTCGAACGCGGCGTACGCGCTCGCGGACAGCAGAAGCGACGGCGGGCTGGTCAGCGCCGCGGCCGCGCCGATGGTTTTCAGTGTGTCACGTCGGGTGAACTCACCCATGCATCACCTCCTTGCAGTCCGTGCCGCGCCGGCGGCGCGGCACCTATTCCAGCGTGAAGCGGCGCGAGACCAGCGTGGTCTCGCCAGCGCCGAGCGCAATCGTCCACTCGCCCGCCCGCCGCTCGTCCGCCGCCATCGTGTGGCCGATGCAGCCGCGCGCCGTGCCGCCCGCGGCGATCAGTTCGACCTCGTTCACGTAGCCGTCCGCCACCCGGCCGGCAACGACTGCCGGCGGATGGGTCACGATTTTCTGCAGGTCGACTTCGCCGTCGTCCAGAAAACCTTCCGCCTCGAAGCAAAATCCGAAGCGTTCACCGGCACGCAACGGGATGCGGGCGGTTTCCTCGAACGGCGCGACCAGTGCGCCGGCAGCGGCATGGGTTGCGGTCCGGACGAAACCCTCGGTGTGCTGAGCATAGCGGCCGGCGCTCAGCACCTTCGCCGACAGCAGATGCTCCTGCAGGCGTCCGTGATGCGCAAGCCCGGCGCCGGACGCGAGCGCCAGCACCAGGGCTGCAATTGCGGCTGTCTTCATCGGCACCTCCATTCAGCGCGCTGTGCGGGATCAGCCCGCGCCCTTCATCTCCGGCAGCTTGAAGAACGCCGTCGGCCGCAGGACCTTGTTTTCCATTCGATCGAGCAGCGGCAGCGCCTTTTCCATGTAGCCCGGCGTGGCGGGGTCCTGCGCCATCTTCGCACGCCGCGCCTCGCGGTCGGCGAGATCCGTGTAAGCCCACATGTGCACCACCTGCGACAGTTCGCCGATGTCGTTGCTTACATACCAGCCGACGCAGTGGCCAAGGTGCCGGAGCTGCACCGGCAGCATTTCCTCTTCGTAGAGCTTGAGGAAATCATTCAGTTTCCCCGGCTTCACCCAGTAGGTGCGATGGTCCACGATCATGTGCTCTCCTCCATTGCGGGTTTGTTCCCGGAATCTGCACCGCCCGCGGCCCCGCCGGGGCCGGGGCGCGTTACTGCATCAGGAATTCCCGAATCACGCGGTTGAGAAAGGCGGCATCGTCCGCCCGCGTCGCGGTCGCCGCCTGGTGGCCTTGCTGCGAGGGAATCTCGACGAATCGCGCTCCCGGAATCTGGCGCGCGGCGATACGGGCCGACTCCGCCGGGTTGAACAGATCCACCGGCGGCGCAAGGATCAGCGTCGTGGCGCGTACGCGCGTAAGCGCGCTCGCCACGTCGCCGCCCGCGCCGGGGGTTTCGCCGACATCGTGCGCCTCGTACGCCCAGGACTGGTACAGATAGTCGTGCGCATCGAAACCGTTCGCCAGATTCTGCTCGGTCAGCCGGTCGAGCCAGTGCCGCGCCGCCACCGTATCGGGCGCCAGATCTGCAACCGCGGCCGGCGTTCGCGACAGCAGCGCCGTCATCAGCGCGGTGTAGGCGCGCCAGCCGCGGTCGGGCACGCCATGAAAGCCCTGCTCGCTCCAGGTCGGGTCCGCCTTGAGGCAGGCGCGCGCCGCGGCCACGGCAAGTGCCGCCCAGGGATGCGTCTTCGCCATCGGCGTCATCGCCACCACATTCGCGGCAAAGTCCGGATGGCTGACCGCCCACTGCAGCGCCTGCATGCCGCCCATTGAGGCGCCGACGACGGCGTGCAGGCGCGGAATGCCGAGCGTTTCGGTCATCAGGCGGTATTGCGCATGCACCATGTCGCGGATCGTGAATCTAGGAAAGCGCATGCCCGGTTGGTGCTGGCTGTTGGAGGGCGAGGTCGACAAGCCGTTGCCGAGCGGGTCGGCGCAGACGATGAAGAAGCGATCGGTGTCAAGCGCCCTGCCCGGACCGATCAGGAAATCGAGCCGGTGATGGTTGCCGGTGAGGGAGATGCACACCAGGACCGCGTTGTCCTTGGCCGGGCTCAGCTTCCCGTGAGCGACGAACGATTGCGCGCAGCGCTGAATCACCTCGCCGCTCTCCAGCCGCAGGTCGCCCATCTGCCCGAAGCGGTGCGGGCTGTCGATCCAGCCGGCCTGCAGCGGCGGGTGGCGGTAGCTCGGCGCGCCGGTCACCTGGCGACCCTCCGTTCACCACAGAGGCACCGAGGCACAGAGAAAGGCGAGTACAAGCGCAGGGACACCGGCAGCAGAGGTTGCCCCGCCCTGCGCGACCGACGGTGCATCTGGGCCGAGCGTGCGAGCAGGCCGGCGCCGTTCCGGGGTTGCTCTCGTTGCAGGCTTTCTCTGTGCCTCTGTGTCTTTGTGGTAAGCATCGCCTGATCTGCTAATCGCCGAACATAACGACCGTGCGAATGCCTTCGCCGCGCGCCAGCATGGCAAAGCCGTCGTTGATCTCGTCCAGGCTGATGCGGCGCGTGATCAGTTCGTTCAGTTTCAGGCGGCCAGCGAGGTACTCGTCGACCAGCCAGGGAAAATCGCGCGAGGGGCGCGCGTTGCCGTAGCTCGAGCGCACGATGCGGCGCTCGCCCATCAGCGAGCCCCAGCGGAAGCTCACCTCCGCATCGACGTTGACCTTGCCGAGCCACACCACTTCGCCGCCGGGGCGCACCATCTCCACCGCGGTTCTGAACACCTTCGCATTGCCCGCCGCCTCGAACACATAATCCGCGCCCCGCCCGGCCGTCAGCGCCTTGACGCCAGCCACCGCGTCGCCCCCGCCATCGACCCCGTGCGTCGCGCCGAAGGCGCGGGCGCGCTCGAGCCTGTCCGCACCCAGGTCCACCGCGATGATCTGCGACGCGCCGGCGAGCCGCGCCCCCTGGACTGCATTGAGCCCGACCGCCCCGCAGCCGATCACCGCCACGCTCGAGCCCGGTGAAACGCGCGCCTTGCGCACCACGCCGCCAACGCCGGTCATCACGCCGCAGCCGATGATGCAGGCGACATCGAACGGCATCTCCCGGGAAATCGGGATCGCGCCCGATTCGGGCACCACGGTGTACTGCGCATGGGTCGAGGTCACCGAGTAGTGGTGCACCGTCTCGCCGCCGCGGCGCATGCGCGAGCTGCCGTCGAGCAGGTGGCCCTGCGGCTGGTGACGGGTGAAAGGCTCGCACAGGATCGGCAGGTCGCGCTCGCAGTAAAAGCAGTGCCCGCAGTGCGGATTCCAGGACAGGATCACATGGTCGCCCGGCTTCACCCGGGAAACGCCCTCGCCCACCGCCTCGACCACGCCCGCGCCCTCGTGCCCGAGCACGATCGGCATCGGGTAGGCGAGAGAGCCCTGGATCACCTCGAGATCGGTATGGCACAACCCGCTCGCGCGCACCCTCACCAGCACGTCGCCGGGCTCAAGCGGCTGCATCTCGAGCGTCTCGATTTCGAGCGGCCGCCCGACGGCGTTCAGCACTGCAGCCTTGAATTTCATGGACTCCACCTCATCCCGGCCCTTCGTACATGCCCGTTCGCGTCGCGAGTGCACCGGCAAAGAGGCCAGCGCGCAGACACGCAGAAACATGCAATCCTCGAAATTCGTGGCCCGACGGCGGTTGGGCAATCATCCACACTCCGCAACAGGAGGACGACTCTTTGCTCCCTCTCCGCGCGCGGGGCGGGGAGAGGGGCCGGGTGAGGTGCTTCAGTTGCGCAACAGCCACAGCGCGATATCCGGCTGCCACACCACCAGCGCCAGCACGCCGGCCTGCAGCAGCACGAAGGGCCACAGCGCGGCGAAGATCTCGGTCAGCGTGATGTCCGGCGGCGCCACGCCCTTGAGATAGAACGCCGCCGGCCCGAACGGCGGCGTCAGGTAGGAAATCTGCATGTTCAGGCAGAACAGCACGCCGAACCACACCGGGTCGTAGCCCAGCTCGCGCACGATCGGCACGAAAATCGGCATAGTCAGCAGGCAGATGCCCACCCAGTCCATCACACTGCCGAGCACCACCAGGATCAGCATCATCAGCAGGATGAGCACGATCGGCTCGACGTTCAGGCCGGTGAACAGCTCGCGGATGAAGGTCGGGCCGCCCGCCAGGTTGTAGACGCCGATCATTGCCGTGGCGCCGAAGGACAGCCACAGCAGCATGCCGCAGGTCTGCATGGTCTGTTGCAGCGATTCGCGCAGCATCTTCACGCTCAGCTCTCGACGCACCGCCGCGGCGATCAGCGTGCCGACCACGCCCATGCCGGCGGCTTCGGTCACCGAGGCGATGCCGAGGTAGATGGTGCCCAGCACCGCCATGATCACCAGGATCGGCAGCGCCAGGCCTTTCATCAGCAGCAGCTTCTGCGCGAAGCCCGGCGCACGCTCGCTTGGCGGCGCGGGCGGGCCGAGCTTCGTGTTGAGCTCGAAGGGTACGAAGATGTAGGGGGAGTACACCGCGGACAGCGGCAGTCAGGGCACCGTGTTGGAGACGAAGAGGTCGCCGATCGGAACGTTGACGGTCAGGCCGTAGATGATCAGCACGATCGACGGCGGGATCATGGTGCCGAGCGAGCCGCCGGCGCAAATGGTGCCGATGGCGAGTTTCCGCTCGTAACCCAGCCGCAGCATCTGCGGCAGCGCGATCAGGCCGAGCAGCACGATCTCGCCACCGATGATGCCGGTCATGGCGCCCATCACCGTGGCCGCGAACAGCGTTTGCAGCGCCAGGCCGCCCGGCAGGCGCCCGGCCCAGGCGCGCATCACGTCGAACAGCTCGCGCGCGACCCCGGAGCGCTCCATCAGCGAGGCCATCAGGATGAACATCGGCACCGACACCAGCACGTACTCGGTCATGAAGCTGTAGATGCGGCTCGCCACCAGCTGCAGGCCGTCGATGCCGAACAGGCCGATGGTGAAGGTCACGCCGATCAGGCCGGTTACGAAGGCGAGCGGGAGGCCCAGCGCCAGCAACACCAGCATGCTGCCGAACATCAGGATGGTGACCCATTCGATGCTCATTCAGGCAAGTTCGCGCGTGCGCGCACCGCCCGCACGTCGCGCGCGATATGCAGAAGAGACTGCAGCGCCATCAGCGCCGCGCACACCGCGAACAGGGTCTTAAGGTAAGCGGGTATCGGCCAGTTCAGCGCCGTGCCGGTGCGCTCCATGACTTTCAGCGCAAGCAGCGCCTGCACGCCCGCCGCCCACGCCAGGAATCCGCAGAACAGCAGCGCCAGCACCGAGCCGGCCAGGCGCGCCCAGCGCCTGCGCGCGGCACTCATGCGATCGTAGACAAAGCTGATCGCGATGTGGCGTCGGCCCTGGTGGACAACCGGCCCGCCGATGACGAAGCAGGTGGCGGCCAGGGCCACCGACAGCTCATGCACCCACAGGGTGGGCGCGTTGGCGAGATAGCGCATTGCGACCTCGTACGCGGTGATCGCCACCACGACGAGATAGAGCCAGCTTGCCGCGCCGCCGACACGCTCGGTCAAACGGTCTGCAAGGTCCGGATCGGTCATGCCTCCCCTTTTTCTGCTTGTTCTGATCGGCGATCCCGCAGGCGCCGCGTCTGTCGCGCGGCTACTGCCTGAGCAATCCGAGCTGTTTCAGAAACTCGATCTGCGAATCATAGACCCGCTGCGCCATCGGGCTGCGTGCGGCATAGGTCTTCCAGACGCCGCGCGCGATCTCGCGAAAGCGCTGGCGTTCCTCCGGCGGCAGGTCGATCGGCTCGAAACCGCGCTTGTCGGCTTCCACCGCGATGCGGCGGTCGGCGAGATAGTTGCGCTGGATCATCTCGCGAGCGAACTGGTAGGTCGCCGCCTCCAGCGCGGCGCGCACGTCCGCCGGCAGCGAATCCCACAGCGACTTGTTGAAGGAGATCTCGCCCATCGGCATGGAGTGAAAACCAGGATAGGACGGATACTTCGCGAGCTTGTGATAGCCGAGGTCGTCGTTCATCGACAACGTGCCCCAGTCGCTGGCGTCGACCACGCCGCGCTCGAGCGCGGTATACACCTCGGAGCCGGGCAGCTGCACCGGGGCGGCGCCCAGCAGGCTGAAGATCTCGCCGCTCATGCCCTGCGGCGCCCGGATTTTCAGGCCCTTGAAGTCGGCAAGGGTGCGCAGCGGCCGTTTAGACACCAGGCATTCCTGCCCGTACCAGACGCCGCCGACGAAGTGCACGTTGTACTGCGCATACAACTCGCGCGCGAGTTCGTTGCCGCCGCCATATTCCATCCACATCTGCATCTGGTAGGGCGTGTCGAAGGCGCCCTGCGGATCGCCGATCAGCGCGAAGGCCGCGTCCTTGCCGGTAAAGTACGCCGGTCCGCCGTTGTGCCCCTGCAGCACGCCGGCAGCGACTGCATCCAGGCTTTCCGGCGGCGCCACCACCGAGTTCACCGGCAGTGCGTCGATCTGCAGCCGGGCCCCGGTGATTTCGCCGGCGCGGCGGGCAAAGCGCTCGAACAGTTCCTGGGGCAGCGTGCCCGACTGCCAATACGACTGCATTTTCCACTTGAACGCGGGCGCGGCCGGCGCGGCGGCGTGGCGCTGCACGACCTGGTGGCTGCAGCCGCCAAGGGTCAGCGCGGGCAATGCCAGCGATAGCAGCAGCCGCGCCAGGATCCGCGCGCGACGGCCGCGACCGCGGGCGCTGCCAGTGTCCCCATTCGCGACCGGGGGGCGGACTCGGGTCATGCCGGCTTGTTGAGCTTGTCGGTGCCGCGATAAAGGATCTGGTTGGCGGCTTCGGTCACGCGCGCATGCTCCGCGATTTCCGCCCGCCCCAGGTCGACGGTCGGCCCGTGCTCGTACTCGAAGTGGCGGTACCGGTCGGTGCCGCGCACCAAGGTGGCGAAATCCTTCGGACCGGCCGTCTGCTTCACATAGGTCGGCACGTAGCGGATGGCAAAGCCGATTCGCCGATAGCCGGCTCGGTTCGGCTCGGAGCCGTGCACGATGCGCACATGGTGCAGCGACATCTCGCCCGGCGACAGCACCAGGTCCACCGCGTCGCGCGGGTCGACCTCGACCGCGACCTCCTGCCCGCGGGTGAGCAGATTGTTCTGGGCAAAGGTGTCCTTGTGGGGCAGCTGGTCCTTCAGGTGGCTGCCGGGTACGACGCGCATCGCGCCGTTCGGCACGTCGCTCACCGTGAACGCCACCCAGGCGGTGACGATGTCCGGGTGCGACAGGCCCCAGTAGGTCGAATCCTGGTGCCAGGAAATGTAGGCTGGATCGTTCGGCTCCTTGATGAAGAAGCTCGAGCCCCACACCAGCAGGTCCGGGCCCAGCAGATCTTCCACGGCGTCGAGAATCTTCGGATGGTGAATCAGTTCGTACGCCCAGGTGAACACCAGGTGCGGCTTATTGCGGAAGGGCGTCTTCATGACCAGCCCGCGCGCGGCCTCGAAGGCTTCCAGCTTGCGGCGGCACTCGCCCGCCTGCTGCTCGGTCAGCACGCGCAGCGGAAAGTGATAACCGTTGCGCCGGAACGCCTCCACCTCGTCGGCGCTGAGCCGCTTGAGCGTACGGGACGGGGTTTCGATGCGGGCAGTTTCCATGCGTGGCTCCTGCGGGACGGAAAAAAGGCCGCGGGGACCGTCGGGTCCCCACGGCCTCGTTCGCGACAGTTTACGGTAACTGGTAGCCCTTCCTGGCGACCTTGATGCGGTAGAGACTCTTGCCGGAAGTGATGTAGAGCGTGTTGGCAAGCTCGCCGCGGCCGAAGCCGACGTTGGTCGGCAGTTCCTTGCCGGTGGAAATGAAGGCCAGCTCGCGCCCGTCCGGGGCGTACACCGCAATGCCGGGACGATGCTCGCAGCGCTCCGCCACCCAGACGTTGCCATCGGCGTCGGCCACCAGGCCGTCCGGTCCGGCGCAGGCGGGGCTACGGTCCTTGCTGTAGTCCTTGAACACCCGCCGGTTGGCGAGCGTTCCGTCCGCATTCACTTCGTAGACCTGCAGCAGGTGGTGCCCCTGAAGGGTCTTCTCGCCCTCCTTGAGGTTCTCGAACGCGAGAAAGCCGTTGTCGTTGCTCACGATGTACATGCGCTTCTGGTCGGGCGAAATCAGGATGCCGTTGCACTTGCCGCAGTCGGTGGCGACCCGGCTCACCTTGCCGTCGGGATCGACACGATAGGCCGCGAAACCGTCCGCCATTACCGGCTCATGTCCGAGGTAGCGCGGGTCGGTGAAGTAGATGCGGCCGCGCTCGTCGATCGAGATGTCGTTCAGGGCGTTGAACGGCTTGCCCTCGAAGCCGCCGGCAACGATCATGCTGCGCCCGGTTTTCATGTCGATCTTGGCGAGCATGCGCAGGCCGTAGTCCGCGCCCATGGCAACGATCATGTTGCCGTCGCGATCGAACTTGGTGCCGTTCGACATACCTGAGGGCGAGCGGAAGATCTCCGCCTTCCCGTTATAAGGGTTGTATTTCCAGATATGGCCGCCCATCTGCAAATTGCCCGACGGATCCTTGCAGAACTTCGTGAAGGTGATGTCGCTGAAATAGACCATGTTGTCCGGTCCGACCGAGACGCCTTCGCTGAAGCAGTCCGCCTCGAACAGCTTTTCCACCTTGGCGCCGGCCGGAATCACGCTGCGATCGCCGGTGGGCGCCGGAAACCCGGCGTCCGACTGCGCGAACGCAATGCCCGTCAGTCCGAGCAGAACACCGATGACTGCACCGCCCTGTCTTGCGAACCTCATTGACGCCATCTCCTCCTCCTTCGCAGTGGGTTCCCGGGCGCCGGCGCCGGTTCCATCTGGTCGCGACACCGTTTCGTCCGGGTAACGGATGTCCGCACGCCTGTCGGGCGGCGGCGGGAGACCAGCGCCGGCAGGTTCTGGCGGGCCGGGCTGATCTTTATCTATAAAATGCGTTTTCAAATTTAAAAACCAGGGGCAGGCTTGTCAAATTCGCGTGCAATGCGCCGCAGCAAGAGCCGCTATGCGGCGCCGGCGCTGGAGAAGGGCCTGGACGTGCTGGAGCTGCTGGCAAGCGAGGCGCACGGGCTCAGCCTGCAGGAAATCGCCGTGCGCCTCGACCGCTCGGCAAGCGAGATCTACCGGATGCTCGACGTGCTGGTGCGGCGCGGCTATCTGGCGCGGCGCCCCGACGCGACCTACGTGCTGACGCTGCAGTTGTTCGAGCTGGCGCACCGGCACCCGCCAATGGACCGACTGCTCGATGTTGCGATGCCGCACATGCAGGAGCTGGCGCGGCTCACCGGGCAGTCGAATCACCTGTGCGTACACCACGATACCCGGCTGGTGGTACTGGCGCGCGCCGAGCCGCCGGAACCGATGAGTGCCTCTTTCCGGCAGGGCGCGCATTTTCCGTTTCACGACGACCGGGTATCGGCACGGGTGATTTCGGCGTTTCAGCATCCCGACCGGCGCGAGCCGGTGCTGGATGCGCTGCTGGCGGACGAAAAACCCGCGCCCGCACGCCGGCGCAAGCTCGCCGCCCGGCTGGACGAGATCCGCGCGCGCGGCTACGACGAAGGGCCGAGCGACACGCTGGCCGGCGTGGTCGACATCTGCTTTCCGATATTCAATCTCTCCGGCGTCGTGGCGGCGCTGACCGTGGTGTATCTCAACCATCGCGACGTGCGCGTGACCGTCCCACAGGCGCGCGCGCATCTGCGCGCGACGGCCCACGCGGTGTGCCGCGCGCTGGGCTGGCTCGGCCCGTCGCGGGACGCCTGAGCGCGCAGCCCCGGTTCAGGCCGCCCAGCTGGCGCGGGCGTCCTCCTGTTCTAGCTTGCGCCACAGCGCGCGGATCATGTCCTTCATCATCAGCGCCTCCTGCCAGCGGTCGGACAGCTCGTAACCGTCGGGGCCGGTGATGGCGTATTCCTTCGGCCCCAGCTCGCACAGGAACGTGAGCGTCGCATCCTCCGGCGCGCGCCGGCGCCAGCTGCGGAAACCGTACTCCCACCAGCCCATGAACAAGTCGACCCAGTCCTTGTGATGCGGAAAGCTGATCTGGATCTGCACCTGCTCGCGGCTGGCGACGCGCCCATGGAATCCCCAGCAGTTGTCGAGGATGCGGTGCATGTAGCCGTGGTTTTCCTCGCTGATCGGCCAAGCGAACTCGCGCCCGACGACGTAATGCGACAGGTCGCCGGTCAGGCGCAGGTCGGGAAAGCAGTCGAGCAGGTGCAGGGTGAAGAACAGGTCGGTGGTCATCCGGTCGCGGTGCGTTTCAATGTGCACCGGAATGCCGGCATCGTGCGCCAGCCTGCGCCAGCCCTCGATGTAGGGGATGCAGTCCTCCAGCCGGTAGGGCTTCACGTCCGGCTGCAGGTTGACGTGGTCGGCGCCCAGTTCCTTCACATGCTCGAGAATCGGCCTGAGGTCGTCGACGGTTTTCGGATAGCACTGCGCCTGCCAGCTCATGCCGTGCGCGCGCAGGAAAGCCGTGACCTCTTTCGCGTATGCGTAATCGAAAAAACGCACGCCGCAGCCGTCGAAGCCGGCGTCGTGGATCATGGTGAGCTTTTCCTCCAGCGACCATTCCGCGCCGTCCGGTCGCCGGCGTTCCATCGCCCACAGTGACTGGTACACGAGCAGCTTTTGCATGCTGTTGCCTCCTTGTGACCGCGCCTTTCTTCGGCGCAGGGGACACTGAGAGCGGGAGAAACCCGACTAACGCGTTTTCGTCGGGCCTGAATGCGGCCGCGCGGGGCGACCGACTCAGTTGAATTCTCTGTGCGCTCTGTGTCCTCCGTGGTTCGTTACGCCTTGCCGACTAAATGCATCGCGTGGTGCTTCAGGTGATCGTCGATGAAGCTCGCAATGAAAAAGTAGCCATGGTCGTAGCCCTCGTGGCGGCGCAGGGTCAGCACCTGCCTCGATTTGCGGCAGGCAGCCTCGAACGCTTCCGGATGAAGCTGCTCGGCGAGGAATTTGTCCGCCATGCCTTGATCGATCAGGATCGGCGCGTCGAACGGCTCGCGCGCGACCAGTTCGCTGGCGTCATACGCGAGCCACGCGGCGCGGTCGTCGCCGAGGTAGCCGCCGAACGCCTTCTGCCCCCAGGGACAGCGGCTGGGCGCGCAGATGGGCGCGAAGGCGGAGAGCGACCGGAACTGGTCGGGATTGCGCAGCGCGATCATCAGTGCGCCGTGGCCGCCCATCGAATGGCCGAAGATGCCCTGCCGTCCGCTGTCGGCGGGGAAACTGTCCGCGATCGTCCGCGGCAGTTCGACCGTGCAATAGCTGTACATCCGGTAATGGTTCGACCAGGGCGAGCGGG
The DNA here is from genome assembly GCA_937983055.1 of uncultured Pseudomonadota bacterium. Classification (GTDB taxonomy): domain Bacteria; phylum Pseudomonadota; class Gammaproteobacteria; order Burkholderiales; family Eutrophovitaceae; genus CALJLA01. Next base: position 19,772 of record CALJLA010000209.1, read on the forward strand.
TGGCATCGACATAGAAGCCGGCACCCAGGCCGAAGTCCCACGAGTCGCCCTCGCCCGGCACGCCGGCGCCGCGCGGACTGGTGTCCGGCGAGACCAGCATCAGCCCGTACTTCGCGGCGAGCCGCTGCGCGCCCGCCTTGATCATGAAGGTTTCCTCGGTGCAGGTCAGCCCCGCCAGGTAGTACAGCATCGGCACCTTGTGCTTGCGCGCCTGCGGCGGCTGATACACCGAGAAACGCATCGGCAGGCCGATCTCCAGCGAGTCGTGGCTGTAGTAGCCCTGCACGCCGTCGAAGCACTTGTGTTCGCTGAGAGTCTTGATTGTCATGATTCGAATTCACCACAGAGACACAGAGAACAGCCAAGCTGAATATGAAACCGCATCGCTGGGCGGAATATCAGGCAGCGATGTGAGGCAACCGGCACAGGCCGGCCGGCACCGCTCCTTGCGCCGATAACGCCTATGAGATTTTGTCCGGTTTTCTCTGTGCCTCTGTGTCTCTGTGGTAATCAATGCCCTGATCAGAACACAACGACCGAGCGGATGGATTCGCCCTTGTGCATCAGGTCGAAGCCCTTGTTGATGTCATCGAACTTGAGCGTGTGCGTAATCAGCGGATCGATCTGAATCTTGCCGTCCATGTACCAGTCGACGATCTTCGGCACGTCGGTGCGACCGCGCGCGCCGCCGAAGGCGGTGCCCTTCCATACGCGGCCGGTCACCAGCTGGAACGGGCGGGTGGATATTTCCGCCCCCGCGGGCGCCACGCCGATGATCACCGAAACACCCCAGCCCTTGTGGCAGCATTCCAGCGCCTGGCGCATGATCTTGACGTTTCCGATGCATTCGAAGCTGTAGTCGGCACCGCCCTTGGTGAGATTCACCAGGTAGGGCACCAGTTCGTTTTCGGCGATGTCCTTCGGGTTCACGAAGTGCGTCATGCCAAACTTTTCGGCGAGCGCCTTTCGCTTCGGATTGATATCGACGCCGACGATCATCGCCGCGCCGGCAAGCTTCGCGCCCTGAATGACGTTGAGCCCGATGCCGCCCAGGCCGAACACCACGACGTTCGCGCCGGGCTCGACTTTCGCGGTGTTGATCACCGCCCCGATGCCGGTAGTCACGCCGCAGCCGATGTAGCACACCTTGTCGAACTGCGCATCCTCGCGAATCTTCGCCAGCGCGATCTCCGGCACCACGGTGAAATTGGCGAATGTCGAAGTGCCCATGTAGTGATGCAGCGGCTTGCCGCCCACCGAGAAGCGGCTGGTGCCGTCCGGCATCAGGCCCTGGCCTTGCGTCACCCGAATCGACTGGCACAGGTTGGTCTTCTGCGAGGTGCAGTACTCGCACTCGCGGCATTCCGGCACGTACAGCGGAATGACGTGGTCGCCCTTCTTCAGGCTTTTGACGCCGGGCCCGGTATCCACCACGACGCCGGCGCCCTCGTGCCCCAGAATCGACGGGAACAAGCCCTCGGGATCGGCGCCCGACAGGGTGTATTCATCGGTGTGACAGATGCCGGTGGCCTTGATTTCGACCAGCACTTCGCCGGCCCTCGGCCCTTCCAGCATGACGGTTTCCAGCGACAACGGCTTTCCCGCCTCGTACGCCACCGCAGCGCGCACTTCCATGAGCTCCCCCCTTTGATTGTCATTATCCGGCGAATGCTGCCGGCATCGCTCCGCGCCTGCCGGCCTGCGACAAAACAAAACGGCGGGCCGGTGCCGGCCCGCCGTCTCGTACGGACGATCAGGTCGCCGCGGTCTTGACCGCGAAAAAGCGGTTGCGCAGCACCGTCTGGTTCTCGTAGATTGAGCCTTGCGCGACGGCCGGCGGCAGCGGCATGCGCACCGGCACCTTTTCGAGCCGTGCTTCCAGCGTCGGTTCGCCGCAGATCATGCGGCTGTTGAAATCGTCGAGCCCGCCGAAGTTGAGCGCGGTAATCGGCCACGCATCAGCCGCGGCGCATTCGTACAACAGAAGGTTGCGCGATTTCTTCGAGGTGTTCTGCGCCGAGCCGTGCACCAGGCGCACATGGTGAAACGAACAGGCACCCGCCTTGCCGGTACAGGCAACCGCCTTCGAGTAGTCGAGGTCGGGCGTGCTGGTCGGGTCCATCGCCCCGCAGAAGCGCCCGTCGAGATGATGATCCCAGACCTTGTCGACGCGATGGGTGCCGGGCATCACCATCATCGGACCGTTTTCCATTTCCATGTCGTCGAGCATCACGCCCACCGCCAGCAGGTCGTCGTTGGTGTGCGGATAGAAGGCCCAGTCCTGGTGCCACTCGACCGGCGAGCCGTACTCCGGCGCCTTGAGATTGATCTTCGAGCCGTGCAGGCGCACGTTCGGCCCGAGCAACGCGGTCAGCACTTCGACCATGCGCGGGCTGCGGATCACCTCCCAGAACAGCGGGTGCCATTTGTGCGGCGTCTTGATACGGCGAACCCTCGGCCGCTCCGGTGAATGGGTGGGCTCGAGATCGTAGATCTCGTTGTGGGTGGCGACGTCCCGCGCCTTGCTGACATAGTCGGCAAGCACGCCCCGCAGGCGATCGAGCTGAGCCGTATCGAGGACGTTCTCGACCACGATGTAGCCGTTTTCCCGGTAAGACTCGACCTGCGGACTGGAGATCACGCTGCCCTCCTGAACGAGATTCGGCGCCGCGCGCCGGCCCTGAAAACCGCCAAATACGGTAGCGCCTGGCCGCTGCGCGTGTCAATGAAGCGGATTATCCGCAACTTTTTTACCGGTGACAGTTGCCGAGAGGCCGCAGATATGACACTTTTACACCGCTCTGTGATGCCGCTGGACTGTTCGCATGGTGCATTGCGGCATCACGGAACGAGTAACAAGAAGATCTCGCAACCAAAAAACTCACGGGTAGGAGGAGATAGCAATGAGACGTACCGTTATTGCAGCGGCCGTTGCCGCTCTGTGCGTTGGCGCCGGCGGTGCCTTCGCTCAGACTCTCAAGGGTCCGGTCGACGATTCGCCGCTGAACGACAAGTGGGCGCCCAGCAAGTGGGGTGCGAATGACCGCGCAGGCAGCGCCAACCACACCAAGAACAGCGCCAACATCCGTCGCGCGCTGTCGATGGTCAAGCAGTACAAGGCGATGACGGTGGGCAAGTACTACCACCGCGAAGCGCCGGCCTTCGGCCCGCGTCTGTGGCACATGACCATTCCGGGTACCCCCACGGGCGGCCCGTTCGGCAAGAACGCGCTGGTCTATCACGATGAGCTGGTTCACACCCAGATCGGCCAGATCCAGACCCAGTTCGACGGTCCCGGCCATATCGGCGTGAACACCTCCAAGGGGCCGTTCTTCTATAACGGCGTCATTTCCTGGGATGCGTACGATCGCGGCGCCGGCGGCCAGGTGATGGGCATGGGCCCGCTGGGCGTGGAGCATGTCGGCGAACTGGGCTATGTCTGCCGCCTGGTGGTGCTGGACGCGGTGGCCTGGCGCAAGTCGCAGGGCAAGCTGGCATCCTCGGCCGAAATGCTGCCGATTCCGAAGAGCACCGACTCGCCCGGCATCGTCACCGCTGACGACGTGAAGGGCATGGTCAAGGCAATGGGCATCGGCGAAATCGGTGCCGGCGACTGCGTGGCGCTGCACACAGGCCAGGGCAACTCCTGGAGCAACGCGAAGTACAAGTCGATGAACGCCGAGCAGCGCGCCGCAGCCCGCGCCCTGTTCGCGCAAGGCGAGCCGGGCTTCGGCATCAGCGCCTGCGAATACATGGCCTCGCGCGACATCGCGCTGACCATGGGCGACACCTCGGCTAACGACGCGCAGCCCTTCGGCGAGGCAGGCGACGGCTTTGCCGTGCCCTGCCACACCCAGCTGCAGACCCGCCTCGGGATCTGGAACCTGGAGAACGTCGACACCGACTCGCTGGTCAAGGCTGGCATCAAGGAGGCCGCGTTCATCTGGGCGCCGCTGCGCATTATCGGCGGCACCGGCTCGCCCGGCAACCCGGTGGTTCTGTACTGATCGGCATCAAGCAGCCAACAACCAAAGCAGCATTCACTCGAACCGGCAGCGCGCACCCGCGCCTGCCGGTTTTTTTTTGCTAACCGGCCCATCCACTTTGGCGTATTCGGCAGCGACACTCTCGATCATTCAATCGCGCAGCACCGGTTCGAGGGAACAGGCGCGCCGCTGTCGCCGTATTTCCTCAACTGGGCCTGTGCCCGGTGCAGAACACCCAGGCCTGGGCAAACATTCCGCGCGGTTGCCGCGCGTAACCGCGCCAGGTCGCGGCGTTTGCATGATCGCCGGCTTCCTCCAGGTTGAGCGCGAGAAAATCGGCGATCAGCGCTCGCGACGAATAGTTCTCGAATCGCGCCTCCTGCGCGATGCGCTCGAACCCCGCCTGCTCGAACAGGTCGCCGAGCCGGCGCCCGACGAACGGATCGCCTCCGTTCGACTGCTGAAGCCGGACATAGGCGGCCAAGGCCCGGTCGAGCGCCTCGCCGGGCGGCGCCACTAGGAACCCGCCCCAGTCGGGCGTGCGCACGCCCAGGACGCCACCCGGCTTGAGCACGCGAAAGAACTCGCCGACCGCGGGTTCCGGGTCGGACAGATGTTCGAGCAGCGCGTTGGAAAAAACAGCATCGAACTGGCCATCCGCGAACGGCAGCGCCTCCGCCTCGGCACGACGAAACCAGACGTTGCCGAGGCTGCGCGAGCGGGCATGCGCGCGCGCAAGCTGCACCTGAGCGTCGCTGGCGTCCACCCCCACGACGCTGCCGGGCGCCACCGCCCCGGCGATATCGCAGGTGATGCTGCCCGGCCCGCAGCCGCAATCGAGTACCGACAGCCCGGCATGCAGAACCGGCCTGAAGAACGCGCCGTCGGGGTCCAGCCGGCGGCGCGACATGAAGGCCACCGCCGCGGCGCTGTAGCCGGGGGTGTAGTTTTTCGGCATAGTCTTCCCCTCCCGTCGCGCACGCACGTCGACTGCCGCGCGCGGCGTCCGCGTCATAGAGCCCGAGACAATGTCAGGCCAGATCGATCTGTATTGCGAGCGCACCGACTTCGGCCTGTGGTCGGAGCCGGTCAACGCGCTCACCAATCTCGCCTTCATCCTGGCGGGCGCGCTGCTCCTCGTGCGGCTGCTGCGCGGTCGCCCGGGTGCCGGCGGCAGCGTCGCGGCGCTGCCCGTGCTGCTGATGCTGGTGGGCGCGTGCAGCCTGGCGTTTCATCTGCTCGCCACAGTGTGGGCGGGCTGGGTCGATACCCTGTCGATCCTGCTGTTCGCCTGCGTGTTCCTCTACGCCTTCTTTCGCGTGGCGGGCGGGGCCTCGCGGGCGCTGTCCCTGGCCGCCGCCATCGGGTTCTTCGCGCTGACCTTCGCCACCAAGCTGTGGGCGCCGGATCTGAGGCTGAACGGCAGCGAAGTGTACCTGCCGATGGTGCTCGCGCTGTTCGCGATGATCGCGTACCTGTCGCGCGCGCGCGAACTTCGCATGCAGTTCGCGCTTGCGACCGCCATCCTGCTGGTGTCGCTGACCTTCCGCACGATCGACGCCGCGGTGTGCGCGCAGTTCCCGCTCGGCACCCATTTCATCTGGCACCTGCTGAACGCGCTCGTGCTGTACCTGCTCACCGCGGCGCTGATGCGCCGCGCGCTCACGCAGTGACGTTCAGCTCGACTTCGCCGAGTTCGTCGACGGCGATGCGCACGCGGTCGCCGGCATCGAGCCACTTGGTCTCGACGAGGCTGCCAAGCAGCACGAAATCGCCCTGCTTGAGCCCGATGCCGCGCTGCGCGCGCGAGCGTGCCAGCCAGGCCAGCGCTTCCAGCGGATGGTTCATGACCAGCGTGCCCTTGCCGCGGCCGGCTTCCCTGCCGTTGATATAGGTTATGCCGCCGATCGACGCGAGATCGAGCCGCCGCCAGTCGGTGACCGGCTCGCCGAGCACGCAGCCGCTGTCGAAGAAGTCGTCCGCGATCAGGGTGGGCACGCCCAGTTCGCGAAAGTCGCGATAGCGATCGTCGACGAGCTCGATCGCCGGCATCACCGCGTGCACCGCCGATTCGACGGTCTCGCGGGTGAAAGGCCCGTCGGAGGGAAAGATGTTTCGCCCCAGCTCGACCGCCAGCTCGCACTCCATGCCGAGCTTGACGAAGCCGGAGCGCCGCACGCTGCCCGAGCGCTGCAGCACCGTGTTGGAAAAGACGCTGCCCGCGCAGGGATGGGGAATGCCGAGAAACGACTGCATGACCGGCGTCGTGCAGCCGATTTTGTGGCCGACGATATGGCCGAGTCCGGCCTCCGACAGGCGCTGGTTGACCTCGAACTGAAGGCTGTAGCCTTCGGATTCGTCGCGCGGACGCAACTTCTGGGGAAGGTCGAGCGGGGTCAGCGACAGCCGCTGCTCGACAATGGATTCGGCGGGCCGCTTCCAGTTTTTCCCACCCAACCCGAGTGCAGGCCTCTTCTTCATGGGCTGATCGTACCTCTTTTTTGTGCCCAGCGTCCGCCATTTGCCGGCTTGCCCCACCCCGGCGGCGGCCCGAAACCGGCTCTGAAGTTCCGGCTTGACCTCGTCACGGCACCCCAACAGAATGTCGCCAACATAAGCGGGACCACCCGCAGTCAGTCCAAGAAAGCCGATCAGGCACCCGGAAACCGAGGAGGAAAATCCAATGTTAGAGATGTTCTCAATTGGCGGCCGTTTCACGACCGCCAGGCATGCGCTGCTGCCGCTGACCGTGGCTGCCGCGCTTGCCCTGTCCGCGTGCGGCAAGCAGGAAGAGGAGGCGGCCGCCCCGGCCGCCGATACCGCGGCCACCGCCGGCAAGAGCGCCGCGCAGATCGCGGTCGAAGCCGCCAAGCCGCTGTGCCAGGGCGGCAAGACGATCACCATCGTCTGGGAGGCCGGCCTGCAGTCGCTCGACCCGCTGAATTTCTCCGGCCCGAAGTGGGAGCAGGAGACCGGCTGCAAGGTCAAGGTGGTCGAGGTGCCGACCTCGGAGATGTTCACCAAGATCATGCAGGAATACCGCGCCAACACCGGCGCCTATGACGCGCTGAACGTGATCCCGGCCTGGATGCCCGATCTGGCGCAGGCCGGCGCGCTGGAAGTGCTCGATCCCTACGTCGACAAGTACGGCTACCGCCCGGAGCTGCAGACCATCGCCGCGACCTACCGCGACAACCAGATGACGGTCAACGGCAAGATCTACGGCTTTCCGGACGACGGCGACGTCTTCCTCCTCTATTACCGCAAGGACCTGTTCGCGCGCGAGGACCTGAAGAAGGCGTTCAAGGAAAAGCATGGCTACGATCTCGCTCCGCCCAAGACCTGGGAGCAGTTCCGGCAGATCGGCGCTTTCCTCACCGAAAAGCTCAAGTCCGAGGGCATCTACGGCGCGTCGATGTTCCGCGAGCCGGGCTACGGCAATTTCATGTTCCAGGAGCACTTCCGCAACGAAGGCGGCAAGTTCTTCGACGCCAACATGAAGGCCACCGTCAACAGCCCGGCGGGACTGAAGGTGCTCAAGGGCTGGCTCGAAGAGAACAAGTTCATGCCCAAGGGCGTGGAGAAGTTCGGCTTCGTCGAGAACCTGGCGGTGTTCCTCAAGGGCGAAAGCGCGATGACGATCTCCTGGCCGCCGTATGGCCGTTTCGCCGCCGGCTATCTCGCCAACGAGAAGGCGCTCGACTGGGTGCCGAAGTCGCAGGTCGCCGGCAAGGTCGGCTATGCGCTGCCGCCGGGCGGCCATCCGGAACTGGCGGCCGGCTTCGCGCTGTCGGTCGCCTCGACCTCGAAGAACAAGGAAGCCGCCTACCTGTTCATCCAGTGGCTGAACAGCGAAGAAATCAGCAACCAGCGGGTGCAGCTGCCGTATGCGCTGCGCGATCCGTTCCGCGATTCGCACTTCACCAACCCGGGATACGCGGCGCTGTGGCCGGATGCGAAGGACTACCTCGCCGCGCTCGGCCAGGCAGCGCAGACCGGACTGCTCGACCTGTCGCTGATCCAGACCGACAAGTACGAGGAAGCGCTGCGCCAGGGCATCAGCCGGCTGTGGGCGGGGGAGGATCCGCAGAAGATCCTCGACAAGATCGCCGCCGACTGGGATGCCATCACCAATCAGGTCGGCGTGGAGAAGCAGAAGGCAGTGTACGAGGCCTGGGCGGCAAAGTCGGGGGCCTACCCCAACTGAGCCCGGCCCGGGGCTGACCAGGCGACAAACGCCGGTGCCGGAACCCGGAAGGGACGGTGCCGGCGGGCTGCAGCGGGGCGGGCGCGGGCAGCGCCCGCCTTTGTTTTGGGATTTCGCAATTGAATACTGGGAAAAGCCGTGGCTGCTGAAGGCGCCATAAGAAGTCCGCGCGCAGGGGACCGCAATTTCCGGTTCACGCTGATCGCGCCGTCGATCTTCGTGCTGCTGCTGATCGGCATCTTTCCGCTGATCTACCTGCTGTTGGTGAGCTTTCAGGGCATCACCATGATCGACAACGACACCAGCTTCCATGGGCTGGCCAACTACCGGCGGCTGTTCGACGACGCCCGCCTGTGGGAGTCGCTGCTGCACACGCTGATCTTTACCGCCATCGCGCTGCCGCTGGAGCTGCTGCTCGGGCTGCTGATGGCGCAGCTGTTCATCGACCATCTGCCGGGGCGCCAGGTGTTCGTCGCGCTGCTTGTGCTGCCGGTGCTGGTCGCCCCCATCGTGTCGGGCGCCACCTGGTCGCTGATGTTCGACAACCGCTTCGGCCCGATCAACCAGATCTTCGGCTGGATCACCGGCGAGGAAATGACGCTGCTGTGGACGATCAGCCCGGAGCTGGTCTACCCGGCCATCCTCACCGCCGAAGTCTGGCAGTGGACGCCGTTCATGTTCCTGCTGCTGCTGGCGGCGCTGTCGGCGGTGGACAAGTCGCAGCTCGAGGCAGCATCGATCGACGGCGCCGGGTACTGGCGCACCTTTTTCCGCATCGTGCTGCCGGCGATCTGGCCGGTGATGGCGGTGGCGATTCTGATCCGGGGGCTTGACCTGTTCCGGCTGTTCGACGTTGTCTGGGCGCTGACCAAGGGGGGCCCCGGCACGATGACCGAGACGGTGTCGATCTTCACCTACGTGCGCGGCTTCCAGCAGTTCGAGATCAGCTACACCTCAGCGGTGGCGCTGCTGATCATCGTTCTTCTGTCGGTCGCGATCCTGACGGCCCTGCGCCGGGTGGAGCTGTCGCGATGAGCCTGCGCCGGCGCCGGGCCGTCAAGCTTGCGCTGCGCTACGTCGCCGCGGTGGCGCTGACGGTGTTCTTCCTGTTCCCGATCTACTGGCTGTTCATGATCTCGTTCAAGACCGCGGACGAGATCTACGCCTACCCGCCGGTGTGGTGGCCCTCGAGCCTGCAGCTCGACAACTACCTGGTGCTGTTCCGCGACGGCGACGCCAAGACGGTGTGGAACAGCCTGGTCGTGGCCGGCACCAGCACCGTGATCGCGATGTTCATCGGCACCATCTGCGCCTACAGCCTCGCGCGTTTCCGCACCGGCGGCGAGCATCTGGCGAACTGGATCATCTCGCAGCGCATGATCCCGCCGATCGCGGTGGTGTTCCCGATCTTCCTGCTGTATGTGTGGTTCGGCCTGGTCGATACGTATATCGGGCTGATCCTGCTGTACACCGCCTTCAACCTGCCGTACGTGATCTGGATGATGCGCGGCTACATCCTCGACATCCCGCAGGCGCTCGAAGAAGCCGCGCTGGTGGACGGCTACACCCGCTGGCAGGTGCTATGGAAAGTAGTCTTTCCCATGTGCCGCGCCGGGCTGTTCGCCACCGCAATCTTCACTTTCGTGTTCGCCTGGAACGACTTCATCTTCGCCCTGGTGCTGACCCGCACCGAGGTCACCACCTACACCGTGCAGGTCACCCATTATTTCGGCGGCCAGTCGAACTTCTGGGCCAAGATCGCGGCGATGTCGGTGCTCGGCACCCTGCCGATCTTCATCGTCGTCGGGTTCATGCAGCGTTACCTGGTGCGCGGCATTTCGCTGGGCGCGGTAAAGGGATGAGGCACGTCGTGCGGGATAAGCATCCGGGCGGCGCGGGCGATCCCGCTTCGCGCTTGGCCTCTCGGGCAGTCGCCCGTTCACGCACGCACAGCCACACGCTTGGCGCGCTCGGACACTGACGGATTCTGAAATGGCTGATCTGAAGATAACCGGACTGCACAAGTACTACGGCGCCGTGCACGCGGTGCGCGGCATCGACCTGGAAATTCCGGCGGGCGAATTCACCGTGCTGGTAGGCCAGTCGGGCTGCGGCAAGAGCACGCTGCTGCGCACGATCGCCGGGCTGGAGGACGCCGACGAGGGCACGATCGAGATCGGCAACGAGGTCGTCAACGATCTCGCCCCCCGCGAACGCGACATCGCGATGGTGTTCCAGAACTATGCGCTTTACCCCTACATGACGGTGTACGACAACATCGCGTTCGGCCTGCGCGCGCGCAAGACGCCGAAGCAGGACATCGCCGGGAAGATCGCCCGTGCCGCCGAAATGCTCGGCATCGGTCACCTGCTGCAGCGCTACCCGAGGCAGCTCTCCGGCGGCCAGCTTCAGCGGGTGGCGATCGGCCGCGCCATCGTGCGCAACGCCCGCCTCTACCTGTTCGACGAGCCGCTGTCGAACCTGGATGCCCAGCTGCGCGACGAGATGCGCGGCGAAATCAAGCGCCTGCACCAGGAGCTCGGCAAAACCATGATCTATGTCACCCACGACCAGATCGAGGCGATGACGATGGCCGACCGCATCGTGCTGCTGCGCGACGGTCGCATCGAGCAGGCGGGCGCGCCGCTGGAGTTGTTCGAGCAGCCGGTCACGCGCTACGTCGCCGGGTTTCTCGGTTCGCCCTCGATGAACTTCCTCGACGCGACGCTGGTTGCGGCTGACGGCGGCCTCGGCGTGCGCCTGGCGGACGGCACCGTGCTGCCGCTGCCGCCGGCGCGCCATGCGGCGCTGGCCGGATACCGCGACCGCCCGGTGACCTTCGGCGTTCGGCCGGACCACATCGGCCGCGCGAGTCCCGGCGACACGCGCCCGGGGCTCGCACGCTACAGCGCGGTGATCGAGCTGCTGCAGCCCACCGGTTCGCGCACCTACGGGACGTTTCGCGTCGGCAGTGCCGAGGTGGTCGCGGAGCTCAAGGCTCACGACGTATCGCAGGTCAACGAGCGCGTCGAATTGGTCATCGACATGAACCGGGCGATCGTGATCGACCCGGACAGCGAAAAGGTGCTGTAGCCCGCCACGGCGCGGCACCTGTCATTTCCGGAGGAGAGCCATCGACATGAAGAACGCGAAGATTCCGCGCGCGATCGCGCTGTGCGGCACCTGACAGCCGGACACGCCGGTCCGGATCCTGAAGGCAGGCCCGATGCAGGTGGAGTTCGACAACGGCCAGCTGCGCTACCTCAAGGTGAATGGCATCGAGGTGCTGCGCGCAGTCGGCTTTTTGGTGCGCGACGAGAACTGGGGCACCTACGTGCCGAAGATCAGCGGCCTGAAGATCGACCAGCGCCGCGACGGTTTCAGCGTGTCCTTCCATGCGGTGTGCAGCCGTCCAGGACAGGAGATCGCCTACGACGCGCGCATCGAGGGCAGCCCGGAGGGCAATCTCGAGTTCAGCGGCACGGCGCTGCCGAAGACCGACTTTCTCACCGCCCGCACCGGTTTCGTGGTGCTGCATCCGCTGACCGGCGTCGCCGGACGGCAAGTCGAGGTCGAGCATGTCGATGGCAAGATGGTGAAGGACCGGTTTCCCGAACTGGTGAATCCGATTCAACCCTTCCTGAATATCCGCGCGCTCACCCATGAGGTTTCGCCGGGGCTCAAGGCGACCGTACGCATGGAGGGCGACACCTTCGAGATGGAGGACCATCGCAACTGGACCGACGCCTCGTTCAAGACCTACGTGCGCCCGCTGATCCTGCCGTGGCCCTACACGCTAAAGGCCGGCGAGAAGGTGATGCAGTCGATCAAGGTCACGCTGAGCGGCCGCGCCACGGGTGGCGCGAAATCGGCCGCCGCGAAAGGCACCGAGGTCCGCCTCGGCGCGGCGACTTCGAGATCGCTGCCGCCGCTCGGCCTCGGCATGCCGGCCGAGGAAATCGAGCACAGTGTCGCCCGGCTCGACCTGCTCAGGCTGGCGGCGCCGAAGTTTCTTGTCTGCCATTTCGATCCGCGGCAAAAGCACGGCCTGCGGGAGCTGTATGGCTACAGGGTGCTTTGCGAGCAGGGCGGCGCCGACTGCGTGCTGGAGGTCGTGGTCGAAAGCGTCGACGGTTACCGGCAGGAACTGCAGCGGCTCGCCGGCCTGGTGCAGCAGTCGGGCCTGAAGCTCGCCGCCGTGCAGGTCTGCCCGGTCGGGGACCTGAAGTCGGTTCTGCCCGGCGGCCCGCGGCCGCCGGCCCCGCCGCTGGAGGAACTGTATGCCGCCGCGCGCGCCGCGTTTCCCGGTGTCGCGCTGGGCGGCGGCATGTTCTCTTTCTTCACCGAACTCAATCGCAAGCGCCCGCCGGCGGCGCTGCTCGATTACGTGCACAACACCACCTGCCCGATCGTGCATGCAGCCGATGACCGCTCGGTGATGGAAACCCTGGAAGCGCTGCCCTACCAGGTGACGACCGCACGCTCGTTCATCGGCAAGACCGCGTACCGGATAGGGCCGAGCGCGATTGGCTGCCGCGACAACCCCCATGGCAAGACCTGGACGCCGAATCCGGACAACGTCCGGGTGTGCCTGACCAAGCTCGACCCGCGGCAGCGCGCGCTGTTCGGCGCCGCGTGGACGCTCGGCTACATCGCGACCTTCGCCCGTGCCGACGTGCAGAACATCGCCATGGGCGCGCTCACCGGACCGCTCGGCATCGCCTGGCGCAAGTGCGAGCACGCCCAGCCGGGATACGACGGAGCGAAAGTTTCGCCGGTGTTTCCCGCCTTCCACGTCGTGGCCGGCCTCACGCGCGGCACCGGGCAGAAGCTGGTAGCCGCCGAATCCTCCGACACGGCCCGCGTGCAGTGTCTGGCCTACCGCGGCAAGCGCGGCACGACCCTGTGGCTGGCGAATCTCACCGCCGAGGCGCAGCCGGTGACGCTGGCCGGCGCAAAGGGCGCGATTGCAGGCACCATGCTGGATGAGGACAGCTACGCGCTCGCGGTGTCGGACCCGCGCGGCTTCCAGTCGCGCTGGCGCGCGATGAAGCCGGCGCTCACGCTTGCCCCTTACGCGGTGGCGGTGCTCTCGATCGAGAACTGAAGTCCTGCACAGCAAAAAAACGGCGCCGTGACGGCGCCGTTTTCCTGCCGGCGGCGGGTCGCTACTTCTTTTTTGACTTCGAGGCGCCGCCGGCGCGCAGCGTCTCGAGCGTGCCCAGCCCGCGCCTGAGCGCCCCCTGCATGAGTATCGCGTCCACCCCCATCGCGAACAGGCGAAAGCCCTTGTCCCAGTAATCACGGCTCCACTGGTCGTCGGCAGTCATGCAGGCCAGCACCTTGCCGTGCTTCTTCGCCGCCCGGGTCATGCGATCGATCGCCTTGACGTACTTCGGATGGTCGAACTGCGCCGGAATGCCAAGAAAGTTTGTGAGGTCGAAGTGCCCCAACCACAGCACGTCCACGCCCGGCACCGCCGCGATCTTCTCGACGTTCTCGACGCCTTCGGCGGTTTCGATCAGGCACATCACCAGCACCCGGTCGTTGGCGATGCGGATTTTCTCGGCGACATCGCCGCCCAGGTAGTCGTCGGCGGCGAAGCCGAAGGCGGCGCCGCGACGCCCGACCGGCGGGTAACGGGTGCAGGAGACGATGTACTCGGCCTGCTCCGCCGAGCCCACCATCGGCGCCATGATGCCCATGATGCCGAGATCGAGCGCGCGCGAAATGTAGTGATACTGGTTGGTCGGCACCCGCGCCATCGGCACCAGGTCGATGCCACGGCACAGCGCCGCCTGATCCTTCACCGTTTCGTAGCCGAAGCCGCTGTGCTCCATGTCGATCAGCAGGAAATCCGCGCCGGCCGCCTTGACGATCTGCGGCAGGCCGGGCACCAGGAATTCCCATCCGAAGGCGCCGAACACCGCCTCGCCGCCGAGCAGCCGCTTCTTTACCGGGTTGTCGCGCATTGCTGTCTCCTCAGGCGTGCAGCTTGCCCGACCAGGCCGGGTGCTGGAGCACATCGGTATTGACCACCCCGGCCGGTCGGCGGCCGTGGGCCACGTCCACCACCGATCGGAACGCATCGCTGCCGATGCCGGCAAAGCATTCGTCGGTGTGGCAGATCGCGTGCGGCGCGAGGAGCACGTTGTCCATCTTCAGCAGCGGATTGTCGGGCAACACCGGCTCCTGCTCGAACACATCGATCGCGGCGCCGGCGATGCGCCGGTTGGCGAGCGCGTCGATCAGCGCTTTCTCGTCCACCACCGGTCCGCGCGCGGTATTGATGAAGTAGGCGGTCGGCTTCATCAGGCCGAATTCGCGCGCACCGATCAGTCCGCGAGTAGTGTCGTCCAGGTAGGTGTTGACCGAGATGAAATCAGCCTCGCGGCAGAGCTTCTCCCTGTCGACCGGCATCGCCCCGAGATCGGTGATGGCCGCGGGCTTCACATGCGGGTCGCAGCCCAGCAGCTTCAGTCCGAAGGGCCGCGCCAACCGCAGCACCTCTGCGCCGATGTTGCCCACGCCGATCACCCCGAGCGTGCGCCCCACCAGCCCCATGCCGAGGAAGTTTCCCTTCTCCGCCCAGCGGCCCTCGCGCACCAGCCGGTCCTTCAGCACGATACGGTGCGCAAGCGCCAGCACATACGCCATCACCGAGGCGGCCACCGGGCGGCGCACGCCGTTGGGCGTGGTGGTGAGAATCACGCCGTGCTCGGTGCAGGCCGGCACATCCACCGAGTCGTAGCCCACGCCGAAGCGGGCCACGACTTTGAGCCGCCGGTTCGGGCCCGACAACGTCGCCCGAGTCACCTTCGGAGACAGCACGCCGAGCGCATCGTACTTCGCGGCGTGCTCCGCGGTCAGTTCGCGCACAGTCTCCGGCAGGAATTCCCACTCGATCGAGGGATCGTCCAGAATCTTCAACGGCTCGGTGCCGAAGATCGTGCCGTCCTTGGTAACCACGTCGCGCGTGATGCCCACCCTGAATTTTGCCGCCATGATTCCTCCCCCTACATCGCAGCCGAAAAAGCCCCGTCAACTACCAGCACGTGGCCGTAGATAAACTACAGCTAGTTCTAGCTCATAAACACCGACTCAGGCGATACTCGTCGCACCCCGCCCCACCCGCTCGCCGGCGTGCGCCGGCACACCCAGTCGTTGAACTCCCTGTTCTCGATCAGCGCGGTGTTCATCTCGGTGGCGAAGTAGCCGGGCGCGATGGAGTTCACGGTAATACCGTGCGGCGCCAGCTCATAGGCGAGCTCGCGCGTGAGCGCGTGCACCGCGCCTTTCGAAGCGATATAGGCCGAGATCGTCGGGCGGGCAAGAATGGCGCTGATCGACCCGGTCATGATGATGCGCCCGCGCTTGGCTGGGATCATGATCTTCGCCGCCTCGCGCGCCAGCGCCCAGACGGCGGTCAGGTTGGTATCGATCACGCGCTGGAAGTCGGCGGTGGCGAACTCGGTTATCGGCGCGCGATGCTGGATGCCGGCATTGGCGACCACGATGTCGAGACGACCGTGCCGCTTCGCCGCGCCCTGCACCGCCGCCGCCGCCGCGGCATGGTCGTTCACGTCGAAGGCGGCCGCCTCCGCCTTGCCGCCGGCGGCGGCAATCTCCTTCACCCGCGCCTCCAGCGCCTTCGCGTCGCGCGCGTTGAGCAGCACCAGCGCGCCGGCCTGCGCCAATGCCTGCGCCATGCCCCAACCGAGCCCGCGCGAGGCGCCGGATACCAGGGCCACCTTGCCTGACAGATCGAACATCGATTCCCCCCAAAAAAACAGGCTCTAGGCGCTAGGCCGGGTTGATGCGGCTCGCGCCGCGTATCAATTGTTATGCAATCTGCGTTTGTCGCCGCGATTCTTCTACCCGGCACGCGCTCGATCATTGCAGCATTTCCTCGCGCCGAGTGCCTCGCGCCTGGCGCCTGGCGCCTGGCGCCTGCCTTCAAGGCATGTACTGCCCGCCGTTGACCTCGAGAATTTGCCCCGTCATGTAGCCGGACAACTGCTCGGACGCAAGAAACAGAAAGGCGCCGGCGCATTCGTCGGCGGCGCCGAGCCGGTTCATCGGGATGGTGGCCTTGAAGCCTTCCAGCATCTGCGGCGTCGAGTAACGCTCGTGAAATGGCGTGGTGATGACGCCCGGCGCCACCGCGTTGACGCGGATCTTGTCCTTGACCAGTTCCTTGGCGAGGCCGCGGGTGGCGGTGCTGACGAAACCCTTTGCCCCGGCATAGAGCACCGCGCCGCCGCCGCCACCGTGGCGCGCGGCAACCGAGGTCACGTTGATCACGCTGCCGCCGCCGGCCTTGCGCAGATGCGGCACCGCCGCCGCGGTGCACACCAAAGCCGAGCGCACGTTCAGATGCAGCACCTGGTCGAACAGCTCGTCGGTGACCGTCTCGATCGGCACCCGCTGCACCAGGCCGCCGGCATTGTTGATCAGCACGTCCAGCCGCCCGAATTCGGCCGCCGTCTTGTCGACGACCTCGCGGCAGGCGGAGGATTGCGTCACGTCGCCCCCCACCAGAAAGGCCTTGCCGCCGGCCTTCTCGATGTCGGCCGCTACTTTCTCCGCCTCTTTCCGGCTGCGGTTGTAATGCACGCCGACGCGCGCCCCGTTGCGACCGAAGGCGATCGCCGCCGCCGCGCCGATGCCGGTACTGGCGCCAGTGATCAGCACCGCCCTGTTCTTCAGATCCTCGATCATGCTCCCTCCCGGATTCTCGTTATTGACCACAGAGACACAGAGAGCAATAAGACAGAAGGATCGCGAACGATCAACGACACCTGGTATGGCCGGAAGACAGCAGGCCTGGCCTTCTTCTCAGCCGCTTGATCGACTTTGCGACCGGCTTTGTCTGGATCTTCTCTGTGTCTCTGTGCCTCTGTGGCGACCCGAGGTCTCTCAAGGCAGCAACACGGTGGAGCCGGTGGTCTTGCGGCCTTCCAGGTTGCGATGCGCGAGCTGCGCGTCTCTCAGCGGATGCGTCTGGTTGATCTCTATCTTGACCTTGCCGGACTTCACCACGTCGAACAACTCCTTCGCGCCGGCCTCCAGGTCTTCGCGGCGCGCGACGTAGGTCATCAGCGTCGGACGGGTGACGTACAGCGAGCCCTTGCCCGCCAGCAAATTGAGGTCGAACGCCGGCACCGGCCCCGAGCCGTTGCCGAACACGGCGAGCAGCCCGCGCGGCATCAGGCAGTCGAGCGAGCCCATGAAGGTGTCCTTGCCCACCGAATCGAACACCACCGGCACCTTGCGGCCGTTGGTGATCTCCTTCACGCGCTCGACGAAGTTCTCGCGGGTGTAGATGATGGTGTGATCGCAGCCATGGGCCTTCGCGATCTTCGCCTTCTCGTCCGAACCCACGGTGCCGATGACGGTGACCCCGAGGGCCTTCAGCCATTGGCAGGCGATCAGGCCGACGCCGCCGGCGGCGGCATGGAACAGCACCGTCTCGCCTTTTTCCACCCGGTAGGTGCGGCGGATCAGGTACCAGACGGTCAGTCCCTTCAGCATCATCGCGGCGGCCTGCTGGTCGGTGATGCCGTCGGGCACTTTCACCAGCCGGTCGGCCGGGATCAGCCGCAACTCGGCATAGGCGCCGGGCGGTCCGCCGGCATGCGCCACCCGGTCGCCGACTTTCACATGGGTGACGCCCGGGCCGACGGCATCGACCACGCCGCAGGCCTCCAGCCCGATGCCACTGGGCAGTTCCAGCGGATACAGACCCGAGCGATGGTAGGTATCGATGAAGTTAAGGCCGATCGCCTTGTTGCGGATGCGCGCCTGACCGGGGCCCGGTGCGCCGACTTCGACGTCCTCGTACATCAGGACTTCGGGGCCGCCTGTCTTGTGGAATCTTATGGCTTTCGTCATTTTTCTGTCTCCTCGCCAGTATCAATTAACCTGCCCTGCTCTCGGCGGCCTGCTACGCGCGCCGGGGTCGCATCCACGCGCTGCGCGCGCGGAACCTGCTTTTCCCTCGGCGGCCAGCCAAACACGGCCACCGAGCCGTTCGCCTCAACGGATGAACTGATTCACGAAGTCGGCGCCCAGCCCGTTCTTTTCGTAATGCCTGCGGCACATTTCTATCTTGGTGAACACGTCCTCGTAACCCACGGTGTCGCCTTTTTCGTCCACGTAGATCATGGCACCGTTGACGTTGAACATCGTGATCATCTCTTCCACGCCCTCGTCCACCACGAGCGTATGCACTTCGCCCGGCGGCTCGTAGACGAACCCGCCCTCTTCGGCGATCCAGTCGTGCTCAAGATAGCGCCAGCTTCCCTTGATGACGTAGCCGTATACCGCCATCGGATGCCGATGGCGCGAGAGAATGCCGCTCTTGCGCACCCGCAGCAGGTTGAACCAGCCGCCGGATACAGTGTTGAGCATGAGCGGGCGGAACCACACGTCCGGTGCCTGCGGCACCCACAGGCGCTCGTCCTGCGGCACCGCGAGGGTCACGATCTCGTGCTGCATGCCGGCGGCCGACAGCGGGCTGGCTTTCAACGGGGCATTCATTGCAACGCTCCTTGCGGAATCAGGCAACCAGATAGCCGCCGTCCACCGGCAGTACCACGCCGGTGACAAACCCTGCGGCAGGCGAACACAGAAAAAGCACCGCGCCGGCCAGGTCATCGGGCCGGCCCCAGCGACGCATCGGGGTACGCTCCAGGATGGCGCGGCTGCGGGCCTCGTCCTGCTGCAAGGCCTGCGTCAGCGGGGTAGAGATCCATCCGGGTGCGATCGCGTTCACACGTATTTTATCAGCGGCATACGCAATGGCGAGGCTGCGGGTGAGCTGCGCCACACCGCCTTTGGAGGCGCTGTAACCGGGGACCAGTCCGCCGCCGAAGTACGACAGCATGGACGCGATGTTGACGATGGCACCGCCGCTTTTCGCCAGCAGGCTGCGCGCGGCAGCGCAACAGCGCATGGTGCCGGTGAGATTGACGTCCAGCACCTCGGCGAACACCTCGGGATCGTGCTCGTCGTTGCGGCGGATGACGCCGGCACAGTTGACCAGCACATCGAGCCGGCTGAAACCGCCGATCAGCGATTCAACCGCCCCACGGTCGCGCACGTCCAATGCGACCGCTTCGCCGCCAAAGCCGGGCGCGGCGCGCGCGGCGTCCGCCTCGGCGGCCGATGCGCCGGTCACCATGGTCCGCGCGCCGGCGCCTCGCAACGCCGCCGCGATCGCGGCGCCGATGCCGCTGGTACCGCCGACCACCAGCGCCGTCTTGTTTTCGAGAAACGGGGCAAACGTTTCGGTTATCGCTCTCATCGGGCTATCTGCCGAGATGGTCGGAGTTTTCGGAAACGGCGAAACGCGAAACGGCGCAGGCCCTCGGCGTCGAGGCGGTTCGCCCGCAAAAATCCATTCGCTTTCGGGTCATCCGGGCCAGGCGCATGGTCGACGAGTATTCCGGCCGATGCCGGGCCGGGCATGGCTTCGCTTGCCGCCTTCGTATTCCGCCCGCATGCGATTATCGGGCATTCGCGCCCCGGCGGCGTCACCCGGGGAACTCGAAGGCGGCAACCCGGACGACGCCGTCGCGTCGCTTGGCCACCCGTCGGCCACAACGGGACTCGGCTGGACCCGCGTTGGTCAAGCCCAGGTCGGCAGCTTCAGTGGATCGCGAAGAAGTGGAGCAAGCACCGGCACGCGGCCGGCCCGTGCCGGCGCACCCATCGGCTCGCCTGCGGGGCGCGCAGCCCGGATTACCGACCTCGCGCTACGCTGTCTGGCAGCGCCTATCTGGCGACCTGAAGCTGCCCGCGGCTGCGGACGTGGCGCAGTTCGCGCCGCACGAATTCGCGGATCTGCGGATAGATCATCTCGCGGTACTTGCGGCCGCTGAAGATTCCATAGTGACCGACGCCTTTGGCCAGCAGATGGCGGCGGCGCTCGGAAGGAATGCTGCTGCACAGCCCGTGCGCCGCTTCGGTCTGGCCGTTGCCGGAAATATCGTCCAGTTCGCCCTCGATGGTGAACAGTGCACAACGCCGGATCTTTTGCGGCTGCACCCGCTCGCCGCGCACATACCACTGGCCTCTCGGCAGCAGAAAGTCCTGGAACACGACGCGGATGGTATCGAGGTAGTACTCGGCCGGCATGTCGAGCACGGCGTTGTACTCGTCGTAGAACTTGCGGTGGGCTTCAGCGCTTTCGCCGTCGCCCACGACCAGGTGATTGTAGAAATCGCGGTGCGCGGCAACGTGGCGGTCGGCGTTCATCGCGAGAAAGCTCGCGTGCTGAAGAAAGCCCGGGTAGACCTTGCGCATGAAACCCGGGTAGTTCTGCGGCACCCGCATGATCACCCGGTCGGCGAACCACTCGTGCGGCCGGCCCATCGCGAAGTCGTTGACTGCGGTGGGATTGCGCCGGGTATCGATCGGGCCGCCCATCATGATCATCGAAACCGGCAGCGCCGGGTCGTCGTTCGCTGCCATCAGCGACACCGCCGCCAGCACCGGCACCGTGGGCTGGCACACCGACATGACGCTGACCTCGGGCGCGAGAAACCGGATGAATTCCTGCACGTACTCCACGTAGTCGTCGAGGTGGAATTCCCCCGCGGTGAGCGGCACCATGCGTGCATCCACCCAGTCGGTGATCCACACATCGTGATCGGGCAGGGCGCTGCGCACCGTGTCGCGCAGCAGCGTCGCGTAGTGTCCAGACAGCGGCGCGACGATCAGCAGCTTCGGCTGGTCGATTTTCACTGCCTTGCGGAAGTGCAGCAGCTGGCAAAACGGCTTGTTCACCGCTACCTCGCGCACCACTTCGACCGGCTCGCCGTTCACCGTGGTCTCGTCGATGCCCCAGGCGGGCTTCGGATAGCGGCGCATCAGCCGCACGAACACCTCGTTGCTGGCGGCGACGGTGCGCGACAGCGGACCGTAGGCCAGAGGGCTGAATGGGCTGGTGAACAGGTGCCGGGTGGCGTCCGCCAACAGCACGGCGGGCGTCATCACCGTTTTGTGAAACTCGTGCAGCTGATAGACCATATCCGACCGCTCCCCTTTTTGCGCTGCCGGTTTATCGATCCGTCATTCCGAATCGCGAAACTGCGTGCGCCTGACTCTAAAGAGTCGACCCCGGTGCGTCAAGGTAACGTTACGTCAGTCGTAACCTACACCGGTCCCAGCGGCGCCTCGTCCATCTCCGCGATCTGTTCCTTCACTTGCAGGATGTGTTCCTGCCAATAGCGCGGGGTGTTGAACCAGGGAAAGGCCTGCGGAAACGCCGGGTCGTCCCAGCGCCGCCCCAGCCAGGCCGCGTAATGCATCATGCGCAGCGTTCGCAGCGCCTCCAGCAGGTGCAGTTCGCGCCGGTCGAACTCGCGAAAGTCCTCGTAGCCGGCCAGCACATCGGACAGCTGCCGGCACATCGATGCGCGGTCGCCCGACAGCAGCATCCACAGATCCTGCACCGGCGGGCCGGTGCGTGCATCGTCCAGATCGACGAAGTGAGGACCGTCGTCGGTCCACAGCATGTTGCCTCCGTGGATGTCGCCGTGCAGGCGAATCGCCGCCACGTCGGCCGCGCGCCGATAGCAGTGCGCCACCGCCTCGAGGGCGCGCGCGCTGGTGCCGTCATAGGCGGCCTGCAGCTCCGCAGGCAGCAGGCCGCTGTCGATCAGCCAGGTGCGCGGCTCGTGGCCGAAACTCTCCGCATCCAGCACCGGGCGCGCAACGAAGGCGCGGGTCGCGCCGATCGCGTGCATTCTCCCGATGAAACGGCCGATCCACTCCAGAACTTGAGGGTCGTCCAGCTCCGGCGCCCGGCCGCCACGGCGCGGGTACAGCGCGAAACGAAACGCTTCGTGCGCATGCAGCGTCCGCCCGTCGATATCCAGCGGCGCGACCACCGGCAGCTCCGCGCTCGCGAGCTCGGCAGCAAAAGCGTGCTCCTCCAGAATCTGGGCGTCGCTCCAGCGTCCCGGCCGGTAGAATTTGGCCACGATCGCCGGCGCGTCCTCGATGCCGACCTGGTAGACGCGGTTTTCGTAGCTGTTCAGCGCCAGCAGGCGGCCGTCGCAGCGCATGCCGGTGGTCTCGATGCTGTCGAGCACTCGGTCGGGGGTAAGTCCTGAGTAAGGTGCGGCGTCTGGCATCGCGCGAGTATAGGGGCATCGCGAAGCCGCCCGGCGAAACCGGCACGCGGCCGCGGCGCCGAGACAGTTTTCCGGAACCGGCAGAAGATGCATCGATGACCGACGGCGATGTCACGCCGCTGCGTGCGGCGGCACAAACGGTATACGAGAAGCTCACGGACGAGGAGGACGCGCGCGCCTGCCGCGACATACCCGAGGAGGCCTGCCGCGAAACGCCGGCAAGCTTCGTGCTCATCCTATGCGGCAACTTCCTGACCAAACTGGGCGACGAAATCGGCAATGCCAAGACGGTGCTGCCGTGGCTGATGTCGGCGGTGGGCGCGCCGATGGCGCTGACCGCGCTGCTGGTGCCCCTGCGCGAATCGGGGTCGCTGCTGCCGCAGCTTGCGATTGCCGGCTATCTGCGCCGGCTGCCGTTGCGCAAGTGGGTGTGGGCGGCCGGCAGCATCGCCCAGGCGCTCGCCATCGGCGCCATCGGCATTGCGGCGGCCACGCTGCAGGGCGCGGCCGCCGGCTGGACCATCGTCGGCCTGGTGGCGCTGTTCAGCCTGGCGCGCGGGTTCTGCTCGGTCGCGTCCAAGGACGTGCTCGGCAAAACCATACCGAAGAAAAAGCGCGGGCAGCTCAACGGCTGGTCGGCTTCCGCCGCCGGGCTGGTGACGTTGGGGGTCGGCTTCGCGCTCGCCTGGGCACCGCCGGGCGGCGACGGCGCGTTCTACGCGGCGCTGCTCGTGGCGGCGGCCCTGCTGTGGATCGCCGCGGCGGGCGTGTTTGCCGCCCTCCGCGAATTTCCGGGCGAGACCGGGGGCGGCGACAGCGCCCTGCGCCATGCGATGGCCAGCCTCGGGCTGCTGCGCGAAGACGCGGATTTCGCCCGCTTCGTCCTGGTGCGCGCGCTGTTCATCTCATCCGCGCTGGCAGCGCCTTATTACGTGCTGCTGGCACAGTCACACGGCAACGGTTCGCCGCTGCTGCTGGGCCTGCTCGTCGCGATGAGCGGACTGTCCGCCCTGCTGTCGGGCCCGATCTGGGGCCGTTTTGCCGATGCCTCCAGCCGACGGGTGATGCTTGCCGCGGCGACCATCGCGTCGGTCACCGGGCTGCTGGTCTTCGCGGCCGCGGCGCTGGCGCCGTGGCTGCTCGGCACGCCGTGGTTCCTGCCGCTTGCCTATTTCGTGCTGAGCGTCGGGCACCACGGCATCCGCGTCGGCCGCAAGACCTATGTCGTCGATCTCGCCGGCGGCAACCGGCGCACCGATTACGTCGCAGTCAGCAACACGCTGATCGGCGTCGTCCTGCTGGCAGCGGGCGGCCTGAGCGCAGCGTTTGCCGCGCTGGGCGCGGCGGCGCTGATTCTGGCGTTCGCGCTGGTCGGCCTGGCGGGCGTCGCGCTCGGCGCAGCGCTGAGGGAAACGCAGTAGGCGCTGCCCGCGGCTGCTAAGCTGTCGGCGCATTCAACGAAGGAGAACAGGACGTGAATTTTTCGCCTGCCATTGTCATTGCGCTCGCCGCAGCCCTGTTTTCGCCCGCCCATTCCGGCGCGGTGGAACCCGATTCGGCCGCGCTGCGCGCGCGCGCCGCCGCACTGGAGACCACCCATCTCATGATCGCGTCGGACACGCCCGGCATCGAGCTGTACCTGCGCAACAAGCGCCCGCCGGGTCATGTGTCCACGGCGCAGCGCACACTGCTCTTCGTGCACGGCGCCACTTATCCGGCGGAGACTGCCTTCGACCTGCCGCTCGACGGTCTGTCCTGGATGGACTACATCGCGGCGCAGGGCTGGGATGTGTGGCTGGTGGACCTGCGCGGATACGGACGCTCGACGCGGCCGCCGGAAATGTCGCGCCCGGCCGACGAGAACACGCCGATCGTCACCACCGACGTCGCCATCCGCGATGTCGGCTCGGCGGTCGCCCACATCCTGCGCGCGCGCAACATCCCCCGCATCAACCTGATGGGCTGGTCGTGGGGCACCACCATCATGGGCGGCTTCGCCGCCGCCAATCCCGCCGTGGTCGAACGGCTGGTGCTGTTCGCGCCGGTATGGCTGCGCGACACGCCCTCGCAGCTCGCCGGCGCCAGCCCGCTCGGCGCCTATCGGGAAGTCAGCCGGGATGCCGCCCGCCAGCGCTGGCTGCGCGACGTGCCCGAGAGCGAGGCGGCCACCCTGATTCCGCACGGCTGGTTCGAGGCCTGGGCGGACGCCACTTGGGCCACCGATCCGCGCGCGGCGCAGACCGGGCTGCTGCGCGCGCCAAACGGCGTGATTCACGACGTCGTGAACTACTGGATGAAGGGCACGCCGCTGTACGACCCCGCGCGCATCACCGCGCCGACGCTGGTGATCTACGCCGAATGGGACCAGGACACGCCGCCCTACATGGCGCACGCGGTTTTCGGGCTGCTGAAAAATGCCGCCACCCGGCGCATGGTCGCGATCGGCGAAGGCACGCACACCGTGGTGATGGAGAAGAACCGGCTGCAGCTGTTCCGCGAGGTACAGCTCTTTCTCGAGGAGTGAACGCCGCAGCAGGGGCGGCCGCCGTTTCTGAGTAAGTCAGCCGCGCTCCGGCGCTGCCTGCACCGTGTCTAGTACTTCGACGCGCTCGAGCCGGCATTCGGCCAGCAGGCCGAGAATGCTGTCGCTGATCGCAGCGAGATCGTCGAGCGGCGCGAGCGGCCAGCAGTAACTGCGGTCGAAGCGCTCGTCGAACACCGAGGTCAGCCGCACCCTCACGCTGCCGTCGGCGTGAGCCGATACGGTTGCCTCGGGGTCGCCGCTGCGCAGTCTGGCATCGCGCAGCGCCTTGCTCAGGAACAGCTGAACACCCAGCTCCTGCGCCGTAAAACGGCCGACGCGCGCCGCCTCGAGCAGTCCCGCCGGCGGCCTCGCCATCGGCAGCAGCGACACGCCGTCCACCGCCAGCTGCGCCGCCAGCGCGCGGGTCAGCGACATGCCCCAGCGCGCGATGTCGCTGCCGGTCTCCGCCAGGCCCGGTGCATCGGCGGGCACGAGCATCGCGCCGACGATGAAGCGCAGGTGCACGGACTCTTCCGCCGAGGGCAGCTCGACATCGGCGGGCGGCAGGTCGAGCGCCTCGAAGGCCGTGCCCGCCTCGCCGCGAGCCAGGCGGCAGAGCCGGGCAAGCGACACCGCCTCCAGCGCGTCGCGCGCGACCAGTGCGTTCGAGAAGCCGACGTTGCGCGCATGGCCGAGCGCGCCGGCCTGTGCGAACACGAGTTCGATCGCGCCGGGGTCCGCGATCACGCCCGGAACGCGGGCGCCCGCGCGGCCGCCCGCCACCAGCAGCAATGGCAGCGCGAAAACCCGGGTCTGCACGCCGGTGTCCGCGGGCGGCGGGGCGATTGCCCGGCCGACCGCCGTCAGCAGCGCCTCGCCGGCAGCCCGCGAGCCGGGCGCCGCCAGCGCGGCGCGAACAGCTGCCTCCTCGCCATCCAGCAGCAGGCTGGTAACGCGCTCGGACAGCTCGTAAAGAATTCCCTGCTGCAACGCGGCAGGCATGGCCGCCAGGCGCATCGCCTCGGCGGCCAGAGGGGAATCCGGTGCCGGGTCATAGCGCCTCGGTTCCGGCAGCGCAATACGGTTCGCCATGGTGGGCGGCGATTCTAGCAGCGCGGGTGGTTTGGCCTGCCGTGTTGCAGCGAAAATATCGCCTTGACGCCCGCGGGAATCCGGCTAAAAACTAGCTTAGGTGTCCGAGGTCAGGGGCGGTGGATTGGCGCCCGGTCAGGGCGCCCTGTCTCATGATTCCGACAACTAAAATCTTTCGGAGGGGAAGTCAAAATGTGGCTGACCGATAACGAACGCAAGGACGTTACCACGCACGACGAACTCGACATCGGATTCACCTCGCCCGTGCCGACGCAGATCGTGTCGAACGGCGAATACAACCCGATGCCCCAGTCGGAGCAGCAGAAGAAAGTCGAGGCGCGCATCAAGGAGCTGGCGGACCAGTACGCGCACAAGCTGAACATGGACCGCCGCAAGTTCCTGAAGACCTCGTCCGGCATGGCGCTCGCCTTCCTGGCAATGAACCAGGTCTTCGGACCGGTGTGGGACGTGTCGGAGGCCGAGGCCGCCGACATCGACCTGTCGAATGAGCGGGCCAAGGCGCTGAAGAAGCAGTTCATCTTCGACGACCAGACGCACTTCGTGCGCGACGACTTCGACAAGGAAGGCCTGCTCGGGCTGGGCAAGTACGCCGCCGAGCACTGGAACCCCGACATGCTGAAGGACATGCCGCTGGTGCTGCAGCGCTACAAGTTCCAGAACTACCTGAAGGAAATTTACCTGGACAGCGACACCAAGGTCGCGCTGCTGTCCTCGGCGCCGTTCGACGACCCCGAGTGGTACCTGTTGTTCAACGACCAGCTGGTGCAGGCCCGCGAGGCGATCAACAAGGTTGCAGGCTCGCGGCGGATGTTCGCCCACACCGTGGTCACGCCCGGACAGGGCGACTGGCTGAACGATCAGGTGGAGCGCGGCATCGCCGAGTTCAAGCCGGATTCCTGGAAGTGCTACACCATCGGCGACCCGCTGGCGCCGTCGACCCGCGGCACCGCCTGGCGGCTGGACGACGAGAAGCTGGTCTATCCCTGGTACGAGCGTGCGGTGAAAGCCGGCATCAACACCATCTGTATCCACAAGGGCCTGCTGCCGCGCGACTACGAGCAGTCCTGGCCGGGCGTGTGGAAGCACGCCACCGTCGACGACGTGCTCAAGGCCGCGAAGGACTGGCCGCAGCTCAATTTCGTGATCTACCACGGCGCGCTGCGCATGTTCCTGGAAGACCCGCAGCCCACGCTGGACCAGTTCGAGCGCACCGGGCGCATCGACTGGACCACCGACGTGTGCGATCTCGCCACCAAGCATGGCCTGAAGAACGTCTACGCCGAGCTCGGCACCACCTTCGCCACCTGTGCAGTCGCCAGCCCGCGGCTTGCCGCGGCGATGGTCGGCCAGTTCGTCAACGAGATGGGCGCCGACCATGTGGTGTGGGGCACCGACTCGGTGTGGTACGGCAGCCCGCAGTGGCAGATCGAAGCCATGCGCCGGCTGGAAGTGCCGGACGACATCATGAAGAAGATGGGCTGGAAGACCAAGCTGGGCGGTCCCGACAGCAAGGTCAAGCGCATGATCTTCGGCGAGAACTCCGCGCGCGTCTACAACTACCGCATCCGCGCCGAGTACGAGGACCTGAGCCGCGACCAGCTCGCGCAAATGAAGCAGATCTACGAGAACGAGGGTGTCGAGCGCAACAACGTCGCCTACGGCTACGTGCACAAGCGCAGCGCCTGACCGGCTCGCGTCGCAACCCCGGGGGAGCCTGCGGCTCCCCCTTTTTTTCCCCGGAAGGCGCGGCATGGGTAGCAAGCGCGCGGGCATTCTGATGTACCGGCGAAGCGGTAGCGGACTCGAGGTGCTGCTCGGCCATCCCGGCGGCCCGTACTGGCGGCGGCGGGACAACGGCGCATGGTCCATCCCGAAAGGCGAGTTCACCGCGGAAGAAGCGGCGCTCGATGCGGCGCGACGGGAATTCCGTGAAGAGACCGGATTCGACGTCAGCGGCGAGTTCCTCGCGCTGCGCCCGCGGCGCCAGAAGGGCGGCAAGCTGGTGATCGCCTTCGCGGTCGAGGGCGATTGCGACCCTGCGTGCGCGTGCAGCAACGTGTTCGAGATGGAATGGCCGCGCGGCTCGGGAAAACTGCAGTCCTTTCCCGAGCTCGACCGCATCGAGTGGTTCCCGCTCGAGGAGGCGCGGCAGCGCATGCTGCCCGCGCAGGTGCCGCTGCTGGACGAGCTTGCCGACTTGCTCGCTGGCGCCGACTGAGGACGCCGGCCGATCCACCATCAGTACCGGCGGGGCGAACCGTAGCCTTCGTCGAACAGCGAGAACGGCGGCGTGCGTCCGACCAGGGCCTCGATCAGGGTCAGTTCGACGTCGTCGTGATTCTTGAATGGCGCCGGCACGATGCGCTGCGGCGCCGACGGGCCGTACACGTAGCGCGGCGCGTCGTGGTGGCGCGACACGATCGTTTCGGCAATCGACGGATCGTCCGACGCCGCGATCCTCACCTCGCCGTAACAGGTGCACACGTAAGTGAGCGTCGCCTCCGACTCCACGTACAGGCCGGTGCCGCGGATGCCGATGGTCGCGGTCGGACCGGCCACCTCCTTGCGCTGCGCGCGGCCGAACACCGACAGCAGCGCGCCAGTCGCCAGGCGCAGCGTCTCCACCAGGACGCCGCTGCCGCCCATTTCGAGCCTGCTGTTCTCGCGCAGGATGAAGGCGTCGGCGCCGACCACGAAGACGAGCTGCGCGCCCTTGCCGGTTTCGACGGTGTCGTTCGCGCCGATGCGCGCATCGCGGCGGATCAGCTTGCCGTTCACCATCACCGGCCCGCTGACGTCGTAAACCGACTGGCCTTCGGGCAGGCGCCGCGGGCGGCGCCCGAACAGCTGCGCGGCACTGTCCGCACCCGCGCCAAGCGCACCGGCCGCGAACAGGCCGAGCGACAGCGCCCGCACCAGGAATGCGCGTCGCGGATCTTCAGTCTCGTCGAATGGCTTTGGCATCGGCGCAACCCTTTGGCATACTGGAGACGACTGTCATTATGTCGCTTCAATACGCGCGAAGGATAGCCCCGATGGCCTCACGCAGCGTGACATCCGGTTGCCTGCTCGTTCTGCTCGCGCTGCCCGGCGCACCCGCGAAGGCCGATTCCTGGCGCTACGGCATCGACGCGGAGTACCTGCACGACAGCAACATCAGCCGCGGGCCGACCGGGCTCGACGAGAAGTCCGACAACATCGTCGCGGCCGAGCCCTACGTCGCGCGCAGCCTGCTGCTCGGCGAGCGCAGCGGCCTGGTGCTGCGCGGTGGACTGAGGGCCAGCCAGCACTTCAGCTTCGGCGACCTCAGCAATCTGGCGCTCTCGGGGCGCGCCGCCTGGCGCATGCAGCCCAGCCTCGGCTACAGCGCGCCCTGGCTGGAAGTCGCCGGCACCGCGACCTGGTTGCGCCACCGCGACAGCGACCTGCGCGACGGCGCCATCTTGGGCGTCTCGGCCGGCACCGGCAGCTACGTCACCGACCGGCTGCGCGTGGGGCTCGGCATCGGCGTCGAGGAGCGCATGGCGGACGAAGGCGACCTGTACGAACTGTCGACCCGCCGCATCTGGGCCACGCTCGACTACCGTGTCGGCATCGCCAGCGCGCTCTACGGCAGCGTGACCCGCGTGGACGGCGACCACGTGTTCAACGCGATCTACGGCAACTCGCAGGCGCGCCTGTCGACCTACGCCGAGCGGTTCGCGCCGGACCCGGCGCTCGCCGAAGGCTATGGCGGCAGCACGCCGGCAGGCTACCGCATCGAGGCCGGCACCTTCGTCTACGAGCTGGGATTCAACCTGCCGCTGTCGGGCACGCGCGCCGTGGACCTGTCGGCGTCGTATTTCGATTCCGAGACCGACGCCGGCGGCCTGAGCTACGACGGCTACGCCCTGCGCGCGGCGTTCCTGTACCGCTTTCGCTGACGCGCCGCAGGCTTTACGCCCCGGCGCGAGGGCGTATACTCAACGCGACGACGCAGCGTCCCGGTGCCGGCCATGAGCAAGACTCCGCTTCCGATCGAACTTGCAAACCCTATCGACGCACTCGGGATTGCCGAGCTGTCGCGGGACCTGATCGAGACCGGCCTCGGCTGGTCATGGACGCCGCTCCGGGTGGCGCGCGAGATCCGCGACCCGGATTCGATCGTGCTGATCGCGCGCAACCGATCGATGATGATCGGCTTCGCCATTGCCAGCTTCGGCGACGAGATTGCCCACCTGTCCCTGCTGGCGGTGCGCCGCGAATGGCAGCGCAAGGGAATCGGCACCGCGCTGTTCGACTGGCTCAAGCAGTCGGCGCTGACCGCCGGCATCGCCACCATGCGCCTCGAACTGCGCTCGAACAACCGGGAAGCGCGCCTGTTCTATCGCGCGCTCGGCTTCGAGGACGCCGGCACCGCGCCCGGCTACTACCGCGGGCGCGAATCGGCGGTGCGCATGCAGCTCAATTTCCGCCAGACCGAGCTCGGCTTCAAGCCCTGAGGTCGCGCATGACCGCGGCGCTGGCTGCCGGCGCGCCCGCGCGTTGGCGCCGCCGCCGTTGAAGCCGGCGCGGCGGACGCCGATACTGCGGCGATGACGTCCCCCGATCTGCGCGGCGAACTGCTGCGCCTGTTCCCGGTGTTTGCCCGCATCGCGCCGGCTTCGCTCGATGAGGTGCTGCAGGCAAGCGCCGTGCGGCGACTCGCGGCCGGCAGGCTGATGTTCGCCTCGGGCAATCCCTGCGACGGCTTTCCGCTGCTGATCGACGGCAGCGTGCGGGTGACCCGCACCTCGCCAGGTGGCCGCGAGGTGCAGCTCTACCGGGTGCGCCCGGGCGAAGCCTGCATCATGAGCACCGGCTGCCTGCTGAGCGAAGTCGAGTACGGCGCCTCGGGCGTGGCCGAGAGCGACGTCACCGTGCTGACGATTCCGCCGCGCCTGTTCGGCGAGCTGATGGCGCGCGAAGAGCCCTTCCGCCGCTGGGTGTTCGGGCTGTTCAGCGAGCGCCTGTCGGGACTGATGGAACTGGTCGAGGCAATCAGCTTCCAGCGTCTCGACCGGCGGCTCGCGGCCGCGCTGATCGCCGGCGGGCCGGTGCTGCAGGTGACGCAGCAGAAGCTTGCCGACGACCTCGGCACTGTGCGCGAGATGGTCGGGCGGGTGCTGCGCAGTTTCGAAGACCGCGGCCTGGTGGAACTCTCGCGCAGCCAGATTCGCGTGCTCGATGCCGCCGCGCTGCGCGACATCGCCGAACAGCAGGGCTGAGCCGCGCCGCCGGCGGCGGATCGGCGCTCGGCCATAATGACGGGATGAATTCTCCGGCGAGCAATTCAGGCGCATCTGCGACCGGCGAGCGGCTCGCGCGCCTGGTGCCGCTGGCGCGCTGGATCCGGACTTACCGGCGCGAGGATTTTTCCGGCGACCTGGTCGCCGGCATCGTCACCGCCATTCTGCTGGTGCCGCAGGGCATGGCGTTCGCGCTGCTGGCGGGTCTTCCGCCGCAGGCGGGCATCTACGCCAGCATCCTGCCGCCGGTTGCCTATGCGCTGTTCGGCAGCAGCCGCACCCTCGCGGTGGGGCCGGTGTCGGTCGCGGCGATCATGGTGGCCCATGCGCTTGCCCAGCTTCCGCCCGGCACCGATCCGGTCGGCGCCGCGCTGCTGCTCGCCCTGCTGTGCGGCGCCATGCTGCTCGGCATGGGCCTCGCCCGGATGGGTGTGCTGGCGAATTTCCTGAGTCACCCGGTACTCTCCGGCTTCACCAGCGCGGCGGCGGTCATCATCGTGCTGTCGCAGCTGCCGGGGCTCACCGGCACCCAGTGGCCGCGGCTCGCGGATTTCGCCGCACACCCGTCCGCCGTGCTGGACGCGCTGCGCTCGATGCAGCCGGGCGCCCTGCTCATTGGTGCGGCCGGCATCGCGCTGCTGCTGCTCGCGGGCTCGCCGCTGCAGCGGCTGCTGGCGCGGGCCGGCCTGTCCGCGGCGAGCGCACTGATGATCTCGCGCACCATGCCGCTGGTGGTGGTGGTGGGCGCGGCGCTGTTCGCCGGCCATCTTGGCGCCGGCGTGGCAGTGGTCGGCGATATCCCGCGCGGCCTGCCTTCGCTCGCGCTGGAGCTGCCGGCGGCGGCTGAACTGAGCTCGCTGGCGGTGTCGGCACTGCTCATCAGCCTGGTCGGCTATGTCGAGAGTCTGTCGATCGCCAAGGTGCTGGCGCATCGCCGCCGCCAGAGCATCGACGCCAACCAGGAGCTGATCGCGCTTGGCGCGGCGAACCTCGCCGCCGGCGTATCCGCCGGCATGCCGGTCGCCGGCGGTTTTTCCCGCACCCTGGTGAACTACGCCGCCGGTGCCCGCACCCAGATCGCCTCGGTGGTCACCGCCGTGCTGGTGGCGGCCGCGGTGCTGGCGCTGGCGCCGCTGCTTTCTCAGGTGCCCAAGGCCGCCCTCGCCGCCATCATCATCGTCGCGGTGATCCGGCTGATCGACCTGCGCGGCGCGGCGGCCGTGTGGCGCTACGACCGCGTGGATGGCGCGGTGCTCGCCGGCACCGCCGCCGGGGTGCTGCTGCTCGGCATCGAAATCGGCCTGGCGCTCGGCATTGCCGCATCGCTGGCGAGCTTCGCGCTGCGCGCGGCGCGTCCGCATGTGGCGATTCTCGGCCGGCTGCCCGGCAGCGAGCACTTTCGCAACGTACGCCGGCACGAGGTGGAGACCTGGCCGCATCTGCTGCTGATCCGCGTCGACGAGAACCTGAGCTTCGCCAATGCCGGTTTTCTCGAATCCACCATCGCCGCCGAGCTTGCGGCGCATCACGAAGTACGCCACGTGATCCTGGTGATGAGCAGCGTGAACGCCGTCGACAGTACCGCGCTGGAAGCGCTGCAGCGGGTGGCGCTCGCGGTCGCCGAAGCCGGCGTGACGCTGCACTTGTCCGACGTCAAGGGGCCGGTGATGGATCATCTGCAGCGCGCGCAGTTCGAGCACTGGCTGCAGGACGGGCAGGTGTTTCTCAGCGCGCATCAGGCGGTCGAGGCGCTCGGCCGCGCCTCGGCAACAGGCGGCAAATGAACAAGGCCGAGTTCGCCGCCTGCGGCGGCGGTCAGATGCTCAACGCAGGGGGCGCGGAGCTAAAGCAACAGCAATTGCGAACCACCAAGGCACCAAGGGCGCCAGGAAAATCCAAGAACGACACACCAGGGGACGAAGACACGAGGTCATTCGTTTAGGATCAACTCGCGTCTTTCCTCCGCGTCCTCCATGTCCTCCGTGTCCTCCGCGGTGAGCGCCGGTCCTTTCGGTTCTTCTGCCGGGCGCCGTCACTTCATCTGCAGATAGTCCAGCGTGACCTGGGTGAGCGCGCGCACGCCGTAGAGCAGCGCGGATTCGTCGACGTAGAACTTCGGCGAATGGTTATAGGCGACGGTCGACAGGTCGGTGCCCTTCGGCGAGCCGCCGAGGAAAAAGAAGAAACCCGGCGCCTTCTGGGCAAAGTAGGAGAAGTCCTCGGCGCCGGTGGTCTTCGGGCGCAGGATCACGTTCTCCTCGCCCATCACCCGCTTCAGCGTCGGCAGCATCCGCTCGGTGAGCGCCGGGTCGTTGATGGTGACGGCGTAGGGTTTGTCGATCTCGACCACGGCTGTCGCGCCGTTCGCTTCGGCGATGTTCTCGGCGATGCGGCGCACGCGGGCATGGATGTCGTCGCGCATCGCCTCGTCGAAGGTGCGGATGGTGCCGACCATCTCCACCTTGTCGGGAATGATGTTGAAGCGGTTACCGCCGTCGATGCCGCCGATCGACACCACCGCCGGCTCCTGGGTGATGTTGACCTGCCGGCTGACCACGGTCTGCAGCGCCAGCACGATCTGCGAGGCGACCACGATCGGATCGACGCCGGTCCATGGCGCCGAGCCGTGGGTCTGCCGGCCCTGCACGCGGATGCGCAGCACGTCGGCGGCCGCCATCACCGGGCCCGGCCGGTAGGCGATGGTGCCGGCTTCGTGCATCGAGCCGATGTGCAGGCCGAACACCGCGGCCGGCCGCGGATTCTCCATCACGCCCTGCTTCACCATCAGCGCCGCGCCGCCTTCCTCGCCCGGCGGCGGGCCTTCCTCGGCCGGCTGGAAGATGAACTTCACCGTGCCCGGCAGGCGGTCGCGCTGCTGCGCGAGGATCTCGGCCACGCCCATCAGGATGGCGACATGGGTGTCGTGGCCGCAGGCGTGCATCACCCCGGTTTCCTTGCCGGCCCACTCGGTGCGCACCTTCGAGGCGAACGGCAGGTCCACCTGCTCGGTCACCGGCAGCGCGTCCATGTCGGCGCGCAGCGCCACCACCGGCCCGGGCTTGCCGCCGCGCAGCAGTCCGACCACGCCGGTGTGTGCGACGCCGGTCTTCACCTCGAGACCCAGCCGCCGCAGATGATCGGCAACCAGGCCGGCGGTGCGGAACTCGCGGTTGCCCAGCTCGGGATGCTGATGTATGTCCCGCCGCCAGGCGATGACTTTCGGCTCGATGGCGCGTGCGGCGGCTTCGGTGTCGCTGCGCAGGTCGGCATGAACGGGCAGGGAGAAAACAACCAGCGCAAGCGGCAGCAGGCGTGAGGGCATGGTACGGAGCTCCGGGAATCGGACGATGCGCGCCAGTGTCGGCGACCCGGCGCCCGCCGTCAAACCAGTCGCCGGACGCCTGCCGATGAACTGCACGGCCGAACTACGGGGCACGCGGAGGAACAAATAGGGTGCAAGCCGAGCGACAACACTTCGTGCCCTGGTGGTTCGCCTGGCAGTTGATTTCCTCTGCGCACTTCTGCGTCCTTCGCGGCCTCTGCGTTGAGCGCTTGACCGCCGCCGCAGGCGGCGCACTCGCAGCCCGGCACCGCCTATTGGTACCTCAATGCATCGATCGGCCGCAGCAGCGCCGCCTTGCGCGCCGGATACCAGCCGAAGAACACGCCGATGGCGGCGGCCACCAGGAAGGCCAGCGCGATCGAGGCGCCGGTCACGATCACCGCGATGCCGGCCAGGGCGTTGACCGCGAACGCGATGCCGACGCCGAGCGCGGCGCCCACCGCGCAGCCGATCAGCGACACGATCACCGCTTCGAGCAGAAACTGCATGAGAATGTCGCGCCGGCGCGCGCCGATCGCCATGCGGATGCCGATTTCCCGGGTGCGCTCGGTCACCGACACCAGCATGATGTTCATGATGCCGATGCCGCCGACCAGCAGCGACACCGACGCGATCGCGCCGAGCAGCAGCGACATGACCCGCGTAGTCTGCTGCCGCGCCTCGGCGATCGCCGACAGGTTGCGGATGGAGAAGTCGTTGTCCGCGTCCGCCGGCAGCCGGTGGCGCTGGCGCAGCAGTGCCGTCATCGCCCGCTGCGCCTCGTCCATCGTGTCTTCGGAGGCGGCCTGCACCAGCATGTAGCGCACCCGGTCGGGAAAGCGGTTGCCGAAGAGCTGGGTCTGCGCGGTGGTGAACGGCACGTAGATGCTGTCGTCCTGGTCGCGCCCGTCGAGGCTCTGGCCCTTGGGCGCGAGCACGCCGATCACCAGGAACGGGCTGTTGCGGATGCGGATGGTCTTGCCCACCGGCTCCTGCGCGCCGAACAGGGTGTCGGCCACCACGCTGCCGATGACCGCCACGCGCGCCGCCGAGCGCAGGTCGGCCTCGACAAAAGCGGTGCCGGCGCGCAGTTCCCAGCTGCGCACCTCGAAGTACGCCGGCGTGGTGCCGTACACCGAGGTGTTCATGTTCGACGGGCCGTACACCACCTGCAGGCTGCTCCGCTGCAGCGGCGCCACGCCGGCGACGCTCTGCAGCGCCGAGATGGCGCGCGTGTCGCCGATGGTCAGCGTCGGCGCCGAACCGGCTTCGCCGCGGGCGCCGGAGGTGCGCGTCCAGCCGGCGAACACGATGAACAGGTTGCTGCCCATGGTGGCGATGGTCTGCTGGATCTGGTACTGCGCGCCCTGCCCGATCGCCAGCATCAGCACCACCGCGCCCACCCCGATCATCATGCCGAGCATGGTGAGAAAGGTGCGCAGGCGATTCGCGCCCATCGCCCGCCAGGCCTCGCGCAGCATCTCGAAGGTCATGCCGTTGCCTCCCGCACTGAGGCCGCGGCATGGTCGGCGTCGATGCGCCCGTCGAGAAAATGCACCTGCCGGCGCGCAAAGCGCGCCACGTCCGCCTCGTGCGTCACCAGCACGATGGTCAGACCGCTCTCCCGGTTCAGCTCCGCGAGCAGGGACATGATTTCACGGCTGGTATGGGTGTCGAGATTGCCGGTCGGTTCGTCCGCCAGCACCAGGCGCGGCCGGTTCACGAGCGCGCGCGCGATCGCCACCCGCTGCTGCTGCCCACCGGAGATCGCGTTCGGCAGGTGATGCGCCACGCGGGTCAGCCCCACGCGCTCGAGCAGTTCGTCGGCACGACGGCGGCGGCTCGCCGCGTCGACGCCGGCATACAGCAGCGGCAGCGCCACGTTGTCGCGAAGGTTCATGCGCGGCAGCAGGTTGAAGCCCTGGAACACGAAGCCGATCACCCGGTTGCGCAAGGCCGCCAGGCGGTCGGCATCCAGCCGCCCGGTGTCTTCGCCATCCAGCCGGTAGCGGCCGGCCGTCGGCGCGTCGAGGCAGCCGAGAATGCTCCTGAAGGGCGAATTGCCCGCACCCCAGGGCACAATCACCGCCAAGAACCCGCACGCGTCGCTAGTAAGGCTGACGCCATGCAGCACCGGATATGGCCCGGCCGCCGTCTCGTATTGCTTGTACAGCGACTCGACTTCGATCAGCGGGGCATTCATGGCGTCGAAAGCGAAAGTTCGCAGGCGAGATTCAAAGACGCACAGGCGAAACACGCAACAAGCAGCTGCGCAGCGTGTTGTGTGTTTCGCTCTTTCAGCATTGCGCTCTTCGCAGAAACGGGCATCAAAACAGCCGGAATCGCTCGGGCCGTGCCGCTTCGCCGCCGCCGACCGCTTCCACCACCACCGCGTCGCCGGCCTTGAGCGCACCGCCGGTGACTTCGGTGTGGCGGCCGTCGCTGATGCCGGTTTCCAGCGGCACCGGCCGCAGGCGCTCGCCGGCCAGGGTCCACACCACCGCGCCGGGCGGCCGCTCGCGCAGCAGCGCCGGGTCGCGCGGCCGGAAGCGCCGCGCCGCATTCGGCACCAGCAGGGCGGACGCACGGCAGTCGACCTCGATGCTGAGATAGGCGGTCATCCCCGGCAGCAGGACCAGTTCCGGATTGTCGACGCTCACCACCACGTTGTAGGTGACCACGTTCTGCTCGACGATCGGGTTCAGGCGGATCTGGCGCACCACACCGTCGAAGTCCCGCCCCGGATACGCATCCACCGCGAAGCGCACCGCCTGCCCGACCCTGACCCTGCCGATGTCGGCCTCGGCGACATTCGAGTCGATCTGCATCTGCCGCAGGTCGCGCGCAATCTTGAACAGCGTCGGCGTCTGGAAGCTGGCCGCCACCGTCTGGCCGATGTCGACCTCGCGCGACACCACCACGCCAGACACCGGCGAGCGGATCACCGAGTAGGCGAGGTTGGCACGGTCGCGCGCGAGCTGGCCGCGGGCGATGCGCAACTGCGCCTGCGCCGCCTCGAGCTGCTGCACCGCCTGATCGAGCTCTTCGCGAGAGACATAGTCCTGCTCGAACAGCCCGCGCAGCCGGCGCTCGCTGGCCTCGGCCAGCCTGAGCGCGGCGGTGGCGATCGCCACCTGGCCGTTGCTCTGTTCTACCTGCGCGCGGAATGTCGTCGGGTCCAGCTCGAGCAGGATGTCGCCGGCCTTCACCCGGTCGTTGAAGTCGGCGTGCAGCTTCTTCACCGTGCCCGACACCTGGGTGCCGACGCTGACCAGCGACACCGGATTGAGCGTGCCGTTGGCCGTGACCACCTGGGTAAGCGGGCCGGTCGAGAGCGCTTCGCTCACGTAGCGCGCCTCGATCGGCTGCCCGCGCGAGGACTGCCAGTACCACAGGCCGGCGCCTGCCGCGGCGGCAATCAGCGCGAGCGGCACCAGCACGCGAAGCAGGGCGCGCATCATGGCCGCGCCGGCGCCGCGAACAGGCCGGGATCGAGCGTGCCGAGCGCGCGCACCAGCGAAGCCTTCGACACGTACCAGTCGTACTGCGACCGGATGCGCTGGAAGTCGGCGCCCGCGGCCGCGCTTTGCGCGTTGAGCAGGTCGATGAGGGTGCCGACGCCGGCGTTGTAGCGCGCCAGCGCCGCCTCGAAGGCTTCGCGCGCGCTCGCCACCAGATCGAGCGCGGCACGATACGACTCGCCCTCGGTGCGCAGCTGCTGCCACGACTGCCACACCTCGAGCGCAACATCGCTGCCGGCGCGGTCGAACTCGGCGCGGCGCACGTCCACCTGCTCGCGCGCGGCGCGAATGCGGTAGCTGTTGCGGTAGCCGGTGAAGATCGGCACCTGCAGGCGCACGCCCACGGTGCCTTCCACCGGGTCGGCGCCGGGATTCGACGCGCTGGCGGCGGCGCTGCCGAACAGCGAGACCACCGGGCGGTCGGCCGCCTCGGCCGCGCGCAGGTCGGCCTCGGCCTGGCGCACGCGGGCCTGTGCGCCGAGCAGTTCCGGGCGCTGCGCCTTCGCCGCATCGATCAGTTGTTCCACCGCCTGCTCGCCCAGCGCAAAGGCCGCCAGATCCGGCGGCGGCGCCAGCAACAGAACTACGTCGGCACGCAGGCCCAGCGCGGCGGCGAGCTGCCCGCCGGCAGTGGCGGCGTCGCCCTGCGCGCGGGTGCGGTCGAGCTGCGCCTGCGAACGCGCCGTCTGCGCCTGCAGCACATCGGCGCGGGTCGCGCG
>CALJLA010000210.1 GCA_937983055.1 uncultured Pseudomonadota bacterium
TACGTCAAGTTCGGTGCCGCGAACCCACCCCGGTCCGTCATGCTGGCCAATGGCCACCGCGTCACGCCGCCAGCGGGCACCCGGCACCCGCCGCTCCGCTCTCCCAGCACGTTTCTCGTCACGGTCAGCCGCACGGTCGCTGGCCGTTGCGCAGATGGCGCGCCCCTGACGCGCTCGCCAACCGCCTGCATGGGCTTTACGGCAGCCGGGCGAGGCGCTGGCGCGCCTTCTCGGCCGACTCCGAATCGGGGTAGCGCGCAGCCACTTCCTCCCAGGCCTTGCGCGCAGCCGCCGCATTGCCGAGCCCCAGTTCGGCGCTGCCGATGTTGAGCAGGGCATCGGGCACTTTTGGGCTGTCGGGGTGACTCGCAATCAGCTGGCGCTGCGCGTCGATGGCGGCACGATAATCGCGCACCTGGTAGAAGGCGTCGCCAATCCAGTACTGGGCGTTGGCCGCCAATGCATGGCGCGGGTGCTGCTGAACGAAGCTCCGGAACGCACTGATCGCGCCCTGGTAATCGGCCACCCGATAGGCCGACAGCGCGGCATCGTAGGCACGTTGCGGCCCACCCGCGTCGCCGCCCGGCAGCGTCGCCGGCGACAATGCCGGTGCGCCGGCCGCGGTCACGCTCGGCGCTGGCGCCGGCGCCTCCGCACCGGAAGCGGTGTTCACCGGGGCCGGGATGGCCGTCCGCGCGGCCAGGGCCTGTTCGAGCTTCTTGATTCGCTCTTCCAAGGCTGCAATCGTCTGCTCGTTCTTCTTGGCCCCGGCGGCAAGATCCTGCTGCTCGACCCGTCGCAGGCGGGTGTCCAGATCGAGGTACATGTCGCGCTGGCGCTTCTGTGCGTTGTCGATGCTGTTGGCCAGCACTTCCACCTGCCCGCGCAGCTTATTCAGCTCGAGATTGAGGGCGTCGACCTGATTCATCAGCTGGACCATCCCTCGCCCGCCGGCCTGGCCTTCGATCTGCGCCAGGCGAATCTCGCTTGCCTGTTGCGTCTGCGCCAGGTCCTGGACCTGAGCAACGACGGTGGCAAATTCTCGCGCCAGCTGTTCCTGCCCGTCCCTGAACGCATTCCATTCACCGGCGATGCCCTTATGCTGCTCGCGCAGGGTCAGAAACTGCGCATTGAGCTGCTGCTGCACCTCGTGCAGCCCGTCATAGCGGTTCTTGAGCAGTGCGTTCTGGTCCTGCAGCGACGCGCGCCAGGCGTCGATTGTGTCCATGCGGTTTTGCAGCGCCGCGAGCTGCGACTGCTGGCGCGAGATCTGCACGCGCGCTTCCGGATCGACGGCCGCCTGCGCCCCGCCTGCGAAGGCGACCACAGCAAGAAGACTCAACCAGCATTGCCGCACGCGGGCGCCCTGCGGACAGCGGCGCAGCGGGAGTCGGACCTTATCAAGCATCGGGGACCTCCAGTGAGTGCCGCCGCCGCCTGGAGTAGACCACCGCGGTCCGACGCGGCGGCGCCGCAATCAGAATCAGCTCGGCTCGTTCAAGTAGACAATGTCGCTACGACGGTTCTTCGCCCAGCTTTCCTCATCCTGGCCGAATGCGATCGGCTTTTCCGCGCCGAAACTGACCGTCTCGATCTGACGCGGCTTCACGCCGAGCAGCACCATCGCCCGCTTCACGCTGTCGGCGCGCCGCTGGCCGAGCGCCAGGTTGTATTCGCGGCTGCCACGATCGTCGCAATTGCCCTGGATGACCACTTTCATGTCCGGATTCGCCACCAAGAACTTGGCATGCGCCTCGACGATGGGCACGTAGTCCTCCTTGATGTCATAGCGGTCGAAGTCGTAATAGATGCTTCGCTGGGACAAAAGGCTGCCGGGCTCCTTGAGCTGCGCCCACGGGTCGCCACCCGCCTGTCCCTCACCGACAGTGCCGCTCGACAACGGCCGGATCACCGGCGAATCCGGCCTCTGGCCCGCCGCCGTGCCCTCCGGTGCCTGGGCGCCCTGCGCCGCCTGCTGCTCGGCCTGGCGGCGCTGCTGCTCCTCGAGCTGGCGCTTCAGTTCTTCCTGCTCGCGCAGGATCTGCGCCTGCTTCTCGGCCTCCGCCTGACGCTGCTGCTCGGCCCGCCGCGCCGCCTCACTCTGGTCGAACAGGTCGCGCTGCTCGATCTCGGCACCGCGCTGACCCTGACTGGCGCAGCCAGCGACCAGGAACACCAAGCACCAGGCAATTGCTGCATGTTTCATCGAGTTCACTCCTTTCGGCGATTGTTCACAAGCGGCC
Source organism: uncultured Pseudomonadota bacterium (assembly GCA_937983055.1). GTDB lineage: Bacteria > Pseudomonadota > Gammaproteobacteria > Burkholderiales > Eutrophovitaceae > CALJLA01. The sequence continues at coordinate 2,244 of CALJLA010000210.1, forward strand.
CCCAGGCGGGCTCACGGATGTCGCCTGCCTGCGCGGTAATACGTTGTTTGATCCGCCCATCGCTCGACACGGCGGCTAATATACCACGCCCTTTAATTTCAGAGGCATAGAGAATCATCTTGCCATTTGGCGCGAATGTTGGCGACTGGTCGAACGAGCCCGAAGTCAGCAACTGCACTTGGCGGGTGGCGATATCTTGCACTGCGACATTGAAACGCCCGGCGTTGCGATGGATGAACACGAACGACTTGCCGTCGGGGCTGTGCCGGGGCGTGACGTTGTAGCCTCCCTCGAAGGTCATGCGCTCCGGCTCGCCGCTGCCATCGACTCGCATGCGATAAATCTGCGGGCCGCCTGCGCGATCCGATGTGAACAGCAGGTGGCGGCCGTCGGGAGAAAAATTCGGCTCGGTGTCGATCGACTGGCTGTAGGTCAGGCGGAACAGCCCGCTGCCGTCGGCATTGATCAGATAGATCTGCGACACCCCGTCCTTGGTCAGAGTGACCGCGAGCCGCCGGCCATCCGGCGACCAGGCCGGCGCCGAATTGGAGCCCTCGAAGCTGGCCAGCACCCGCCGCGTCCCGTCGTAGACGTTCAGCACATAGACGATCGGCTTTTGCTGCTCGAACGACACGTAGGCGATGCGGTTGCCGTCCGGTGACCACTGCGGCGAGATGATCGGCTCACGGTAACGGTGCACCACCTGCGGATTGTAGCCGTCGGCATCGGCCACCTGCAGCTCGAACAGATCGCCGCTCTTCACCACGTAGCAGATTTTGGTGGCGAACACCCCGGCGTCGCCGGTGAGCTTCTCGTAGATGAGGTCCGCTATACGGTGCGCGGTGACGCGCAGCTGGTTGGGGCTGACCACGAACGAAAAGCCGAGCAGCTGCGACTGCTTGGCGACATCCAGCAGCCGGAAGCGCACATCGATCTTGCCGTCGGTGCGCTCCAGCACGCGGCCGATTACCAGGGTCTGGCTGCCTTCGTTCTGCCAGTACCGGTAATCGACCTCGCTCACTTCCATCGGAAACGGCCTGACGCTGCCCTGGCTGCCGAGGCGGAACAGGCCGCTGCGCTGCAGATCGGCGGACACGATCTGGCTCACGCGCTCCGGGAAGCGTTCCTCGCTGCCGAATGGCAGCACGGTAATCGGAATCTGGCTGGCGCCGCCGCCGACGATTTCGATCGACAGCTGGGCGCGGGTCGCCCCCGCCTGCAGCATCAGCAGCACGAGCAGCAACTTCATCGCGGCCGACAAGTTACGTCCCATCTTTCCTCACTCTTTTGGTCTGAATTTCAGTTCAAGCTCACGGAACCGACCCTGGAACAGATTCGGGTCGCTCGGCACCGGCAACGGCTGCGAAGCGAGGATGGCCCGCTCCACCGCCGCGTCATAGGCCGGAACGCCGCTGGAGCGCACCAGGCGTGCCTCAAGCACGTCGCCGCCGGGCAGCAATACGACCTGGTAGACCGCCTGCGGGTTGCCGGGAATATTCGCCGGCACGATGACCTGGCCGCGAATCTTGGCCTGGATGCGGGCCACGTAGTCGGCCACCAGCCGGTCGGCGGCCGCGCGCGCCTGCGCTTCCGCCCGGACCCGGGCCTCTTCCGCTTCGCGTACCCGCGCCGCCTCCTCCGCCTGACGCTCCGCCTCGCGCCGCCGCTGCTCGGCTTCGCGCCGCTGTTGTTCGGCCGCGGCGGCCGCACGGCGCGCCTCGTCTTCGCGCCGCAGTTGCTCCGCGCGGCGCACCTCTTCCTCGCGCCGCAGTTCCTCGGCGAACTGGCGTGCCTGTTCCTGCTTGCGCGCAACTTCCTCCGCGCGCCGGCGCTCCTCCTCCAGCCGCCGCTTTTCCGCCTCCAGCCGCTCTTTCTCGGCCTGCAGCCGCTTGAGATCCTCCTGGCGCTTTTGCTCCGCCTCGCGCTCGCGGCGCTGCTTTTCCTTCAGCTCGATCTCGGCCTGGGTCGGCTTGGGCGCTTCCGCCTTGGGCGGCGGCGGCGCCGGCTTCGGTTCTGGCTTGGGCTCGGGTTTCGGCGCCGGTTTCGGTTCCGGGGGCGGCGCCGGCTTCGGCTGCGGCTTGGGCGCGGGCGAGACCACTTCCGGGGCGGGTAGATCCTGCCAGAGCTCGACAAAGACCGGGCCGACCGGCCGCTTCTGCCAACTGATGCCGACGATCAGCAACGCGAGCAACACCACATGCACCGCCACCGCGAGCACGCCGGACGCGAGACGTCCCGGCTCGGACACCGCTTCCATCAGGGCTTAGGCACCGCAAGCAGGCCAACGCGCTGGACTTGGTTCTGCTGCAGCAGGTCCATGACTTGAAGCACGCGTTCATAGCGCACGCTCTTGTCCGCCGAGATCACCACCGGCTGCGCAGGATTCTTCTTCTGCTTCTGCTTGATGACCTTGACCAGTTCCTCGCGACTCACCGGTCGCTCGGCGCCCGATACATCGCGGTCGACATAGGACAGGTCGCCGTTGGCGCGAATCATCACTTCGAACGGCTGCGCCGGCGGCGTTGAGGCCTTGCCGATGGACGGCAGGTCGATCACGCCGGGGTTCATCAGCGGCGCGGTCACCATGAAGATCACCAGCAACACCAGCATCACGTCGATGTACGGCACGACATTGATCTGGTTCATCAGGCGGCGATGGCGGCGCACGGCCATGTCAGGCCACCCCCTGAATCGGGGTCTGCGACTGCGTCGGCGAAGCGGCGTGGGCCTGGCGCTGGAGGATGTTGGAGAACTCCTCCATGAAACTGTCGAAACGGGTCGACAGCCGCTCGATGTGGCGGACGTAATGATTGAAGGCGACCACCGCGGGGATCGCCGCAAACAGGCCCATCGCCGTGGCCACCAGCGCCTCGGCAATGCCCGGCGCCACATGCGCGAGCGTGGCCTGGCCGACGTTGGCGAGACCCCGGAAGGCATTCATGATTCCCCACACCGTGCCAAACAGGCCGACGTACGGGCTTACCGATCCCACCGTCGCCAGAAAAGACAGGTGGGATTCAAGATGGTCCATCTCGCGCTGGTAGGTCGCGCGCATTGCGCGCCGGGTGCCGTCCATCAGCACGGGAAGGCTGATGCCGTGCTGCTTCCTCAGTTTCACGAACTCCCGGAATCCCGACTCGAACACCCGCTCCAGGCTGCCGGCGTTGGCACGATTGGAGGCGGCCGCCTGATACAGCGTGCCCAGGTCGGCGCCGCTCCAGAAGCTGCGCTCGAACTCCTCGGTCCGGCGCAGCGCTTCGCGTACCACGAACATCTTGCGGAAGATGAACCACCAGGAGATCAACGACATCGCCAGCAGCACCGCCATGACGATCTGCACCAGCAGGCTCGCGTTCGAGATCAGCGATACCAGCGATAAGTCTTGAGTGACTGTCATTGCCTGTCAGGCCTCCTTCGATAGTTCGCGCCGCGCGTCCGCCGCCAGCGCCGCATAAATGTCTTCCGGCAACGGGCGCGGGCGCAGCCCCTCGCGCCCGACGCAGGCCAGATTCACCTGCGCGCGCAACAGCGCATCCTCGCCACGCCGCACTTCCTGTCTCAGCGTCACCTGCGCCCGACCGAGCCGCACGATCTCGACGCCGACCGCGAGCCGGTCGTCCAGCACCGCCGGCCTGAGATACGCCAACTCCAGTGTGCGCACGATGAACAGCACGCCGTGGCGACCGGCCAGGTCGGTTTGGGCAAAGCCGAGCGCTTCGAGCCAATCGGTACGCGCCCGCTCCAGGAAGTCCAGGTAGGCGCCGTGATAGACCACGCCGCCCGCATCGGTGTCCTGGAAGTAGACCCGGATCGGGACCGAGAAAACGATATCAGTGCTCCCCCCAAAGGTCGGCATTCGCCCCCTTTGACGGCATTGCCAGCCCAAAGTGCCGGTAACAGCTGACCGTGGCCATCCGGCCGCGCGGGGTCCGCTGCAAATAGCCCTGCTGGATCAGAAACGGCTCCAGTACGTCCTCGATCGTGTCGCGGGCCTCGCCGATCGCCGCCGACAGGCTGTCGATGCCCACCGGGCCGCCGTTGAATTTCTCCATGACCGCCAGCAGCAGCTTGCGGTCCATCACGTCCAGCCCCAGCGGATCGACTTCCAGCATCGACAGGCCGGCATCGGCCGTATGCCGATCGACCTTGCCCTGAGCCCTGACCTGGGCAAAATCACGTACCCGCCGCAGCAGCCGGCTGGCAGTGCGGGGGGTTCCGCGCGAACGCGAGGCAATCTCGAGCGCGCCGTCGGGGCTGACCTCCACGGCAAGCAGCCGCGCCGACCGCTCCACGATGCGCTGCAATTCCCCCGCCGTGTAGAACTCCAGCCGCGCGGCAATGCCGAAGCGGTCGCGCAGCGGGTTGGTCAGCATTCCCGCCCGCGTGGTCGCACCCACCAGCGTGAAGGGCGGCAGATCGAGCTTGACCGAGCGTGCGGCCGGGCCCTCGCCGATCACGATGTCGATCTGGTAGTCCTCGAGCGCCGGGTACAGGATTTCTTCCACCACCGCCGACAGGCGGTGGATTTCGTCGATGAACAGGACGTCGTTGGGCTCCAGGTTGGTCAGCAGCGCGGCAAGGTCGCCGGGGCGCTCCAGCACCGGCCCGGAGGTCTGGCGAAGGTTGACGCCCATCTCGCGCGCGATGATGTGCGCAAGCGTAGTCTTGCCCAGCCCGGGCGGCCCGAACAGGAGCACATGGTCGAGCGCCTCGGCGCGGGCGCGGGCTGCCTCGATGAAGATCGAAAGCTGCTCGCGGATTTTTTCCTGGCCGACGTACTCGTCCAGCTGACGCGGACGCAATGCCCGTTCAAAGGCCTCTTCCTGCGAGGACAGGGGCGCCGGGGTGATGAGCCGATCGGTCTCGATCATCCGCGCGGCAACTCGCGCCGGTCAGTAGGCCCGCCGTCAGCGACGCGCACTCTTGAAGCCTTCGACATACGGGCGTGCAGCGGCTTCGTGGCGCGCGACGTCGGCCTGCAGCTGCGTCGCCATCTCGTCCAGCCGCCTGTTGACGATGCCGGTGAGTTTGAGGATCGCGGTGACAAAGTACTTCTTGCCGAGCGGCGACAGGGCAAATGCCTGCCCGTCTGCGTTGGCCGCGTCCTGGATCGAGAAGCGCATCTCCCGGTCTTCGTTATTCCAAAGCGCCTGCATCAGCGCCAGCTCTTCCTCGACACCGGGCATGTTGTTCAGCTTGCCGGCAAAGGACAGCGCCATCATCACATGCGTGGATACGGTGTGATCGATGATCTGCGCCTGCTTGCGCCCCACGTCCGAGCGGAAGTGCGCGACCAGACGGCTGAGCTCCTCGGGGCTGAACTCCTGGCGGCCCAGCTCGACCCAGAGCGGTCGCAGCCACTCCAGGCTCGCAAAGTCGCTTTCAACCCGCAGCATCGCCCGCTCGAGCAGCGCTTCCTCCGCCTGGCGCCAATACGGGTTGGCCGGCTGCCAATCGGCACCCAGGGACTCCTCGCGACCGATACGCGCCAACAGGGCGCGCACCGACACCAGGGACGCCTGTTTGAGGTAGAGGTTGCCGATCGACACCGACGTGCGCAGGTTGTGCAGCCGGATCAACTCCTCGACCTGCGGCTGCGTATCGGCCTGCGCTGCTTGCACCGGCACTGCCGCCCCGATTGCAATCGCGAACAACAGGCACCGAAAACTTTGCCTCATTTTCTTTCCCAGCCCCTTCGCAGCGGTCGTTTCTCGCAGATTGCGATTGCGGCGAATTATAGCTCACGGACCCTCTGGAACTGGATCGCATCTCACTGATTTTGCTGTCGTCGTGCAACGACATCGACGGCCGCCGGCAGACCAACGGCAGCGCGCCGAACCCGGCTCAGCCGGCCTTGGAAAGCAGCTTCAGCGCCTGGCGGATCGCTTCCGGTACGCCGGCGTCGGTTGCTACCTTGGCCAGCGCTGCAGACGCCTCGCGGTCGTTGTAGCCCAGCGCCAGCAGCGCATGCAAGGCGTCGCCTTTGGGAGAGCCGCCGCCTGCCGGCGCGCCGGTGCTCGCCGGCAGGCGATCCTTCAACTCCAGCAGCAGCCGCTCGGCAGTCTTCTTCCCGATTCCGGGAATGCGCGTCAGTCGCACGCCGTCCTGCGCGGCAACGCTCTGGTACAGCTCTTCCGCCGACAGGCCAGACAGCACCGCCAACGCGGTGCGCGCGCCGATCCCGTTGACCTTGAGCAACTGGCGGAAAACCTGCCGCTCCTGCTCGTTGGCAAAGCCGAACAACAAATGCGCGTCTTCCCGCACCACCAGGTGGGTGAACAGGGTGACTTTCGAACCGGTTGCCGGCAACTGGTACAGCGTGCTCATCGGCACGTCGATCTCGTAGGTCACGCCCTGCACGTCGAGCGCGACCATCGGCGGGCGCTTCTCGACGAGGATGCCGGACAACCGACCGATCATGCCAGGCGCCCCCGGCGCACGCGCAAACCCCGAGTGTCCAGCGACCCCAGACCGAGTCCGCCGTGCGCATGGCAGATGGCGCAGGCCAGTGCATCTGCCGCATCCGCCCCCGGCAGCCCCGGCAATCCGAGCAGGCGCCGCACCATCTCCTGCACCTGCTCCTTTCTTGCGTGCCCGTTGCCGACCACCGCCTGCTTGACCTGCAGCGCGGTGTACTCGGCGATCGGCAGCGCCTGCAGCACCGCGGCGCAGATGGCGGCGCCGCGCGCCTGCCCGAGGAGCAAGGTGGATTGCGGATTCACGTTCACAAAGACTTTCTCAATGGCGACCGCGTCCGGACGGCCCTCGGTAATCACTTCGCGCAGGCCGGCCAGAATGGTGCCGATGCGCGCCGGCAGTTCGCCTTCCGTGGTGCGAATGCAGCCGCTCGACAGGT